>JBEVCG010000019.1:0-3028 GCA_040514325.1 Thermoproteota archaeon | reverse complement strand
ACTAAATTTAGTCGCCAGCACCCTCATGGAATGGACTGCTGGACTTGTTCTGTTTCTGGTTACTCCCAATAGGCAAGAAAGTCGAGCTGCTGTGTAGGTGGGTCTCCAGTAGGGCCTAAGCTTGGGGAGAAGCCCTAGCCTGTTCTCAAGGTCTCTCTCATCCAGGCCTGCTGCAGAGAGAGCTTCGCGGATAAGCGTCCTCGCCTCTCCGCTTACGCCGACCTTGTACCCTATTCCCGGCACGGGTGCAAGTGGTCTACCGTCGGCAGCAAGCCTCTCTCCCCTCAGCCTTTCCCCCAGGTCGTAGCCGTAGCTGATCCTAGCAGACAGGTACTCGTTGAATATGTACGCTTGCAGGGCGCCGCCAAAGATCTCTATGAGGCCTCTGGGGATCCTCCTTAGAAGATCCGTAACCCGATCCGCGTAGGGTGCGAGCTTCGCCTCAAGCAACCTCCCCGTGCACCCCTTCCAGGCCCGGAGCCTGCATTCAACTGTGGGCGGGCTTTCGTCAGGATGGGGCTCTCCTAGCAGCGTAGCTGCGAAGGTGTCCAGCTCGCCTCTGAGGAGCGAGGCGCCCAGCAGGTGGGTAACTGGACGCCGAGTTCCAAACCGCTGGTAGCCGTAGTAGGCTGGAAGCCTGGCCTTTAGCCTCGCGGCTGCCTCAACTACGCTGCTGGCCTTTACTCCTGCAAGCGGCTCCAAGACTATGTGGAACCTGTTGGCCTTCGGCTTCCTTGGACAGCCATCCACGTACCCCGCAACTTTAGCCCAGAGCCGTCCCCCAGCTACCACCCACCGCCGCTCACCACCCCGCGGGCAGGGGCCGCATACAAGCTGGAGAGTTGTCGCCTCAGCGTCCTTGAGCCCAAGGGCTGTGAACGCGTGCGGCTTCCTCCCAGTAAGCTTGGCAAGCAGCCGGAGGGCGTCCGGCGTTGATAGGCCCCGCTTTGCGACGATGTAGGCGCAGAGCTTACCCGACGGCTAAATCTCTACACCGTGGTCCTCTACGACGATGAAGCTCCTCTCGCGCGGCTTCGCCATGCAGGCAACAGGCTCGCCGCATGCGATGCAGTAGCGCAGCCCCAGGAGCCTATCCAGCATGTAGGGAGACTCTCTATAGTCCAACCAGAGCGCACCCTCGGCTACAGGAGCTTTAGCTTCCCCGTGACCTTGTCGACAATGCTGGCTGGCGCAGGCCCTATGCCCACGGCTGTTCTCGTGCCCGGAGGCAGCTCCGTCCTCCCTGCATCCTCCACGAGAGCCGCCGGGAGCCCTAGCTGCAGAGCTTCCCTGTACACCTGGAGGAGCTCCTCCTCGCTCTCGACCCTGACGACAACCTTCTTCTGGCCCTCCCTCAGCCACTTATCAAGCCACTCCCTCCACTCCCTGACCCCGCTCTGCAGTATCCTCATGACGGCTTCGACGGAGGCGTGGGCAGCCTGCGCGGCAAGCTTCCCCCTGCTCATCTTGAGGTCTGCACGCACCACTATCACTTGCTTAAGCTCCCCCAATCCAGGCACCCTGCCCCGCGGAGCTTAGCGGTAAACAATTAATAGCCTCCTTGCCTGCGAACTGCGGGGTGCAGCCAAGTTGGCGCTAGAGCTTCAGACGGCCAGAAGGCCCAGCATAGTGGAGGCAACAAGGCTGCCGATATGCACTAGCTGCAATAGGCCGATTACGCCTTGGGAGAAGGGTGTGGCGCTGCTGTGTCCGAACTGCGGTGAGGTAGTGATATGGAGGTGTCATAGCTGCAGGAAGATGGGTGTTCCCTACAAGTGTCCCAAGTGCGGGTTTGAAGGCCCCTAGCTGGAGGTGCGGTGGAGATGGCAAAGGTTCTCGTAGTAGTAAGCGTGTACCCGTCCGACGTCAACATAGACCTGGAGAAGCTCGTCGAGGAGGTTAGGGCCAAGCTCCCCGAGGGGTACGATGTTACAAGGCACACCAAGGTCCCCATAGCCTTCGGCCTCAACGCGCTGAAACTGTACATAATAATGCCAGAGGAGGTCGAAGGTGGAACCTCAACCCTTGAGGAAATTCTAAGGAGCCTTGAGGGTGTTGAGGAGGTCGAGGTTGAAGCTGTACACAGGCTTTCCGAGTTTTAACCCGGACTCCCTCCCTCTGTGCTAGAGCCAGCCACTTCTCCGCAGCGGGGATACGTAAATAAGGTGACTCCTCACGTCACGCTTCTAACGGAGTAGCTGGGCGCTATAGCCTGCTTGCAAATTCCCGCACGTAGAGTGGGTCAACACCATGTCGCTCACGGGATCTCATGGAAGGAGGGAGGTTGTCCTCCGCGTAGCTGAGGCTAGGCAGAGGGATGTGGGGAAGTGGAAGGTTAGGATAGACGTTGACATCCTGAGGTCGATTGGCGCTGAGCCAGGAGACATCGTTGAGATAGTGGGGAGGAAGAAGACTGCCGCAGTAGCCTGGCCTGCCTACCCCGAGGATAGAGGCCAAGACATCATAAGGATGGATGGGCTGATAAGAAAGAATGCGGGCGTAGGCATAGGGGACAAGGTAATTGTCCGCAAGGCACACGTGCGGCCTGCAACCATGGTCAAGCTGGCGCCGGCCAACTTCTCGATAACGATAGACCCGGGCTTCACAAGCTACGTCAAGAAGAAGCTCCTCGACATACCCCTTGTCGAAGGAGATACTGTGCTGATCCCCGTACTGAACCAGTCGATACCGTTCACCGTCATCATCACGAGGCCGTCGGGAGTGGTCGTTGTCACAAGCGACACGAACATCATACTGCTTGAGAAGCCGGTCGAGCACGCAAGGATACCAAGGGTGACCTACGAGGACATTGGCGGCATGAAGGACATTATTCAGAAGGTCAGAGAGCTTGTAGAGCTCCCCCTAAAGCACCCAGAGGTGTTCAAGAGGCTTGGCATAGAGCCTCCCAAGGGCATCCTGCTGTACGGTCCGCCCGGCGTGGGCAAGACGCTGCTGGCAAAGGCCATAGCCAACGAGACGAACGCCTACTTCATAGCGATTAACGGCCCCGAGATAATGAGCAAGTACT
>JBEVCG010000018.1:0-11940 GCA_040514325.1 Thermoproteota archaeon | reverse complement strand
CCAGACCTGTTGGGAGAGTCAAATGGCCTCTCAACAAATAGTTTACAGACTAGCATAATAAAGTTTGGGTTATCCTTGAAGAATTGGAGTAGCATTGACCCCCACTGAAATGCAACCACAATATTGATCCACAAATCTGACATATTGAAAAACATTTTAATGTTGAGCGGCACAACATGAAATGTTTAGCCAGATGAGGAAAGAACACCCGAGTATCTCTGCCTCAGCTCGCGCTTGTTTATCTTGCCCACGCTGGTCTTTGGCAGGGGCTCGCGAAGCACAATAACCTTGTCTGGAAGCCACCACTTAGGTATAACGCCCGAGTCGACGAACTTCCTCAGATGCTCTAGGATCGCCTCCGAGGTGAGCTTGTTCTCGCATCCAGGCCTTGGCGTGACAATCGCCACAGGCCTCTCGCCCCACTTCTCGTGCTTTGCACCAATAACTGCAACCTCCCCTACGCACTCGTGGGTGCTTATGAGGGTCTCGAGGCGGAGCGACGATATCCACTCGCCACCGCTTTTTATAACGTCCTTGTCTCTATCCATTATTGTGACATAGCCCCGTTCATCCCAGACAGCTATGTCTCCGGTGTGGAACCAGGCTCCGCGCCAGGCTTTCGCCGTTTTCTCCGGATCGAGGTAGTACTCGCGAGCTATCCAGGGTGCTCTCACGACAATCTCGCCCATGGTTTTGCCGTCCTTGGGCACATCTTTCATCTGCTCATCGACTACTCGAAGCTCCACAAGCGGTATCGGAACGCCCGTTCTCTGTGCTAGCAGCTCCCACTTCTCGTCCTCTGATAGATCGGCAGCTCTCTTGAGAACAGTCGATATAGTAAGCACAGGGGCCGTCTCGGTCATGCCATATCCCACCACCACTCTTATCCCGTTCTTCCTTGCAAGCTCAGCCAAACCCCTGGGTATGGCCGAACCTCCGTTGACGAACACCAGGCCACGTATCTTCTCCCTGTACTTTGGGAAGTCAGGGTGCGTCAGAAGCATGTAGAGTATCGTCGGCACACCTGCAGTATGCGTGACGCCGTGTTCGGCCATCAGCTTCAGGTAAAAGCCTGGGTCGAACCTGCCCGGGTACACCTGATCGAAGCCTACTAGCGTTGCTACGTAGGGTAGGCCCCAGGAATACACGTGGAACATCGGCACTACGTGCATGAACACAGTGCTGGCATGGCTGATCGCGTACTCCCTTGGCACCATAGCGCTTACGTGAAGTGCTGTTGCCAGCGTGTGGAGCACCATCTGTCTGTGGGTGTGGTAGACCCCCTTAGGCATGCCCGTTGTGCCCGATGTGTACCCCATCGCTGCAACGGTGTTCTCGTCAAGGTCCTCGAACTTGTAACCTCCCTTGCCATAGTCGCTGAGGAACGCCTCGTAGTCCATTACCACCTTGCCCGCAATTCTATCGGGCAGCTCGAGGTCTGGGTTCTCTCTGAGGACAAGTATCATCTCTACCGTCTCCATCTGAGCCGCTATCTTCTCAATTAACGGAAGAAAATCCTGGTGCGCTATCAGCACCTTGTCTCGCGCATGATTAGCTATGTAGATTATCTCCATGGGCGCTAGCCTGACGTTGATCGGGTGCAAAACAGCCCCCATCATCGGGACTGCGAAGTATGCTTCGTAGTGCCAGTGCGTATTCCAGTCAAAAGTCGCCACGCGATCGCCCATCTGCCAGGGCCCGTTCACGGTCTTCACGCCTATTGCCGCCAACGCTGCCGCTAGCTTCTCCACGCGGTTCTTGAACTCCGCTAGCGTGTAGCTAAGCTTATCCTTGTAGAATATCCTTGCGTCAGGCGCTACCTGCAGACCGTAGTTGAGCAGCTTGTGGAGAATAAGGGGGTATTCATAGTATTCGCTGCTCAAATACATCTACCCCTCCGCAGAAGGATCCGGGTTCGTGGTTTAATGAGAGCTTGTAAGAGCTAAAAGTCTTATTCTATTTCCACTCTATTGTAAGCTAACTCTTTTTTAAATTAAAATTTTTACATTTAATGGATGTGGCAGGGCACTGCTCTACGGCAATATCTTAGCTGAAGGCACCCTGTATGCCGAATACTCTGCCCATAACATCACCGAAGAGGTAAGATGCCGCCGCCGTTCCCAGCAGAAGCGCCGAGGTTGTTACAAACTCTGAGCGGAAGTTTTCCCTCCTGATAACTGAGCTGTAGTAAGTGAAAGCTGCCACAATAGCTAAGGCTAACACCACGGATGTCGCGAACGAGATAGCCATTGAACCTAGGAGAAAGTAGGGTAGAGCCAGCAAAACTACCGAAAGCATGTAGGAGAGGCCCGTCACCATTGCGCTGACCCCAGGCTTTTCAGAGCCGCTATGCCTCGACTGGACGTAGGCAGCACCAGCCATCGAAATCGCTGCAGAGAAGCCCACAACGAGGCCAGCTATTCCGGCAACCGTCGTGCTAGCTGTGGCACCGAGGAACCCCGCGTGAACCCCCGTGACCTCAACCAGAGCGTCGGAGAGCCCTAAAGCTGCGTAGCCGAGGTACTTCGTTCTTATATCTTCTATGCGGTCTATAAGCTTCTCTTCATGCTCCTCCTCCTCGCCCAGAATATCCTCTACCTCCCGCCTCACATCCTCGCCGACACCGAATTTCTCGATGAACGAGCGGTACTTCTCTACGGCCTCTCTTTCCCCCTGCTCAAGCATGTTGAGGACGAAAATAGGGCCCAGAATCCTGTAGGCTACCTTTAGAAGGAAAACAGTATACATTCTAGCCCTGCAATCCCTCCCAAGAATAGACCTCCAGAAGGAGTAGTGCCTGTGTTCTTGCTCTGAAAGTTCTCTCAGAACCTTTCTGGTTGCCGCATCCCTTTCTATTTTCGCCAGTTCGCTGTACAGTACGCTTTCCGTAAGCTCATCGATGCAGAACGTCTCCACAAGCCTCTTTAGTTCTGCGTTAATGCCGCTCAAAGAGTCCACCACATAAACAGAAGCAATTTTCAATATAAAATAATTTCGCTGTCTTCGTTAGGGAATTACACGTGGTAGGGGATCGGCAAACCGCGGCAATTCCTCACGCCGAGGGGTCGGCGAGCCAGCCCACTCCTCACGCCCTACACACCACAGCTAGGATGGGGCCAGTATAAGCGTTGATGTGGAAATACAGGGGAGAGGAGGCTCTATTGCCCACGGCATCCCTAGCGCTAACCCATTAAGCGTTATTCAGAAGGCGGTGCGTGAGCCGCAGAAGGGCTTTGGTGGGCCCGCGGGGATTTGAACCCCGGACCTCCGCCGTGTCAGGGCGGCGTCCTAACCAGGCTAGACGACGGGCCCCTCTGCCACTTTAATTCCTCTAGGATCTCCCGGGGGTGGATAAAAATGTTGGTTTAAGCTTGGGCTAACTCTAGCTGAACGCCCTACGAACGGCCTCCGCCAGCTCCGATATGGTGGGCGTCTCCATTTTATCTCCGCGAAGCTTGTCAAGCTCGTAGAGAATTCTCAAAGCTTCGTTGGCAACTCTTATTGCCGTATCGACACCTTGTCCTGGTCTAAACTCTCCGGTCACCCTGTTAGCTATGACCGCGCAGACGCAGCCGCTCCGCAGCCGGTATATCTGCGAGAGAGTGAATATGGTTGCAGCCTCCATCTCGAAGCTCAGCACCCCCATTCTCCTCAGATCGTCTATCCTCTTCTCCACGCCGCTCCAGGTGTAGCCTCGGATGCCGGGCCTGCTTTGGCCGAGGTGGAAGGTAGCCGTTGAGGCGACAACACCCACCCTGTACCTAGCGCCCAGCCTCTTGGCGGCCTCCACCAGCGCTAGCACGACCTCTGGCGAGGCGTGTGCAGGGAACTGCTCCGGTGCGTAGTCGCTGCTCGCACCATCCATTCTGACCGCACCCGTAGCTATAACCAGCGTCCCGGGCTCGATGTCTCCCTGTATAGCACCAGTTGTTCCCACCCTGATGAGCGTGTGTGCACCAATAGCAGCCAGCTCCTCCACAGCAATCGCCGTCGAGGGGCCGCCGATGCCCGTACTAACAGCCGCTACTGGAGCGCCGCGGTACGTTCCGCGTGCAGATTTGAATTCTCTGTGGAACTGCACAATTTCGGCTGTATCCCAGCTCGCGGCAATCTCGTCGACACGGGCCGGGTCGCCGGGAAGCAGGACATAGGGGGGTATATCTCCAGGCCCCAGCATCACGTGGTACATGCGTCCCGAGACGGCTGGTCTCTCTGCGCTCGTCATGCTATGCGCCAAGGTCCCTTTATATCCTGAAGCGGGACAAAAGCATGCTCCTTGGGGGCTAGCTCAAGTGGAAGGCAGCTACCTGAAGCTCGTCGAGGAGATCAAGAGATGCACCAAGTGCCCTCTCCATAAAAGCAGGAAGAATGCCGTGCCCGGAGAGGGGCCACTGGACGCCGACGTAATGGTCGTAGGCGAGGGGCCGGGAAGGAGCGAGGACGAGCAGGGCAGGCCCTTTGTTGGCGCAGCCGGAAAGCTGCTGACGGAGCTCCTCGAAGCTGCTGGACTGCCTCGGGAGAGTGTCTACATTACAAACGTCGTTAAGTGCCGCCCTCCCGGCAACCGCGATCCCGCCGACGAGGAGATAGCAGCCTGCCTCCCCTACCTGCTAGCGCAGATAAGGCTCGTAAGGCCAAAGCTGATAATAGCCGTGGGACGTCACGCCGCCAGAACGCTGCTGCAGCTCTCTGGAAAGCGGTTCCAGAGCATGGCAAGGGACCACGGCAAAGTCTACGAGGCCGCGATAGAGGGCGTTAGAGTGAAGATAATACCGACCTACCATCCGGCTGCAGCCCTCTACAAGCCTCAGCTGAGGCAGGACTTAGAGAGGGACTTCAGAACCGTCATCGCAGCCGCTGTTTCCCAGCTAGCTTCTACAGGGAAGGGAAAAGGGAAGGCTAAAGCCCCGGGAAGAACGCTGCTGGACTACCTAGGCTCCAACCGGCATAGAACGTCCACCGGATCTTAGTTTGCCTCACTCTCCGTGTTTGAGCTGCTGGCGCTCGGTGCAATGGAGGCTCTCATCGAGGCGTACCCCACCAGCGCCACAGCAGCAGCCTCAGCCAAGATTATCGCCACCCCCATGCTGGGTGCCAGCTTGTACACTGTGGAGACCTTCTCGTATGCAGGCTGCTCTGAAAGCGCCGCCAGGCTGAGAGGAAGGAGCATCCACGAAGCCGCGTCCACGAGTAGCGCCCAGCCCGTATTCCTGCCTAGGCCAGCCTCGTCAAGGATGCCTGCGTACTTCTTCGCATAGCGCCAGACAAGAAGGGTTGGAAGGGTTTTTCTGTAGAGCATGCTGCTTGCTGCCAGCATCAACAGGTGCCTCTCAACGCACCCTCTGTCCATCCCCGGAGCAAAGGCAAAGGCTGTTTCGAGGACGCTTATCACATAGAGGGATACGCCTATTGAGCGAATGTAGTTACCCTCCCTGGCGTACCTTAGCGCATCCTCTAGCCAGAGGCGAACGTCCCTCTCGTCGGGCATTCTTATCTCAACCTCGGAGGTCTCCTGAATGCTTCTCAAGTACTCGTACCCGCGCTCAGCGTACTCTGCGAGGTACCTCGCAACATCGGCAACGAGTGCGCAGGGCACGTAGGGTGGTTCGTCCGCTGCCGCCGCTGCAGCCTTAGCCCAGGTCTCAGCCGACAAGGCACGCATAAGCCCTAATACCTTGGTGCCCGGTGCTGTCGCGTTACGAGCCTGCTCTGCAAGGTAGAGCCGAACTTCTGCAGCAGCCAGCGCTGAGAGGGATGGCAGGCTGCAGGCACCTTCACGTTCCAACTCAGCCGAGACGTTTGCTAGGACCGCACGGGCCCTGCTGAGCGCCTCGTCGTAGCTCACGCCGAAAACCTCCTCCACGAAGCTAAAGCCGCGCGTTGACGTAACATTGGCTGCAAGCACGTATCCTGCAGCAAAGGCCAGGCTAGCCGCAGAGTAGGGGTCCTCTTTCAGGGCGTCATCGAATGCGCTTACTATCGGGTTTATGTGCGCCTCGACAAAGCCCTCCTCAACGTAGCTGGAGAGGTTTCTGATCGCGGCATAGAACCTTCGAGCATCCCTGGCGAACACGTTAAGAACCTCACGCGGCAAGCTGACGTTACTCAGCACTGTGGGGAGGGGAACACCATTCAAACCTCCCAGCAGGCTGGCTGCCTCAAGGATGCTGCAAACGCCAACGGCCTTTGAGTCAGATCCCCTAAGCGAGCTGTTAGCTAACTCCTCCTCGCCTAGAGGGACAAGGATCTCCCTAAACCCGGCTTTACCCGCTGCCTTTGCCTTCAGCTCGACTCCCGCAACTGGGACAACCAAGCCTGTTAAGCTCACCATACCCGTCATTGAAACGTCGCGGCGCGGCAAAAGCCCCCACCGCATAACGAGGAGGAGAGACGATGCTATGAACGCGCTCGCACTTGGACCGCCCAGCTCCCTATCAGTACCGAAGCGCACTGATAGGGAGTAGCTGTAGGGATTGACCCCAGCGGTCAGCGCTGCTATGTGGAAGGCGACTTCCGTCGAAACCCTCAAGCTCGGGTGCAGAAGGTCCGCGGGCTCTAAGCTAACTTCACCCCTGCCAGGCCTAAGAGTAATGCTCGCGGGAACAACAATGCCTTCATCGGAGCTCACAGCTAGGAGGCCAAGCTCGAACTCGTAGCTGACCGCTGCGGCGTGCTGCGGATATGCAGCTATAGTAATCAACGCTAGGAGGAGTAGGATCTTGAAGCGTCCTACCCTCATGACCCTATCCTCGCCGCCTCAGAGCTTATCATTGCTAGCTGGGTAAAAATACTGCATGGAGCGCGCTCCACGCCTCAGCAGCTGACGGTGAAACCAATGTCGGAAGAAGAGGTGAGCATCTCCGAGCTGAGAGACGCCCTAGCCGAGGAGGTGGAGAGGTTAGAAGCTAAGCTCAAGATGTACAAGGCCCTTTTAAGGCTCCTAGAGGTGTGCAGCCCAGAGGATGTTGGTATTGAGGAGCAGAGCGTCGAGTTCAGAGGAAGAAGCGGGGCAACTGCCGCGCGGCTTGTTGTGGGGAGGAGCAGCGCGAGGCTGGTATTCACCAAGGACGTGCCGAGATCTCACCCCTACGTGAAGTACGCGCTAAGAGCCCTCAACAGCCTCTCAGAGGAGTACGAGGTTGAAGTAAATGTGGAGGGCAGCCAGGACACTGTGAAGCAGCTCATTGTCAAGGCCGTATCCGAGGAGGCCCTAGAGGAAGCTAAGACTGTACTGGAGTTCGTTGCACGAAAGATCTCTCAGACGCTGTAACAATATGGCACAGGGCCACATGGGATAAGGGTCATTGTTCCTTGTAGACCTCTACGTCGAGCACCACCTGAGCTCTCCTAGGACCTACGCTCCTAACCACCCGCGCGTGCGTGAAGTTGTAGGAGCGTACCCCTAGCTCCTCGAACTTCCTTCTCACAGCCTTGATAGCCTCCTCACGGGGGTCTGTGCCACGCGGTACAAAGACGTGGAGATATATGTGCAGAGTTCCCCGATCTCTTAGCGCCTTCAAGGCGCTGGGTAGGTGCTTTAGAGCAAGCTCAGGAAGCGGCATCAGGACTCTGTCAGCAGACCCGGCTATTGGCGGCTTCGTTACAACCTCAGCTGCGTCTCCGAGTATCGGAACCACAGTGTCCTCTACACCGTTAAGTGCAACATTCTCTACCATTAGCCTGTACGCATCGGGGTTGATGTCTATGCTGTACACCTTGCGCGGAGAACCGTGCTTCGCTATTACTATGGAGAAGGTGCCAACGCCTGCATACATGTTGACCACAGTTTCTCCGGGTTTCACTAACTTAGCCACGCGCAGATGCTCGAAAGATAGGCGGGGCGTTATGAATACCTTGCATATATCTACCTTGAACGTGCAGCCGTGCTCCTTGTAGACTGTCTCGCTTCTATGTTCGCCTGCGAGGTGTACAAGCTTCCTAGTACGGAACTCGCCCTCCACGGGCCCTGCCGCAGCCCACACGCTTTTCACATAGGGAATCCTCTCCACTAGAGCCTCTGCTAGGGGTCGTAGGGCTTCAAGATCCACGTTGAAGGGTTTCTTTATTATCGCGATATCGCCCACTATGTCAAGCCTGCTCCATATGATTCTTGCCATCTCCTTGCCGTAAAGCTCCTCAACCATCTCCTTGATCAGACGCCCCTTGGTCACGACACCAACCCCTTCAAGAAACAGCCTACCATGCTGCTATGCGCATCAAAGTCCACCGAGCATAGACCACGAGCAAGCGCACTGCACGCTACCTTGAGCGAGGCCAGAAAAACGGGAAACACGTAACTTGCCATGCTTGTAAGTAGTCTTTGGAGCAAGAGCTCGCCTCGAAGCTCCCGCCAGACCTTCAGAAGCTCATGACCACCGCCGTATCCCTCAGCCCACCTAGCCACGTGCGTGTAGAGCTTTGATATAGCGTAGAGCCCGCCACCCGTGAAGGGTTTCGAGGAGCAAACAGTGTCACCTATTCCAGCAAGCTTACCTGACAGAATGGTAGGTGCAGGAGGCCCCCTCACTATTGATCCTCCCCTGTGACTCAGTACGGCCGAAATGCTCACACCGCCTCGCTCCATTGCGCGAAGCACCGCAGCTAGCGCTGAAAGAGGGTCGTGCGGATGGCCAGCTCCTACAACCGCCTCCCTTCCGCCGTCTACGGGTACTATCCACGCAAAGTACCCTGGAGACACCTTCTCGTCGTGAATCGTCACGAAAACGTCGTCACGAAGCCTACTGCTAAGCCGCGCACGCACTTCAAGCCCGGGGAGTCGCGAGCAAGAGCGCGAAAACAACCTGCTAAACCTCGGCGACGGCCCCGCTGCCACAACCACGCGGCGGGCGCAAACGGTGCCGGATCCCGCAACATACAGGCAACCCTGCTTCGAGATGCCGGAGATCCTCGTCCCAGTCACCAACCTGTGACCTGCAGACTCGACGATCTCGGCAAGGCGTTCCTCCAGCAGCGGCCGAGCAACCTTGTAGACTTTCGGCTTCAGATCGACCTCGCAGTAGGATCTCAACCTCCTGTCAGCCAACACAGCGTGAGCGTACACGGCCTCCACAGCATCTAGCTCTAACGCTTTAATCTTCTTAGCTGTCTGCTCGCTCACTATCCCCGTACAGTGCGGAGGCCAGCCTACCCGCTTTGATGCTTCAAAGATCACAGTGTCGGTGTGCCGCACCTCGGAGGCTACAAGGAGGCCAGCTGGACCCGCTCCCACCACAACAACGTCGTAGCGGTCCTCCAAGGCCGAATTCGTCACCCTAGCCGTCGGCTCCGCCTGGTTAAGTCATCCCAGATACGTGTCTGCGCGATGCATTAATAAGCCGTTGAGCAGCGACCTCTATTTGGATCGGGTGCCGGGGTGGCCGAGCGGTCAAAGGCGGCGGGCTGCAGTGGCGCAGGCCCCTAACCGCCCATCGTGCAGAAACCCGTTGATCCCGGGTTCAAATCCCGGCCCCGGCTCCACACCCTCTCCTTCACAGCACCGCTGCTGTTTTCTAGGCTTAACAATCCTATGACAACGTTGGGTGCTTCGGCGTTTGCCCAACCTTAATAATGTCGCAGAGCTCGTCCGGAAAATAGCCGAGAGGCTCAAACCGGACTACGAATATGCGGAGGAGCACGGAACCATTAAGATAAGAAGCAGGAGAGCGCCCCTTTACATCGAGGTTAGGGAGACAGGGCAAGGTTTAACCGTTCGCATCGGACACGAGGGCCTCGACGACTTCCTCTCGGACGTGGTAGACAGCGAGGAGGACCCAAGGGGCTACATAGAGGAGCTGGCCGATGAACTCTCCAAGATAGCTCACGATATCTACCTCGAACTGGTGAAGCGCGGACTCCACGTAAAGCTGGAGGCAAGAGAGACCATTATGGACCTCTTGGAGAGGCTGGAAGAGCTCGAAGAGGAGTAATACGCATTGCTGAGGGAGCTCTGCTTGCGTTAGAACCGAAACTGCTTAGAACCCCGCAACGTGACAAAAGTGGGGGACAGCAGGCGTGCCCCGTATCCCCGTGAAGCTGGTAACGTGGGACGAGATCGTTAGATGGAGCAGAGGCCTGGCGCAGAAGGTACTCGATGCAGGATACGAGCCCGACATAATAGTAGCCGTAGCTCGCGGAGGCTACGTGCCAGCACGCCTCCTAGCAGACTTTCTGGGAGTCGAGAACATGCTGAGCGTGCAAAGCCAGCACTGGACGGAGGCTGCCAAGGCCTCGGAGAGGGCTCTCCTAAAGTTCCCGTACAAGGTGGATCTTTCCGGCTACCGAGCACTCCTAGTAGACGACATAGTGGACACCGGAGAGACGGTGATCCTCGCAAGAGACTTTGTTGCAAGCGAGTGGAAGCCCGCCGAGCTAAAGGTCGCTGCTTTGCAGTGGATAAGTACTGTAGCTAAAATCAAGCCCGACTTCTACTACATGGAGGTGAAGGAGTGGGTATGGTTCCAATACCCCTGGACGCGCCTAGAGGATGTAACCCAATTTATCAAGAGGATGCTAGCTGAGACCGCCAAGGAGGAGGGTAAAACCGAGTGGAGCCTAGACGAGATAAGACAGGGCTTCCGCGAGTGGTACGGCATCGACGTCGAGGAGTTCTACTACTGGGACGCTTTGACCATGCTGGCTAGGAAGGGCATCGTCGAGGTGAGGGACAGTAGGATATTATTCAAGCAGAAGGCCTCCTAGCCTCCGGCGTAAAACTCTGCACCGTCTCCACCTACTCCACAACCTTTCACATTTCTAGACGGCTCTTGAAAGTTGGAGATGATGAGACCAGCTATCGCAGACACGTGAAGAGTATGGCCTTTGCTGAAGGTTTAGCCGTGCTCTAGGCGTCTCTCTCCGCTACGCTCGAGCGTGAGGCCTGCCATGCGCACAGCTTTTACAAAGTCTTTTGGGTTTAGTGGAAGCCATGACGATAGCTCTATGTAGAGGCTCCACGGAACCTGCCTTGTCCTGTGCCTTGAGGCCCATCTCGCTATCTCAACGTAGGCCCTCAATCTCGCGTCGCGAGAACTCATAGTTCTCAAAATAGCTTTCTCCACGTCGCCGCAGGTCTCGTAGCGTGCTCTCATGATTATCTCTATCACAGCGTTTATCCTGTTGGGGACACCTATAGGCTCTCCTCGGAGCTCTATTCGCCTCCTTTCAGCTTCACCGGCAAGCCTGAGCTTAGACGTTTCGCCAGGCCTCGGGATCTTGTCGACAATAGCGCCAATTATGAAGCCGTCCGCGCCTAGGACGTCATCCTTAGCTAGGGGTTCTGGAGCGCTGGGATCCAGTAGAATTACGCGTTTAGCACCACGCATCTTTAGGGCAAGGTCAGAGGGCTCGGAGGTCACCTGGACAAAGGCTTTGCCTAGAACGGGGTAGAGCCATTCGCGAAGACCTGCGGGAGCTCCAGCCAGGACTAAATGGTGATCCCAAAGGTAAGCGCGCACGACGGCGAGTGCTGAGCCTACCTGCTTTCTCAAGCTTGAGATCTCGCTGGGATGGACGTGGCTGCTTAACAGCGTAAAGTCGATGGCGATAAGGGGTGTCTTGTAGCTCGTAACAGCCTCTGCCACAATTCTAGTAAGAGAGGAGCCGCTGTGCAATCTGCCGCAAGCCGCTGCGCACACGTTGCACTTTAACTCACCCTTGGGATCTGGCACTGCTACAACTGTTCTGCCAAGAGATCCGAGTCCACGCGCTCTGAGGCTGCATGGATAGAGGCAGTTTTTGCCAAGAGCTATCTTAAGGGCCAGCTCCTGCACCACATCTTCGGGCCTGCAGGATCTCGTGCGCGAGAGCACGCAAAGCGTTTCAACACCTAGCTCCACAAGCTTCTCCTTTAGCCTCCAGCCTGGTCTCTCCAGCTGCTTGCAGCAGACACCGTCCACATCAGCTACCGTGAGGCCTGTCATCGTATCCCACGCAGTTAGAGGA
>JBEVCG010000017.1:0-12013 GCA_040514325.1 Thermoproteota archaeon | reverse complement strand
GGTTAGGGGGGTAGCAGGCTACGTGAGAAAGCTCGAGGAGGAGACCGGCGCCAGAATACCGGTGGTCCTGCTCGCCTTCCACGGCGAGCACCTGATGAGGGATCTTCCCCCCACGAGCAGGAGGCACATGGAGGAGGCTCTCAAGGCTGTCAGGGAGGCTGGGGTGAGCGAGGTCTACGTTGGAAACGAGTGGCTTCTCGGCGACTACTACTAGGATAGGACTATCTAGGCCATCGCCTGGCACCTGTCCTTTTCTCTTGTCTGAGGAAAACGAAAAAGAGGGGGCTGCGTCTCCGTGTACGGGGTGATCCTCGGTGGAGGAGAGGGATAGGGAGCTAGAGGAGCTGCTGAACTCCATAGCCAGGAAGATGGCGTCGGGCGGCAGCCGGCTCGAAGAGGCGGAGGAGGACGGCCGAGTGAAGGAGCCCGTCAAGTACATTGCGGACTACGCGAGCTTTCGCGAGGCTGTGTGCAAGCACCCTATAGTGGTAGCTATATTCACGAGCCCTACGTGCCCTGCGTGCAGGATGTACAAGCCGATATTCTACAGGTACGCCAGCATGGCCTCGAGGAAGCTGCGCGGCCGTGTAGGCTTCATAGAGGTTGACGTATACTACGCGTACGAGGCTGCAATGGAGGTTGGCGTAATGGCCACCCCGACGACCGTGATCTTCCACAACTGCAGGCCCGTCGACGGCTTTGCAGGTGTTGTGGACGAGGAGACGCTCCACGAAATACTGGCACCCTACCTGGAGGAGGCCTCAGAGGAGGCTCAGTGATGCGGGGCCCCACCCATCCCGCGAAGGGCGGTCGTTAGCCGGGTCACCGGGGTTTCTCCTCACAGCCGCTCTACCTAGCTCCCCCCAGACCTCTATTAGCTCTTCCCGTGCGGAGCTCCAGCAGGGACAGTATAGCCAGGGCTGCGCCCAGCTCTAGGTGCATGCCGGGCCTAGCCACAGCCAGGACGCCAGCCAGCAACGCTGCAGCAGGCGCCGCACCGGCGGCTGCCGCAGACGCTAGGGCTAGGAGGTCTGCCGCCGCCACCACGGAGAGTGATGCAGCCACCCTCCTCGCCTCGGGGCCCCGGTAGGCCAGTGGCAGAGCAAGCCCTGCTGCGAGCATCACAAGCGCGAGTGCCAAGCCGCTGCCCGAGATGCTGGCGTACCGCGAGGCCACCAGGAGCGACGCGGCGTAGCCTAGGAGGAACCCTGCGGCAAACCTCGTATACTCTCTGAAGCTCCCCCTCCAGCCGAGGGCTACAGCCACGGGCGCTGGCGCCGTGAAGCCTGCCAGAAGCCCGTCGATCGCGCCGCCACCCTCGAGAGCTATCACGAGGAAGAGCGGTGCGTACGATGATAGGAACCCCACGTGCGCTGTAAGCCCTAGGCCAGCCCACAGCAGGGCAGCCGAGGCCACGTCGCGCCACGAGGGCCTAGCTGAGCTGGCCGAGAGTAGGGGGTACTTGAGCGCCGACCCCGCATACACGAGAACCGATACAGCCACCAGCGCGGCGTGGACGAGCTTGTCCGCCCTTGAGGCCAGCACGTAGGCTAGCGGGGCGAGGGCGGGAGGCAGTCTGAGGGGAGGAGGCCACTCGGACATGTAGGCTGAAGCCACAACGCCGGCAAGCGAGCCGGCCACTGCAGCGAGCTTAAGGGAGGAGAGCGTAGGCCTGCACGGCTCCAATCTGCCTCTGAGCCCCGTCAGCTCTCCGAGCAGCAGGGGTGTCGTCACGAGCACGAGGAGGGCGTGGACGCTGTGCTGCACTGTGTAGAAGCTGTAGAGGCTCCTGTTGCCGGCAGCGTAGAGCGCAGCGTAACCTAGGTTGACGCCCACGTAGGCGAGCGCTGGCGCCACCCACACCTCGCCTGCCACCAAGCGCCAGCGGGAGCATAGGGCCGCAGCTACAGCAGCCGCAACAGCAGCTGCCGCGAGGACGAGGCCGGTGACGCAAACGCCCGGGTTGCAGGCCGCCACCAGGTAGGGCTCGTTGTCACGGTAGTAGAGAACGAACGAGTTCCGCGCTAAGAGCATATCGAGAGGGCTGACGGTCGGCAGGTCGCCCGGCTTGGTCGACGTGTGCCAGGTGAACGCTCCAACAACCTCCCTCACCACGAAGCCCGGGCCGCGCGCAAGAACGAAGGGGATCCAGGGCAGGGCTGCAAAGAGGAAGAATAGCAGCAGGAAGCGCGCAGCCTCCCTACCGCCGCGCAGCGCAGCCACGTAGACTACCAGCGGGGCTAGGGGAAAAAGGGCGGAGTACTTCGACGAGAAGGCCAGGCCGAAGAGCACTGCCGAGGCCTCGAGGCGCCCCAAGGCGGCGAGGGCCGTGCCTAGGGCGGAGAGGCTCGAGGAGTAGATGTCCAGCATGCCCACTGAGCTCATCGACTTGAAGGCTGCGTCCCTCAGCGCGAAGGCCACCGGCACGGCCGAGAGGAGGGCGGCTAGAGGAGCGTAGTAGCCGTACCTCCTCGAGACTGCGTACACGAGCGCGTAGGCCGCTGCAAGCGATAGCAGGCCGAATGCGAAGCTGGCGTACCTCCAGGCAGCGTACCTAAACCCGTAGGCCTTGATCAGGGCGGCGATGATGTACTTCACCAGCGGGGGGTGCTCGGTGTTGAGGTACGAGTTTATGTTCTCGTGGTCCGGCGCTATGCCCGGCATCACGTCCTTAATGCAGGGGCCCCTGTAGCCCGCCAAAGCCTCGGCACGCTCTGCGGGAACGTAGACGGCGACGGCGCGCAGCTCGCGGTATCCCGTCCTAGCAAGCGCCACCGGGCCTCCGACAACCACCTCAACCTCCCTCAGCACCATGTCCTCGCTGCACGCCTGGGAGTAGAATACCGTGTAAGCAGCGTGCGTAGAGTTTACCTTGGGTAGGATGGACCACCCCAGCACCTGCCTGGCAACGTTTATCGCGGAGGACACGTACCAGACCTCGTCGCTTATGTAGTCGCTGATCGCCAGGGTCTTGGAAAGCCCAGCCTCGTAGAGCGCCACCGAGGACGCGACGAACCCTAGCAGGATTAGGGCCAAGACCACGTGCCTGTGCAAGCCCGCCTCCACGCCCCTCCACGGGCAGATGCGCGTGGAAGTAATTAAGCAGAGGGGCCGGCAACCGTGCCAGAGGCCATCTGCGCGCAGCGATAAAACAGCGCGAAAAATGCTGCGGAGGACCCGCTACCGCCTGTCCCTTAGGGGGTCATCCCCGTTGCTTGTCTACCCCCCATCTGCGCTGCTCCCCGCTTTTCAAGAAGGGTATCCCGGGTTTTGTTAGCTCTGCTATGTTTTCGAGGAGGCGCCTAACCTCACTCTCTACGCCAACCTCCTTGGCTGCATCTAGCAGGCTGGCTCCGGAGGCGAGCCTCTCTGCAGTTTGGAAGCCCTTTCGTAGCCTATCACCGGCGAGAGCGCCGTGACGAGGGCTAGGCTGCTTCTGGCAAGCTCCTCCATCCTTGCTCTGTTGGGCTTGATGCATCGAGGACCTGCTCGCGGAGCTTCCTCAGAGCCTCTGCGAGGAGCTGCAGCTGGCTGACCACGTTGTAGCCGGCGAGCGGCAGCCCCATGCTCAGCTCGAACTCGCCCAGCAGCGATGAGTGAAGCACTGAGGAGTCGATGCCCATGACCTGCGCAGAGGCCTGCATGACGGCCTCCAGCGTAACCGGGTTCTTCTTGCCAGGCATCATGCTGCTTCCGGGAAGCTCCACCTCGAGGTCTATCTCGTCGAGGCCTGTGCGCGGCCCGGAGAACATCAGGCGGAGGTCCTGGCTCAGCCTCCACACGTCGACTGCAACGAGCCTTGCCGCCGAGCTAAGCGCCAGAAGATCAGTCACCAGTTTCATTTTCCTAGGCTTCAGCTCCTCGACCTCCAGCCTCAGACCGGACTCCTCAGAGAGAAGCTTGACTGCGAGCTTGGGGTAGTCGGGGTGCGCGTTTAATTCTGTGCCTACAGCTGTCCCCCCAAGAGGCACCCTGCTGAGCTCTCGGGAGATGGCTGCAAGGAGCTCCAGGCTCATCCGGAGCGAGGGCGCGTAGCTCGCCAGCTCCATGCCCAGGGTCACGGGCAGTGCATCCCGCAGGTGGGTTCTGCCGGGTTTGACTACGCTAGCGTACTTTTCACCGAGCTCCTCGAGCTTCAACGCAAGCTTCTCGAGCTCGGGGAGCAGGCTTTCATTAAGCTCAGCCAACGCCGCCAGCCTGATGGCTGTTGGCACTACGTCGTTGCTCGACTGGCTCATGTTTACGTGGTCGTTGGGGTGCACCTCCACGCCGGCAAGCTGGGAGGCCCTCTCGGCTATGACCTCGTTGACGTTCATGTTGAGCCCCGTGCCGGACCCCGTCTGGTATACGTCAACGACAACCTTACCGTCGTGCACGCCCTCCGCCAGCTCCCTGGAGGCCTTGACTATAGCCTCGCCACGTTTCCTGTCAAGGAGCTCCAGCTCCATGTTGGCGCGGGCTGCAGCAGCCTTGATGCACCCCATAGCCCATATGATCCTCCTCGGGAACCTGGTCCCGGTTTCAAGGAAGTATCTCTGCGATATCCTGGTGTACTCCATCCAAGGCACCGTGAAGGCTTGCAGCAATTCTGGTGTAATTTGTGTAGCTTTGGCCGAGATCCCCGCCGCCTGGAGCATGCTAAGCGATGATGAGTTGGTGCTGCCGCGCCGAGGGGTGGTTTGCGGAGGCTGGATGTTTTGCAAGCCATTTTATAAGCGGGAGGCCAAACGCTGGTGCCCGGGCTTGGTGTTGGAGGAGGGTGTCAGGAGGCTCCTCGAGTTTACCTCGCAGCGGGGCATCCGCGTCAAGGTCATGGAGTTCGGCGGATCCGTGAGGAGCGTGGAGGAGGCGTCGCGGCTCTCCAGGGTTCCTCCAAGCTCCATAGTTAAGACCATACTGGTGGTGGCTGACGGCAGGCCTGCAGCTGTCCTCCTGCCGGGAGACAGGAGAATCGACTACAGGAAGCTTGCGCGGGCTCTGGGAGCCTCCAGGGTGAGGCTGGCTAAGCCCGACGAGGTCGAGAGGCTTACGGGCTTTAAGCCCGGGGAGGTTACACCTCTCAGCGACGCCATCGCATCGCTTACGGTGGTTGCCGACAAGAGCTTGGCGTCCGTGGAGAGCGACGTGGTTGTCGGTGGCGGGAGCTTGAGGCACCTGGCGCGCGTCCTGGCGAGAGACCTCCTTGCAGCTCTCAACCCCATTGTGGCCGACGTCTCCCGGAGCTAGCGCGAGGCGATAGCTTCTGCAAGCCTTACAAGCCTTCGCACAACCTCCTCTACGCGAGCCGCTCCCGGAACCAGGGACACGTGGATAGCCGATAGGGTTCCTACCACCGACGAGCGCCTAACGTCGACGCCCAGCCGCTGGAGCTCCTGTGCTATCCTCCTGGCGTCCTCCAGAGCGTCGCTGCTTGTGTAGAGGGCCTCGTACCTCCTTGCGCCGACATCGACGAGGCCTTGAGCCATCCGCGCAGCCCTATCGCCCACATCCTTCTTGACGAGCCTCCGTACGGCACGGTCCCTGGGGTCGTAGATGTGGGCTTCACCCCTAACGCCCCGCTCCAGCCGGAACGTGAGCTCCAGCCTCTCGGCCTCCCTCAGCGCAGCTATCACGGGGAGGTAGAAGAGTACGTGGTACGGTGGGATGGTGTATAGGATCCAGGCTCTGTCTACCCCCCGCCTTCTGACCTTGTAGACGGCCTTGAACCCGACGAGGTAGCCCAGCACTGTGTACTCCGTGTCTGCCGGCCTTAGAGCCGCCTCGAGGGCTCCTACGATGTACCTCATGCGCTTCACTATCCTCCTCCTTATGTGGAAGAACCACAGCACAGCTGCCGTCCCTAGAACCAGGATTACCAGGAGCGCTGTTGCTCTCACGCTCAAGCTGCATCCCGCCCTGCTCCGCGTCTGCTGGTCAGGCGTTAGTGTGAGCATGTGTAAACTTAAAAACAGAGTGGACACGGTTTTGCGTAGATAAGTTTTTATCTTATTTGAACGCGTTGTATAGTATGATGGTAAAGGGCCTGGATAGGTGGTGGATATGGAGGCCAGGAGAGCCCTAGGCCTCGTGCTAACCGTGCTAGGGCTGCTGCTGTTCATCTACGGCTTCGTGGTCGGGGGGCTCCGGGGCGAGATAGGGTCGAAGGAGATGTGGACCTCCGACGCTGCAAGCATCATAGCAGGCTGGTTCCTGTTGATAGTGGGCCCCGCGCTGTACTTCGGCGGAGCCCCCACGGCTGTTGAGAAGGCAGTCATGAAGCAGAGGTGATGGCCGTGAGCGTGCCAGCTGGGCTTGTAGCTGTGCTCGTTCTTGCCATCTACGCTTTGGCCTACGTGTTCTACGGGAGGAGGCTACTGGAGCAGAGGGTCGTCAGGGCGGAGCCCGGCAGGAGGACCCCTGCGATAGAGAGGTACGATGGCGTGGACTACGTTCCGGCAAACAAGTACGTGCTCTACGGCCACCACTTTGCCAGCATAGCTGGCGCAGGCCCGATAGTGGGCCCAGCCATAGCCATGGCCTACGGCTGGCTGCTGCCCATAGTATGGGTTCTCTTCGGCAACGTCTTCATAGGAGCTGTCCACGACTACCTCTCTCTGATGGCCAGCGTGAGGCACGGCGGCGTCTCGATAATGACCGTCTCCGAGAACGTCATGGGGAGGAAGGCTAGGTACGTCTTCCTAGTGTACGTCTACTTCGCACTCATACTGGTTATCGCAGCCTTCGCGAGCATAGCAGCCTCGCTGTTCACTAAGAACGGGTCCGTGGCGACGAAGGCCATGATATACATGCCGCTGGCCATCCTCCTTGGAGTCCTAATGTACAGAACGGGCATGGGTACCCGAGCTGCTACCCTTATAGCGCTTGCCCTAATGGTAGGTGCGATTGCATTTGCGATCAAGGTGCCTCTATGGATTCCCGGGCTGAAAATAGGAGGCCTAACAATAGACGCGTACCACACGTGGCTTCTGCTGCTCTCTCTCTATGCGTTCTTGGCAAGCGCGCTGCCGGTGTGGTACCTGCTGCAGCCTAGAGATTACCTAAACGCGTACCTGCTGTGGACCTTCGTCGCCATAGGTGTGGTGGGCGCGCTGGGCGCAGCCTATCTGGGCTTTACCGGTCCAGCGTACACAAGCTTCGCTCCACCCATATTCGTGGGTGTGGCGACGCCGTTCTGGCCCGCCATACCCCTGATAATAGCCTGCGGCTCCCTCAGCGGGTTCCACAGCGTGGTGGCGAGCGGCACCACCAGCAAGCAGCTGGCCAATGAGCTTGACGCTCTGCTTGTAGGCTACGGGGGCATGCTCACCGAGGGCGCTGTTTCCAGCATAGCGGTGATAATACCGGTATCGCTTGCCTGGGGCGCGCCCGACCTCGTCAACCTGCTAGAGGCTGCTGGCAGAGCAGATCTCGTCGAAGCCTTCACTTCCAAGGGCAGTATACTGGCCTTCGGCGCCACGGACAGGTTCGCCTTTGGCTACGGCTACATGGTTGGCAAGGCGCTCGGCAGCTTGGAGACCGTGGGCGTAGTAATGGCCACGTTCGCCGCCATAGCGCTGGCAACGTTCATCCTAACAACTCTCGATACTGCCACTAGGCTGGCTAGGTTCGCGTGGCAGGAGATGTTCGACTGGCTTGCCGAGAGGGGCCCCGGAGCCTACAGGGTGCTTGCTAACAGGTTCGTTGCAAGCGCTATAGCTGTGATCATAGGCCTTGTGCTCGCATACCCCTACGTGGTGATAGGAGGGAGGCAGGTGCCGGCTTACAACATAATATGGCCTGCGTTCGCTGGCACTAACCAGCTGCTAGCTGCCCTTGCACTGCTAACAGCTGCGCTGTGGGTCTACGCCGTCCAGAAGGTTAGGGGAGGAGCCAACCTGCTGATACAGGTGCCGGCATGGTTCCTGTGGATAACTGTTACCGCTGGCCTGCTGTGGTGGACGGCGATGGTGCTGCCCAAGTACCCGCTAATACAGAAGGTCGGCGCTGGAAGCATAGTGATAGTGTCAATAATCATAGACTTCCTGCTGATATACTTGTACGTAGCCGGGCTCAGGAAAGCAGCTGCAGAAGCGAAGGCAGCAGCCCCGGCAGCTGCCACATCTACGTAGCCCTTCCTCACACCCCTTTTTAACGGCAAGCCCTCCTCACCCACCGGGAGGAGCCCTGCCCTTACACGTGCGCAGCGCCCCAGCTCTCAGAAGTCTCTGCAATCGGGTGGACGGCTGCTGTGAGGGGCAAGGTTAGGTCTGCCGTAAACCGCATCGCCGAGATGCTTAGGGAGCTCAAGATGTTTCTGTGGGGAGCTCAAGAGGCGCTTAGGCAGCAGGCGGTGGGAGCTCTCGAGCTCGAGTACCTGGAGCTGGAGCACGCTTTCCTCACAATGGTGCTTGGAGCCCTCGTAGGTCTGCCGCTGGCGCCTCTGAGCGTTGCAGCCGAGCTGGCCCCTCTCCTTGAGGGGGAGGTCAAGGTTCTGCTGGAGAGGGCTTGGAGAGAAGCCGACGTGATCTCCGACCTGTTCAGCACGATGGGAGGAGAGTGGTAGGTTCTTGAAGAAAATGTCTGGGGCTGTCTGGGCCGGCGTCTCGGATGGCCCGCGTGTTGTGATTGTGCTTGGCAAGGGGGGTGTCGGCAAGACAACGATCAGCATAAGGATAGCCTACGAGCTTGCAGAGGAGGGAAAGGAGGTGCTGCTTGCAAGCCTCGATCCGGCAAAGCACCTGCTCGAGTACCTGGAGCTGGACAGGGCGCTAGCCGAGAAGAGGGTCGCTCCCAGGCTGAGGGCGATCCAGTACGAGTTGGAGACGGTTGCAAAGAGGGTTGCCGACGAGTACTCGGCTATTCTGAGGAGGATTATGCCTGGGCTCACCGCCCTCTCCCTCGACGACGTTGTCAAGGCCGTACGCGAGGCGCCGGGCTTCGAGGAGGAGGTGTTCCTGAGGATGGTCTCCCAGCTTTACGAGAGAGGCGACGTCGATGCAGTTGTGGTGGATACCCCGCCTACGGGCATAGCCCTCCGCGTAATAGCGCTACCCAAGCTGCACATCTTCTGGATCCGGAAGCTTGCAGAGATAAGATCAAGGATAGTCTCGATTCGCTACGCCATAGCCAACGCCATGGGCCGCCCCAAGGATGCTAGGGATCCCGTGCTGGATAAGCTGCGCGAGCTCGAGGCCAGGTACCAGGGGCTCTGGGAGAAGATGAGGAGCCCTTCAACAAGATACGCGGTCGTAGCGACACCCGAGCCTCTCCCCCTCTACGAGGCTGAAGCTGTCTTCCGGAGACTGGCAAGGGATGGCATGAGGCCCTCCCTGCTGGTAGTGAACAAGGTGCTTGGCCCGAAGGCTGCAGCGCTGGGGACAGCCGAGCTCGAGCAGCAAATGATAGCGAGAGCGCGCATGCTTGCATGCAGCGTTAGGCCCCCCGCAATCCTTGCACTGGTGAGGTATGCCGATAAACCTCCCTCGCATTTCAGCGACGTTGCTGCTATGGACAGGCTCATAGAAGTGCAGGAGCCGTCCTGTGGCTAGATGCGTTCGACGGAAGTCGATAGCAAACACCATCGTTGCTCGTGCTACATCTTATAAGAGCTGAGCTGCACTATATCCTACATGGGTGTAAAGGTCGTGCAGATAGGTCTAACCAGGAGGCTCAGACTCAAGCCGAAGAGGAGGGCTAGGAAGCCAGTAAGGCAACCCACAGCTGTTGTGGTGGCGCAAGCTGGCGAGGAGTGGGAGGACGTGGAGACGCTCAACATGTACCTCTTCGGCTACCTTCTGGGCTGCTAAAAGGCGGGAAAGCGCGAAAGAGGAGGAAAGGGCAGCTCGCTCCCTCAGAGGAGCCGGTTCGAGGTAACTTTGCTTACCTAGCTCCTCAAGAACGTTTAAGGACCTTATACACGTAGTAGCGGTGATAGTGGAGGTCAAAACGGAGAAGAAGGTCCTCTAGCTCTCCATGGCCTTTCTGAACTCCTCAACTGCACGCTTTAGCTCCTCGACCGCTGTGGGATCCTCGAGTGTCGTCACGTCGCCGATGGGCTTGCCGTGGAGCAGCGCGATCATTATCCTCCTCATTATCTTGCCGCTCCTCGTCTTAGGCAGCTTTGCGACGAAGAGGATCCTTGAGGGCACCGCTATCGGTCCTATAATGTTTCTGACGGTGTTCTTCAGCTCCTCTTCCAGCTTCTCGCTGGGATCGTAGCCCTCCTTCAGCACCACAAATGCTACCGGAACCTCCCCCTTAACAGGGTCAGGCGCTCCAACGACAGCTGCTTCGCTTACAGCTGGGTGGGAGAGCAGGGCGTCCTCAAGCTCAATGGTTCCTATCCTGTGTCCAGCTACATTGAGCACCTCATCAGCTCTACCGAGAAGCCAGAAGTAGCCGTCCTCGTCTCTCACGGCGTAGTCTGCCGGGTAGTAAATCCAGACACCCTCCTCGGGTCTACTGAACATCGACCAGTACGTCTTGACGTACCTGTCGGGGTCGCCCCATATCCCCATAAGCATGCCAGGCCACGGCTCTTTTACAACCAGCACCCCTTTCTCACGCGGCTCGGCTGGCCTACCGTCGAAAGTAAACACGTCGGCTACTATGCCCGGCAGCGGGTAGGTTGCGCTGCCAGGCTTCAGCGGGACTAGAGCTATGCCGGGTGCAGGGCTTATCATGGCTGCACCTGTCTCGGTCTGCCACCAGGTGTCGACGATGGGGGCCTTCCGGCCGCCCACCTTCTCGTAGTACCACTTCCAGACATCGGGGTTTATCGGCTCGCCCACGGTACCGAGCAGCCTCAGCGTCGAGAGGTCGTGCCTCTCGACCCACTTATCTCCGTACCTCCTCAGAAGCCTGAGCAGAGTCGGGCTTGTGTAGAAGATCGTAACGCCGTACCTCTCCACCATATCCCATACCCTGTCGGGTGCCGGGTAGTCGGGAGCCCCCTCGTACATTACCTGGCTGACGCCGTGCATCAGCGGGCCGTAAACTATGTAGGTGTGCCCGGTTATCCAGCCTATGTCGGCTGCACACCAGAACACGTCGTGGGGCCGGGGATCCCAGTTCCACCTGAACACGTTGTAGACGTAGGTCATGTAGCCGCCGACGCTGTGCATTACCCCCTTTGGCTTCCCGGTAGTGCCGCTCGTGTAGAGTATGAACAGCACGTCGTCGGCCTTCCTCGGCTCAGGCTTCACGTAGGCCCTCTCAGGAGCCTCCTTCAGGAGCTCGTGATACCAGTAGTCACGGCCGCTAACCATGTTAACATCTATCCCTGCCCTCCTGACCACTATGACCTTCTCCACTCTGACGCCCCGCTCCGCCGCGAGCCTCACAGCTTCGTCGGCTGCCTTCTTGAGCTCGATCACCCGACCACGCCTGTAGAACCCGTCCGCCGTTATCAACACCCTGGCCCTAGCGTCTACTACTCTATCGGCCAGCGCCGCCGCGCTGAAGCCCGAGAAGACCACGCTGTGAATAGCCCCTATCCTGGTGACAGCTAGCATCGAAATAGGGAGCTCCGGTATCATCGGCAGATATATTGTAACCGTGTCGCCGGGCTTCAACCCCACAAGCTCCTTCAGCACCCACGCGAACCTGTTAACCTCCCTGTACAGCTCCCTGTAGGTTATAACCCTCCTATCGCCAGGCTCCCCCTCCCAGTAGTACGCTACCTTGTTCTCGACACTGGTGCCGATCCATTTGTCGAGGGCGTTGATGTTAATGTTAGTAGCCCCTCCTACAAACCACCTGTAAAATGGCGGGTTCGACCTATCAAGCACCTGGTCCCAGAATCTAATCCAGATTAGCTCTCTAGCTCTCTCGTCCCAGAACCTCTCAATGTCCTCGATGCTCTTCCGATAGTAGTCCAAGTAGGCCTCCTTAGAAGGGTAGTAGTACTCATTAAAAGGTAGAGCCTCGCCCAAAAGAAAACCACCCTATCCTCTGCATTCTAAACTGCAAGTAGAGTATTTGTTACTATCTCTATATAAATGTTACTATCCTTCTATATACTGTTCCTCCATAT
>JBEVCG010000016.1:0-12117 GCA_040514325.1 Thermoproteota archaeon | reverse complement strand
CACGCTCCCCGATCTGGTCCCAAACCCCGCATCCTACCAAGCTAGACGACGGCCCCTGCTGGCTTAGCCACGTGTCTCTGAAGGTTTCTCCCTTTAAAACCTTTAAAATGTGGCAAAAAGTCGCGTCCTTTTGAGGAATGGATATTCTCTACGCACTTTTAGCTTCGTGCAGTAGAATTGTATCGAAGGAATGAAGGAGGTCGGAATGGTAGCCGGGCGGGGATTCGAACCCCGGTCACGGGGGTTCTCCCGCGCCTCCCGAGGCGGTCCAGAGCCCCGCATCCTTGGCCGCTAGACGACCCGGCTCTCTGTCCGGTTGCCGTTAGTACTCTCCCTATCTGGGAGGGTTTTATGTGCTTGTCTCCCATGGTTGATGAGATTGTGCGTTTGATTTTTGTCATGCTCTAGATTGCAGACTTTAGCTTTTCTTGAGCAGACGACCCTATTGGTCACGGATATTGGAAAGAAAACGTCATAACCCCCAGCCAATGTATGATCTCTTTCTTCGTGGAGGTGCCGCCGTAGCTCAGCCTGGTTAGAGCGCCGGACTCATACGGGGCACCGGTCCACCGGAATCGTGGATTCCCGGGCCCCTGGGGGATCCGGCGGTCCCGGGTTCGAATCCCGGCGGCGGCACCATGTCCCCCAGGCGGCCCTACAACAAACTTTCCTCCGCCTAGCATCTGCTGCTGAAGCATCTACGCCGAGGCTGTCTTGAAGCAGCAGAGCTGTTGGCAGCAGATAAGATATAGGTGATACTCGTCCACATTTTCCTAAGGTAGGGTACTAACCGTGGATGGTGCTCGGTGCGTTGAAGGCTCCGGCTTTAGATTCTGTGCTGATGTTGGTGTAGGGAGAGCTGTGGTTCCCGGAGGCGGCGTGGAACCAGTCATAGCTTATAGAGGTCGCGTGTACACTTTGGGGTCTTGGGGATACTCTGATGTGAGAGAGGTCATGCTGGAGTACGCCCCAGAGGATGTGGAGCTCTTAGCTAGAATGGTGTCCTCCTCGGACAAGGGCCTCCCACTGGAGGCTGTTAGGCTCCTTGCTCCCGTCGAGAAGCCATCGAAGCTTCTGTTCGTAGGCCTCAACTATAGGGATCACGCCGCTGAGGTTGGTAGGGAGCCTCCTCCTGTACCCGACATCTTTGCCAAGACGCCAAACGCTGTCGTTGGGCCCGGCGACCCGGTTATCGTCGCTCTAGAAAGCTCTAGGCTTGATGCAGAGGTGGAGCTAGCGGTGGTCATAGGCATGCCTGCCAGAAGCGTTACGGTTGAGGAGGCGGGTGAAAGTGTATGGGGGTTTCTCGTTGCGAATGACATATCTGAGCGGGGGGAACAGCTGCTTAGTGGAGCTTCTCAGTGGTGGAGGGGCAAGAGCCACGACACGTTCGCCCCGATAGGCCCGCTTATAGTGCCTCGCACCTTCGTGAAACTTCATGAGGGGGCAAAGCTGACGCTCCATGTGTCTGGGGAAATGCTCCAAAGTGGCTCGACGACGAGCATGGTTCATAGCCCCTACGCCATAGTCTCGTATGCAAGCAGCTACACGCTCCTAGAGCCTGGAGACATCGTAGCCACGGGGACTCCTGCTGGTGTGGGACATTCCAGAAGTCCCCCAAGGTATCTTAGACATGGAGACATTGTGGAGGCGTGTGTTGAAGGCGTTGGCTGCATATCCAACACAATTTACTTTGACGCACAGAAGGTATGAGTGCAGGCAATGGCAGGTTCTTAGAAGTTTAAAGGTAAAGTTTGTATTCATGCTTCTTCAAATATACTAGCCGGCTGGTGGTATACATTGTCGTTGGAAAAAGTTGCTGGGATTCTCGAAAAAGCGGTGGAAACTGAAAGGGCTCATGCAGAGAGGCTGAGGGCGCTGGCCAAGAGGATATCCCATCCCGTGTTAAGGACGCTGCTTATGGGAATAGCTGAAGACTCTGCGAAGCATGCCATCATGTACGAGGCATTACTGGAGATAGCGAGGGGTAAAATCGGCATCCTGTCGCCAGAAGAACTCAATGCTTTCCGTAGCGAGGTCTCGCACCATATCGAAGTGGAGAAGCTCATGATCGAGGTTGTTGAGAAGGCGCTCTCAGCTCTCGACGATCTCCGTGCTAAACTCGTACTTGATGCTATAAGGAATGATGAGGTAAGGCACCATACTCTCTTGCTAACGTTGAGGGATGCCGTGGCGGAGAGGGATACCATTGACGAGGATGAGTTCTGGTCCCAGGTCTGGTCTGGCTCTCGCCAGGATTCCCGGCATTACGCCATAGGCCCCCGCTCGCGCCCAGGTTAGATGACTTGGTGCTACGGCTTGTTTAGGATACTTGTTACAAACGATGATGGCTACCTTTCGCCCGGCCTCTATCTGCTATATGAAGCAGTTAAGGAGCTAGGTGAAGCACGGATATACTCTACTGAGTACCCTCGGAGTGCGATTGCTAGAACTATCTCGTTCAACTGCCCACTCCGGCTTGTCGAGAGAAGGTATTTGGGTTACAAGGTGTACGTAACCGATGGAACGCCTATAGACGCCTTCTACCTAGCCATGGGTGTACACAAGTTTCGCCCTAATATCGTGGTCTCTGGGATCAATGTAGGAGAGAACCTCACCCTCCAACACATATACTACAGTGGCACAGTGGCGGTAGCCATAGAGGCAGCTCTCCATGGCATACCATCCATAGCCTTTTCGGCAGATATCATGGGATACGAGGAGTTTGACGATCCTGTGTTCTCTTCGGCTATTAAGGTTATTGCTAAGGAGCTCGTGTCCTATGTCCTGAGCAAGGGGCTGCCGAGCGGGATTGACGTACTCTCCGTGAACATACCGTCGCCTTCCAGGATTAGATCGTGTGTGAGCCTGTTGCCAGCTGCTAGGTTGCGATGGCGTGCGGAGTTTGAAACAAGGCTTGACACGCGGGGTAGGCCGTACTACTGGCTGAGAACTGTGCCCCTAGAAGGAGAGGAGGGGACTGACATTCACGCTCTGGAGAGGGGTTGCACGGTGGTAACGCCCCTGTCAGTAGACCTCAACGTGTCAGCGCGCGTCGGTCAACTAGAGGGGTTAGAGGGTGTTCTTAGAAGCCTGGAGCTACTCTTAAAGAAAGCGCTGGGCAGCGCTGCGTGAGCTAGGGGCAGCTGGATGGCTGGGGCTGGGAGACCTCTTGTAGTTGCTACGCTGAGGACTGTGCTCACCTTTCTTGCGCTGCTGGTTACAGCTGCATCGAGCATAGTGCTAGTTAGAATGCTAGATCCGGCATCCTATGCAGCCTACCAGGCTCTCACTAAGCGTGTTACCCGCTACGCGCTCCCAGTCTACGGCGTCTTTGCAGGGTGGATCTACAGGTATGCTGCGCAAAGGATTCCGGGCACTGTATCAGCAACTATTTGTGTTGCGGTTGCTGCTTCGCTAGCCGGATCCCTCGCTGCCGCGGTTGTTTCAGTTAAGCTAGGTCTGCACTCGGCATCTATGATATCGGCACTTCTGGCTTTGGGGCTGTACACAGCGTTTGCTGTGCTGCAGATCCCCATGAACGCTGCACGCCCCGTCAGATTCTCTGTAGTAACTTTAGCCTACAGACTGGTGTACTCTAGCCTCGTGGTGCTCCTAGTGTACCTTGCGGGTGCAGGCCTTCTCGGCGCCCTACTCTCAGTGGTGGTAGCTGCCTCCGTTGGTGTAGGCCTTCAGCTGCTCTGGTTGCGGAGCCTGGGCTCCCTCGGCAGTGGTTGTCCGGCAGACCTGCTCAGGGAGTGGGTGCGTGGCGTGCACGTATCGCTGCTGGGGGTTTCAGCCTCCCTCGTAGCGTCGCTCGATATAGCTGCAGCTTACCCCTTGGCCGGCAGCATGGTTGTTGCAGCGTACTTTGCCGCGACAGCTTTTTTGGCGCTTTTTAGGGAAGCTGTGGGCACTGGTATAGGGTACATTTCGGCCTACGTTCTGGGTGGAGGCAGCAGCCAGACGGCGCTGTCGGCTCTCCGCCTGTCCCTCCTCGCAACGGCACCGTTGGCGGGGTATGCCCTGGTGTATCCCGACCACCTGATTCACCTTCTAAACCCGCAGTATGCCTGGGCCTCTGCTGCAGTCAGAATTGCCTCGGCGGCTGTGTATGTCGGGCTTCTGGCCTCTGGCTACATCTCCCTCGCGGCGGGTCTTATCCGGGGTCGTGTAGAGGAAACCTCGCATGAACTTGCCAAGATCAATGCAGCCATGCTGCTTAGCCAGTCCTTCTACTTGGTGCTGTTGGTGGTGGGCCTCTACGTGCTTGAGGATCCTGCCTTGGAGGCTGCGTGGTGGGCTTCATCCTTGCTGCTATCTTCGATTGTGACAGCTTCTGTAGGCCTCCTCTATCTGTCTGGAGATGCCCGCAGCGGAGCCCTCGATGCTGCGAAGTGGTCGGTAGTTTACTTAGCATCGGCGCTTACATCGGCTGCCGTCGCTGCACCCCGGTTGGCCCCCCAGCGGAGGTTCTGGGATGAAGTAGTGGTACTGCTTCCTAGCGTTGCTATTCACCTAACTCTCTACGTGCTCATGGTGGCAAGCTTAGATGCCTTCGCTAGGAAGGTGCTGAGGAGGGTGCCCCAAGCTTTGCTGGAGCTTCTTGCTGGCAGCTTGCAGGGAAACCCGTAGCCTGCTTACCCTGCTCCTTGATAGCTTGTCTCAGCGTGTGCTAGGTCAGCTTTTTGCTAAGTTCGTGTGAGAGGCCACGTTGAGCGCTGTGATCTAAACTGTGGAGAGACAACCGTCTCGGACACCTTTGCAGCAATAGGTGTGGCGGTGTCGAGGGTTGTGGCGGGCCCGCGGGGATTTGAACCCCGGACTACCGGCTTAGAAGGCCGGCGCCCTATCCTGGCTAGGCTACGGGCCCGCCGCCTCTGCACCACTCTTTATGGTGTTTCTCCAGGAGCTGGGGTATATTGTTTACTCTGCCTCCTAGGGCGTTGTCTTTCTGCAGTATGTAGCTTGCGAAGTCAAACAGCTTTCTAGCCCTCTTTGCAACGACTATGTCGCTGGAGGCTACAACGTAGCTCTCTCTGTTGGATAGCTCTATCAATGTTGTGTCGGCCCTCCTAGAAACAACGATCTGTAGGCGCTGGACAGCCCCTCTGAGAGCCTTCCTGAGGTAGGATGCCACCTCTCCACTTTTGCTGGGCTGGCTGTCCAGTACTATTACGGCCTCTGCTGGTGCGAGCTCCTCCAGCCCGCGGCGAATAAGATGCACGATCTTCTGTATGCCCTGAGTTACAGCTTTGGCCCCGCTCAGCAGCGCATCGCGGGTTAGCCCGTCGCTGCATCTATAAACGGTGTGCTTTTCGGCTGCCGCGTAGATTGTTGTAAACTGGTTGAAGCCGTCTATAGCGAGCCTTCCGCCTTTCAGGTCTGCAGGCTTAAGTAGCTTAGCTGCTATGGCCCGCGACTCCAGCCGGGAGTGGACGCACCTGTTGAGAAAGACTGCCTCCTCCCTTCTCAGCGCATAGCGCTGGGCCACAAGCCTCAGAGCGAGTGGCCTGCTGTAGCCACGTGACAGAAGAAAGTAGAGATCGTAGAAAGCTTCAGGAGGAACTTGCACAGCCTTATCCTCGCCTCACGATTTTGCTTAGAAGCTTCAAAATATCTTCCACAGCTTCCCTCGCGCGTGCAGCCGAGCCGCGTGCTAGAAGCGTTACGTGAGTCGGTCTTCCTCCTCCCCGCATTCCTTGCTTTGTAAGCTCCCTAGCTAGCAGCCTCAAATCGAGAATCTTTGATGCCTCACTGCCCGCTCCGATTTCCAATACCAAGTCTTCGCCGATCTGCGTATAGGCTAGAGCTACAGCCCTGGCCTCGGCCTCAGAGAGCATCTTCACAACCTCCTGTCGCACTTCTTCATCGAGAGGCTCGCGAACTACGTATACCCTCACTCCCTCAAGCTCTATGGGATTTTGCAGTGCGGCTTTGGCGTATATTTCGACAAGCTTTGACTTTATTTTCTGGTACCTCCTTCTCAGCTCCTTAAATTCCTCGTCTAGTTTCTTGAGCCTCTTCCTAAGTTCGGCTGTACTCCCCCCAACTATCTTAGCAGCCTCCTGAAGCTCCTCTTCGAGCTCTGCCGCATATCTAGCGACCTCCGTTCCCGCTACGAGCTCGAATCGCACTACCCCGTCTTGGAGCTTCTCGACATTGACTATCTTTATGGCGCCTATCTCGGCAGTATTGGAGACGTGTGTGCCGAAGCAGGCCTCTACGTCCCAATCCTTTGTGTGGATGATTCTTATCTTGGGATCCAGGGGAACGCCTCCCTGGTATATTCTGAACCCATACCTTCTTTCCGCCTCATTCCGGTCAAGCACTATTGCTTCAACGGGAATGCGCCTAACCACGACGTGGTTTGCTAGCTCCTCTATCTTTCTGACTTCGTCCTTGGACGGAAGCTCGTAGTGGGTTATGTCGAGCCTAGCCCGGTGCTCCGTCTTTTCGGCACCCGCCTGCCAGACGTGGTCGCCAAGAACCCTTCTTGCTGCTCCCAGCAGTACATGGACTGCCGTGTGGTGTCTCATTAGCTTGTATCTTCTCTCCCAGTCTATCGCCCCTCGGGCTAGCTTTCCTTTGCAGGCTTGGTCAACTTCTCTGTCCAGTATGTGGACTATCACATTGCCGACTTTCTCTACTTCCACGACTCTGTAGCGCTGTCCACAGAGCTCTATCCATCCCGTATCGTGGAACTGTCCTCCGCCGCGGGGATAGAACGCTGTGGCGTCTAGAACTAGGTATCTGCCGTGCGCGCCCAGAACCTTTGCTGCAAATTCTTGCATGTAGGGGTCTTCGTGGAACAGGCGGCGGGTCTCCGGGAACTGCTGCGCCCAGTGGGCTACATCGCCCGGTATCTTGGCTTTTTCGATACTTCTAGCTACAACACCGCGGGCTCCATGTCTATCTGCGACCAGCGAGTAGAAGTTATGCGGGATCTCAACTTTAATGCCAAACTTCATACCAATATCCCTCACGATGTCGGGAGGAATTCCGTGTGAGTCGTAAAGCTGTATCAGATCCTCTGCGCTCAGCGTTTTGACCCTCCTTATCCTTCGCTCAACCTCCCTCATGCCCCGCTTTAGAGCTTCGACAAAGCGCTTCTCCTCGAGGCTGACGACCTTTAGTATGTAGTCTAGCCTCTGCTCCATCTGGGGATAGTAGTCTGCCGCCCAGTATCGTGCTTGGGCCTCGATAAGAGGCTCCAGGGCCGTATCAGCTCCTAGGCGGTTTATTAGACGTAATGCGCGCCTTATCACAAGCCTTGCCAGGTACCCCTCTCCTGTATTGCTCGGGACTATGCCATCGGCTAGCATTAGAGCGGCGGTCTTTGTGTGATCTAGGATGGCGTAAAGCGCAGCCTCCCTTTCCAGTATCTGACGCACTTCCCTGTGATCTAGACCGGTATCTTCCGACACCCGGCGGTAGAAACCCTCGATGCTAGAGGGATCCTCTGGATCCAGCCTGCCGACTCTTCTTGCAGCCGCCCACAGGATCTGGGACGGAGGCTCGGCTACACCAAGAGCTTTCCTGAACTTCTGCATGAGAGGGCCATATACAGCATGGAAAGCTGTAGGCACCTCTTGACTGAACCATGCCATTCGCTCCACGCCATAGCCTGTGTCCACGATTCGCAGCGGTATTGGCTCGTAGCCCTTTTCGGTCACGCGGTACTGCATGAATACTAGGGTCGCCAGCTCAAGACCTCCTACGGCTACTTCAAAGCTGGGACCGGCGTTGCCCCCTCCCTCCCACCAAGACTCCTTGAAGGTGATCTTCTCGGGCGGTATTCCCAGCTCTTTCGTGAAGAAGTCGAAGGCTAGCTCAACGGTTTCCTCTTTCCAGTAGACCGTCTTGTCAGGATAGTTAAAGGCGTGGTGCGCAGCCATCTCGAAGCTTGAAAGGTGCCTGCCGAGCGTAAGGCCAACGTTGTCGATGTCCTCCAACCTTATGCTGGGCTGCACTATTACAAGTGGATTAGCTGGCGGTGGCACGAGCCCTGACGTTACGTGAGGCTGGAAGACGACGATGCTTGCTATCGTTAAGTAGAGGTCCTCTCTCCACCTGGCAACGACGGGCCTCGGCTCAATGTACTCGTGCCCCCTCCTCTTGAAGAACTCTATGAACCTCCTACGTGCTTCGCTGACTGTTAGGTCTCTCAAGCGCGGAATCTTCCAGAAGTAGTAGTCCACGCAGGGTGCGTCGTTGCAATGATCTTGCTCGGGGTCGAGTGTCCAGAAGAACTCGCCGCCGATTTTGCATCTTTTACGTGTAAAACCGTTTCTCCTGAAGAACTCAAGCATGTACTCTTCGGCTGGTGCTTCTGGCATTGTGCCTGGTACCCGTTCAGTAGCATAGAAGCTAGAGATAGTAAAGTTTGCCTAACAGAAAACTCTAAACTCTGAAGAGCGGGATGGGCGAAGGACCTTTGGCGCGAAAGAGGTTGGCGGTCTTTACATGCCAAAGAGGCTCTCCAGGCCTGCTGCCAGGTCCTCCTCGCTGGCTTCCTTCTTCTCCTCTTCTTCTCCTGTGCTCTCCTCCTTGCTCTCTTCCTCCCGTGGTTTCTCCTCCACAGCTGGTAGAGAGACAGGCTCTATGCCTAGCTCCTTCGCGGTATCTCCTAGAGAGGCAATGACCGCGTATGCCCTTGCAATAGCAGCTCTTAGCACATACTCGGCTGTTTCGTCTGTTATGTAGCCTGCTTCAATAGCCAGAGCAAGAGCTCTCCTAGCGGCAATGGGCAGAGCTATCTTCATAACTTGTGGCTCTGGATAGCCTAGCTCCACTCCAAGCATGAGAGCTATCATGTGGGCTGAGGCCACGTTGTTTCTGTACTCTCCGAGATCCAGCCTCAGCTGATCCCCAGGTATCACTACACCTCTGTCGTACGCAACCTTTGGCTTCAGCTTTACTATCAAGGGCTCGATGCCGAGCTTTTGGAGCACAGAAGCTAGCTCGGGGCTTATAATGTCGCCTGGCTTTGCTACAGTAGAATCCTTGGCCACCCAGATGGTGCCTCCCTGTACGCGTATCGGTATCTTCAGCTTTCCGAAGACGCTCATTATGGGTCCTGGTTTGAACCCCGTATCGCCTGCTGGAATCACTATTTCAGTCTCTGCCACGGCTCCTGGCTTTGCAGGTGCTGTTGTGTATGTCTTGTCGAGAATGAGGGCTACCTCATAGGGGTTCAGCTCTGTGAATATGAACATATTTGTTCCAGTCAAGTACTCTTCTAGAGGAGTTGGATCGATACCGGCATTCCTCAGCGCGATCTTGAATAGCGTGTTCTTTGTAACCCTCATTACGGCTTTATCTCCGAGCTTTTTTGCAAGCTTTTTCTTGAGCTTCTGGAGTTGTGCGGTTGGAACTCTCGTAAGGTCCACGAGGATGATGGTTCTATACTTCTTGATAAGCTCTGTAAGCTCTTTGACCTCCTTCACTTTCCACTCCGGTACTCTCTGTGCTCTCACTGCCTGAGCAACTGTCAATCTGCTACCCCCTGCGCCGAATGGAGGTCTAGAGAGGTTTAATACGTAGCGGGTAGCTCACCTAAGCTTTACTTCGATAGGCGGCCCCATTGTGCGCTTTACAACTATCTTTGCAATATTCTGCGGGCCGTTTGGGAGCTTGGCCTCGAGAGCGGAAAGCACTGCAGCGATGTTGTCGGCAATCTTTTCAGGCTCCATGTCCTCTGTGCCAACTCTGCACATTACTTGTGGCTGATCCTTGGTTCTTAGCATAACAGCTGACCGGTACCTTTCTACGAAGCTTTTAATGTCGGCTGATGGCGGTACCGGGATGGGCATCTTACCTCTCGGACCCAGTGCAGGTGCAAGGCTTCTTCCTACCAGCGGCATTAGATCGGTTTGCACTAGCACCCAGTCGCATTTATCTGCAACCTTCTTTGCCTGCTTTCTGTCGTTGAGCATCGCCTGGAGGTCGCTTCTTGACAGCACCATGTCAGCAAGCTCCTTAGCCTTAACCGCCATATCTCCTTCAGCTACGACGCAAATGGTTACATCCTTGTTTGGCTTGTTTGGAAGGAACACAACCTCCCTAATCCTTCCTTGCGGGCTTTTCAGATCCACGTCTCTGAGAACAACTACAAGATCCACTGACTCTTTGAAGTTTCTCCGCGGGCCTGCTTGTAGCGCTTCCTTTACAGCCTCAACGAGATTTTCCCGGGGTATAAACGACATGGGGACCACCCTGGCGGAGCTTTTACTCGCTGCTATGCCTCCTCCCACTCGCGCTCGTATTTTGCAAGTATCTCGTCGTAGCGTCCTTCCTCGATCTCCCTTATTACCTGTTTCCCGTCTTTGCCGTCGATGGTTATGCCTATGCTCCTAGCGGAACCTATGATGGTCTTAACGGCAGCTTTCAGCGTCTTAGCGGTAAGCGAGGGCTTCTTCAGTATTGCTATTTCGATTATCTTCTCGAAGGGTAAGTCACCGATCTTCTTGTGCATGGGGTCTCCGGAGGGCTCAGATGCGCCTACAGCTTTTAGAAGGAGCTCTGTGGTTGTTGGCGGTTTTACCTCAAGATCGTACTCTCCCGTCTCCTCGTCTACGATGACTTTCACCTGGACTTCGAACCCCTTGTATCTCTTTGTCGCTTCGTTTATGTCCTCTATCAGTTTGTCGACGTTCACCCCAACCTTCTTTATTTGATCGAATTGGGGTCCTGGAGTGGCTTGTCCCCCCTTGACCTTTACTGCGAATACGCGCAGCGCGCCCATTTACTGGCCACCCTGCCTAGCCGGCTTCACGGAGTCGCCTGGTACCGTAACCTGAAGAGGATATTCGACCTCAAGTACATTTAAAACTACCTCGTTCTTGGCCGGGTTTGTTCTAACAACTTGTGCTTTCATTCCCTTGAATGGTCCGGCTACTATCTCAACAATGTCGCCTGGCTTCAGTGTCTCCACAACGGCCTTTGGCTTGATGATTCTCTCCACCTCGTTTAGATCTAGTATGCCTGGCACCAACCCCCTTGCATACCTCAGACCCTGTATGGCGTTAGATACGTGGTAGGCTGCTGGGCTCTCGACTATGACTGCTCCTTTGATGATCGGGGATGCAACTATAGAGTATATTGGCAGGTTTTCATCGCGAGTCCGCGTCTCGATGATAAGCGCTACATCGAGCTCTCTACCGGCTATGGTCCTCACGGCATAAAGCTTCGGCTGCGCTACTGGCGCTCTCTCTCCTCCTTTCTCCTCTGACAAATCGAGCGTCACCCCATAAGCAGCATTACGGCAACCAAGTGGATAACGTAAGCTATAGCGCCTACTAGGAGTATTGCCAACCATATAACCTTAGCAGCTTGTCTGTAGTCTCTCATGTCTGGCTTTCGTACCCTCTGAAGCACCAGTTTCCACTCCTTAAGCGTTGATGAAAGCGCTTTCAGCAGCCCGCCGTTCGTACGGGACATAGCAGACGCCCCACCTCTGTCGAGGTTGGGTTGGAGTTATTATAACAATTTGGAGCGTATTCGGCAAGCAGTGAATGGCCTTTAACGCTTAACGTCAGGCGGAGATGCCGCTAAGTATGCGATCAACATATGAGCGGGGATCGAATGGCTCTAGGTCTTCATACCTCTGCCCTGTCCCAATGTAAAGGATGGGCCTCCTAAGGGTAGCCACAACGCTTAGCGCCAGGCCCCCCTTTACATCAGCGTCAACCTTTGTTAGGATCACAAAGTCTACTCTCACTGCGTCATCGAAGAACCTAGCCTGCTCGATAGCGTCGTTTCCTGTGAGCGCATCCACCACCAATAGCTTGTAATCAGGGTTGCCGACTCTGACAATCTTCCTCAGCTCCTCCACGAGGTTCACGTCTGTGTGCATTCTTCCGGCGGTGTCTATGAGGACTGCTCTGTAGCCTCGTGCCTCGGCGTAGCGTATTCCGTCAAAGACTACCGATGCAGGATCTGCACCGTACCTTCCTCCCACGAACGGAACATTGAGTACTTCTGCATGCTTCCTTAGCTGCTCCTGTGCTCCAGCCCTGAACGTGTCGGCTGCGACTATGACAGGCGTCACGGAGGCGCGTTTCAGCATGTAAGCTATTTTTGCTATCGTGGTGGTTTTCCCGACGCCATTTACCC
>JBEVCG010000015.1:23794-38785 GCA_040514325.1 Thermoproteota archaeon | reverse complement strand
ATTTAAATAGAGCGTTGCAGAAAAGGTCTGGGTTTACCTCTTTCCTCCACGGCCTCTCCTGCCGCCGCGCTTCCGCGGCGGCCTGGATGGACGTGCTGGCCTGGCCGCTCTCGCTTCCTCGGGCTTTCTCGCTGGAGGTTTCTTGTAGATTCTCTTTATTTCCTCTATCCTCTTTCTCAAAGCCTCCTTGAGCTTATCACCTATAAATCTCCCAGTGAAGTAGTCAACCTTTGCCGCAATGGCAAGCTTCGCCGCTAGGGCTCTAGCTATTTTACCCCTCTGCCACCTGGGGCTGCGATGTATGTCGGGATACTGGAAGATGACACCGTGCTTTGGAGGCTTGCCTCCGGTTCTGAGGGCCCTGAAGAGGGCTTTCTCTGCTCCGAGAACTTGTATCGTGCTTGCTGGAAGGAACGCCAGCTCCTTTAGGCTTCCCGCGAGGCTTATGAGTCGCGCTCCTAGAAGCGGGCCTACCAGAGCCGTTACGTTGGGAGCAACCTCCTTCATTACCTGACCTATGTAGTCGGCTAGGTCCCTTCTAAGCTTATAGAGCTCAAGCGTTATAGATGCCAGCCTTCTCATGGGCTCAATGTCGAACTCTGGGTAGTCGGCACCCATGCTCTTTTTAGCTGCCTCCTCTATACGTTTCGCCTTTTCCTCGCTGAAGCCTATACTAGTAAGAGCCTCTACTGTCACGTTCTCGCGGTGCCCTAGCTCGGCCACTATTTTTACGTAATCCTCGTGCTCGCGTACAAGATCGTCCAGCTCAGGAAAGTGAAGGCTGTACCACTCTCTGAGCCTTGCTGCAAACAGGTTAGTTGTCTTGTCGATATCGTCTATGGCCCTAATGGCTTGTGCTGCAAGCAGATCTCTCTTCTGAGCTGCTCTTCTAAGCTTCCTCCTAGCAGTCTCTATGGAGAATTCCCTTAATAATTCATAGTACTGGTCAGCTGTTTCAACAAACTTGGTTTCTAGAAGCACATCTACTATCTTCTCACGGAAAGATCTGAAGACCTCACCGGCTGGTTCTACCGTAACCTTAAAGCCTCTGGCAGATGCTACCTTTGCCTCCTCTGCCGTCTCCACTACAACCTCGCTTGCCCCGATATCTTTTAGCTTGTCAAGCAGGCGCAGAAAGGCCGCGCTAGGCTCTCCACGTTCCACCTTGAGGGCTTCCTCGACCATATCGTCAAGATTCTTAGGTCCATGTTCATATGCCACGAGGCTTCCGTCCTCCTTTACAGCATAAGCTCCTGTGAAGTGCTCAGCTACGTATACTTTCAAGGTGTGTTACCTCACCCAATGACCCATCTCTGGAAAAGCCTATTTAAGCATTTTATACTACATAAGTGAAAGCGCGACAGCAGCGGCTAAGGTGTACCGAAAGTGGGCGTTTCTGAGAGCGAGAGCGGCCGGGAGAAGAAGCTTGCGATTTTTGAAGGTGAAGCACGCATAGGAGAGGTTCTTCAAGGCCTACAAGCTATACAGCTGAAGCCGGAAGACTTCTCAAGCCCCATCGCATTCCAGATGGCCCTTTCAAGGATTTACGAAGCAGTGCTCAAGGCCTTCGAACGGGGTCCACAGAAGAGGTACGTCGCAGAAGTACGGTTTACAGATAGCCTTGGAAATCAAGTGTCAGTGGCGGTCGATCTAGGCGAATCGCCACCTCCATTTACGAGTAGCAAGGTAAAGGCACGAGTAGTCATAGAGATTTACGAGGAAGAGTAACTTCAAACCAGATGCTTAGCCTTCTTCAGCATCCCGGCCTTCTTCAAGCACCTCTAGAATGAACCTAGCGGGGCTGTCTCCGCTCACATTCTTCAAGACGTCTAGCTTACCAAGCCTTTGAACCCGTGCTTTAATGTACAAACGAAGCTTCGAGTCCAAAACCTCCTTCAAGTCTCTGGCACATACACCGAGATCTCCACCGCGCATAACCAGCAACCCACGCCTCACAAGCGACTTGATTATGCGTCGTCCGATGGACCTACCTCCCGCAGGCACCTCGATAAGGTCTAGAAGCTCACCCAAATTTGCACAGTCTCTTCCGCGCGAATTAAGGTACTTGTAGATCAAGTAGTAGAACATGAACTCTCTCTTCCGGAACCACCTGACCATGACCTATTGTCACCCGGGCTTCACGGCAGTCGAAGTCTACCCATACAGCTTTTGCCGACACCGTTCACTTAAAGCCCGCAGCTTACTTACCTTCAGATAGCTTAACCCTCATTCCAACGCGCACAGCTTTCCTGCAAGAACATGAAAGAAGCTATGTACCAGAGCCCTCCTAATAACTTAACCGGTAGCGCATATAACCGCGCGCTCCAAAAAACCGTGGTGGAGCCTGTGACGAACCATGTAAGGTCTGAGGTCCTCGATGATACGTAACCAGGCTGCTGAGGCGAATGGCTGTGGCGAAAATTGATGCAGGATCGCGCGTTCTACCTATCGAGGTAGCTCTAAACAATCCGGCGGGGTTCGAGAAAGCTTTAGAGCTTATCGCCGAATCCTACAGCAGAAGCGGATGCCGCTGCATCATAGTCGACTATCCTTTTCCCGTTTATGCGAGGGTAGAGGAACAAAACCGCATGCACGTGCTAAGCTACGTTGTCGGGGTCGGCTCCATTGTGTGCTCACAGGGTTGCAACATAACGCCATTGCGAGATGCCGGAGTTAAGTTGCTTGAGACTACAGCACCTGGATGGGGTTATGGAAGACTCATCGGGGGGAAAAGTACATGCCGCGGTCTTGTAGGCGATCTGCTCAAAGACTTCATGGCTCTCTTCAGCATAGGCATTGACGACCAGAACTTAGACGTCGGAGAGATCCTTAGGAGGACCTACAAGCCTCAGCAGGAGAGCGTCATTATTGAACTGCCCCAGGCACCGCTTGATGATAGTAAGCTAGGACTTTTCATCGAAAGACGGGGCACAATCTGCGGCGTGCTCGCAACGGAGAACCCGCTCCACCCTCTTGGGACTTTCGGCAAGCCCGGCTTCTCAACATGTGCTAGGGGAGTTTATGAGGTGGTAGGCACTATCGGCCAAATCCATGAAGTCATACTCTATGCAGACTCGACACCTCTAGCCCTAAAAAGGCACAGTCTCGGAGAGGTGTTTATCATGAGCTACGACGTCGCCAAATCAGACCACTTATTAAGGGTTGCGTCCAAGCTAGGTGCACTGTATGAGTGCGGAAAAGAGCTGTGAAACCCAACAATGGAAAAACCTCTCATTCAAGCTTAAAGCGAGGCTTGCTTCAGAGGCAGAAAGAGGCCTTGCAGATCGAGACATACTCCCAGCAATTTACGCTTTAAACTCTAAATCCTGCATAGCTACTGCAAGCTCCTGCAGCGGGCGAATCGCTATAGTATCCACACCATCTCCTGGCGATAAGGCCAGAGGAGGAGTCGTGGCCAAGTGGCATCGGACTGTAACGGCTGAGGAACTCCTAAGGGCCTTGACTTCCCTGGACCCGAACCAGAACTTCGTCTGGGTGACCGTCCAACCGCCAATGATAACTCTGTACACGTGCAGCAGAGATGCAGCTAACACGCTGGTTAGGTACATGCTGAAGGCAGGTTTCAAGTACACATGCAGCAGAGCCGTAGATTTAGGAAACGGCGCCGTAGCTTACTACATATCCGTCTTCAGCACCGAGAGAATAGACATCCCCATATACTTTAGGGGGAGCGCGATAATCACTCTTCACACTGGAACCATAAGGCAGCTGGCAGATCTCGTTAACACATACTTGTCTTTGTCAAAGCAAAAACTTGAAAGGCTTCTAAGAGCCGTTGCTGTGGCCTCTCTTCACGTAAAGTGCTCACATGAGCCGTAGCGTCATAGCCTACCTTTACGTCTTGAGGGAAACAAATTAGTCGTGACGCACGAGCTAAAGCCTCCTGGAATAGAGGTGAACCAGCAACCCCTACAATTTCACAAGCTGTAGTATTAATGGATAGCACCAGAGGTGCCACGTGTGAAGGGAGGGTTTACAAGAAAGTTACGAGCCTATCTAGAACTTGTAAGGATACATAACGTAGCTGTTTCGCTTGTTACAACCTACACCGGGTACATCACGGCTTCCAAACTAATTACAGGAGGACTAGAACATGGATCCGAGCTTGTGGCTGTTTTGGCTATAGTAGCCCTAATTGCCGGCTCCGGCTACGTTATAAACGATTACTATGACGTAGTCTCTGACAGCGTCTCAAAGCCCTGGAGGCCTATACCATCGGGAAGAGTATCTAGGAGGGAGGCCAGGATCCTAGCGTACATCTTAATGGGCCTAGGTCTTATGGTTTCGCTTTTAACCCTAAGGCCTAGCGTGATGCTTTTCGTACTCTCTAACGCGATATTAGTACACGAGTACTCTAGATGGATAAAGAAGACCGGGTTCATAGGCAACATAACCGTGGCGCTAAACTCTGCTGCAACAATAGTCTTCGGCGCGCTAGCGTTTGCTTCAGCGAGAGGCTTAGACGTGCCCGTGCTCGCCTTTATCCCGGCACTCTATGCGTTCCTCCTCATTTTGGGCAGGGAGGTTGTTAAGGGGATAGAGGACTACGAAGGAGATAAGCTAGCTGATACAAGAACGCTGGCCGTCGTGTGGGGCCCTAGAAGAGCTGCCATAGCTTCGGCAGTCCTGCTCGTAGCTGTAATAGCGCTAAGTCCTCTTCCTTACATTCTAGCTGGCTATAACACTGCTTACCTCGTGTTGGCTGCTGTTGTAGACATCCTCATAATTGTGTCATTAGCCGGCATCTTAGCTGGAAAAGACGTTCACAAGGTCATAGAAGAGTCCAGGAAGGCCCGCTCCTATCTGAAGGCTGCGACGTTCGTTGGCGGGCTCGCATTCATTTTAGGGGTACTCTGAACAGGCCGGTGTGCGCATTGAAAATCCCGGTGCGAGGATTGCTGGAGTTCTACGAGTACAGACCAAACACGCCAGCCGTACCGGGCCTTCTCTTGAAGAGGCTGATAAACTCCTGTAGAACTCAAAGGGGAACCACCTCTCTGCACTGGGCTGGAGTACATTTGAAGTGCAGATCATCAGAACGCTGCCTGGAGGTAGCCATCTACGATACATCAGCTTGGACCCCCCTCAAGTTTCACGGCAGGATCGCGTTAGAGGATACTGTTAACCTAAAGGATGAGAGGATGTATATTGTTACCAATGCTGGCTTGCTGGTAGCTGAAGCGAGAACTCCAGGCAAGTACATCCAGATGCGCTTTGATAAGCTGAGCAGCACACCCTATTTGGTAATCAACGGCGTTCAAATGCATAGGATCATGGATACAGATCCGCTCACAGACGCCAGGCTAAAGGTTGCAGCCGCCGGTGTCAAGACCGGAAGCAGAGTTCTGGAGATAGGAACGGGCCTTGGATACACGACGACTGCCTCCATAGAGCGGGGCGCGCTTCGGATAGTTTCCGTGGAGATCGACGAGCACGTCATTAAGCTCTCAGAGCACAATCCTATGAGCAGGAACCTCTCATCGGACAAGGTATCCATAATTGTCGGGAACGCTGCCGAAGTAGTCAAAAGCTTGAGAAGCAATTACTTTGACACAATAATACATGATCCCCCAAGATTCCAAATGGCAGGAGAACTCTACAGTAGGGAGTTCTATGCAGAGCTTTACAGGGTACTGAAAAGCGGAGGAACCCTCTTCCACTACACGGGCGAACCTATGAGAGGGCGAGGACGCGGCCGAGGCCCCATAGTCGCAGGAGTTATCAGAAGGCTCAACGAAGTGGGCTTCCAGCAGGTGAAATACATCGAGAAGGCACAGGGTGTTGTAGCAAGGAAGCTAGCATAGATTATTACCTCAACGCTATACTCCTATCCCTATCTGGTGACCAGCGTGGAGTTTCCCGTCACACCTAAGGAGAGGGCCGAAGTAGGAGTAATAGGAGGAAGCGGCCTATACGATCCTGAAATCCTTTTGAACCCTAGAGAGATAAAAGTCTACACACCATTTGGAAGCCCAAGCGACAACATAATCATAGGTGAAGTGAACGGTCGTAAGGTTGCATTCCTGCCTCGCCACGGACGAGGGCACAAAATACCACCTCACAAGATAAATTACCGCGCCAACATTTGGGCCATGAAGATGCTGGGAGTGAAGTGGCTGATAGCCGTATCAGCCGTTGGCTCACTTCGTGAAGACTACAAGCCCGGGGACCTTGTAGTCCCCGACCAATTCATCGACATGACGAAGAGGAGGGACTACTCCTTCTTCGACGAAGGGGTCGTGGCCCACGTAAGCATGGCCGACCCCTTCTGCGAGCACCTAAGAAGGGAACTAATACAAGTTGCCTCGGAACTAGGCTACACGGTACACAGCAAGGGAACGTACATATGTATAGAGGGACCAAGGTTCTCGACGCGAGCAGAGAGCAGAATATGGAAGGACGTCTTCAAGGCAGATATCATAGGAATGACCCTTGTCCCTGAGGTTAACCTAGCCTGCGAGGCCCAGTTGTGCTATGCCACTCTCGCCCTGGTGACAGACTACGACGTTTGGGCGGAGAGGCCAGTGACCGCTGAGGAGGTAGCCAGGGTCATGAAGGAGAATACGGAGAAAGCTAAACAGATTCTCTACAAGCTAATACCGAGACTTCCCCCAGAACCCCAAAGGGAGATGTGCAGTTGCTGCAGATCGTTAGAGACCGCACTCCTCTAACCGAAAAACTCATCGACGAAGTTAATAAACATGCACGCGAGGTTGCCAGCTCTCTCCTCGATATACTTAGCAGATCTTCGCCGCTCTATGTGACATACGCAGGAGCGTCCTATGCAATAGCTGCTGCGCGAACATTTTACTGGATAGTAAAGCAACTGACGAATACCCCAATCTACATGGACTCTCTCGACTCCTTCATATACCACGTCGTGGCCTATCGAGACGAAAAGCCCTCACTTCTTGCCTTCGTTGAGCCCGGGGGAGAGAACATAGTTGGCCGCCTCGGTGAGCTAGCCGGAATATTCAACGTGGATGCCGCTGTGGTCACACCTCCGATCCCTCCGCCATTAAAGCCACGCCTTGAGAGCAAGCTAATAGCCATGGAGTACAGCGGCAGGAGGCCTGCACTCTTCTACGTGATACTCGCTGCCGTACTTGGAGCGGAAATGGTAAAAAGGTCAGGGGTATCTGGGAGGAGAAGTGCGAGGCTCGAGGACGAGCTCTCTAACATAGCTTCGACATACGATGAGCTCGTGAGGCGCTACAAAGAACCCATCTCGGCCATCGCTAAAAAAGCCAAAGAGTTGGCTACCGCTGACAAAATGAGGTCTACAATAGAGTTCTACGGAACCCCTACCATGCTTCCAGCTGCCATCATCTTCCACAGCTACACCTGCGAAGTAGCAGCTTCAAACTACGGTGAGATCAGCGCTCTTTTCTCGAAGCTTGCAGCAGGACCGCTGAAAAGCAGTATGCTTGTAGTGCTGCTTGCCACAGGTGTTGAGTCCGACTTGATACGAGAAGCTAAATTCAAACTCACCGCGACAGGGAAAGCTGATTTCATTGAGGTGATCATAAACACGGATCCCTTGTCAGCGCCCATCTACGGGACTATCCTTGCAGAAAGCTTCTACGACGCCCTCCATTGAACTGAGACCAAGCTGGTGGTGTGAGCTTGGGCAAAATTGCTGTTCTTCACCACTCTCCAAGACCTACATGGAGTAGCTATCAGTTGCTAAAGGCAGCAAACTCGCTAGGATACGAGCCCCTTTACCTCAACTGGAGCTATCTCCTATCCGCTACACATAGTCGCAAACCTGCGGGATGCAGCGTCTCTTATCGAGATAAATGCATCGACGCACAGCTCACCTTTGTTCGAGGCCTTGGTAGAGGCTTAAGCGCCGAGCAGCTGATCGCTAGAAGAGCTATACTCGAAACACTTGCAAAGAGATCCACCGTCATAAATCCACCTGATCCACTCTTTATCGCACGAAACAAGTTCCTCTCGCTTCTTGTGCTGAGGGAGAAAGGGCTACCTGTACCCAAAACGTACGTTACGGAAGACATTTCCACAGCGCTTAAGCTTGTAGACGAGCTGGGCTCCGCTGTCATAAAACCTATCATGGGAAGCTTAGGTCTAGGCTCTTTTAGGGTCAACGATGTGGACTCCGCTTACCACGTGGTCACCCTCCTCAGCAGACTTAACCAGCCAATACTGATCCAAGAATACATCGAAAAAGAGGGTGGTCGGGACCTAAGAGTAATGGTTGTTGACGGAAGGGTCATTGCCGCAATGTACCGCTTATCTACCCCACTGTCCGGGTGGAAAACCAATATCGCACGAGGCGCTGTTCCGGAACCTGCCGAGGTTAGCGAGGAAGTTGAGAAGGTTGCTGTTAAAGCGACGGAGGCCTTAGGCCTCTTTTACGGCGGGGTAGACATTGCAGTAGACAGAAAAACCGGTAGACTCGTAATATTCGAGGTTAACGCCTCACCGCTGTGGCGTGGCCTTCAAAAGGTAGCAAAGAAGGATATAGCAAGGGAGATCGTGGAGGCTGCACTAAACGCTCAGCGCAGGTAGTGCACGGGGGCTCCTCGTACCAGGGCACGTAGCAATCAGCTGTCCTGGCCCTCTGCATCACCAGCCACGCTACGTTGAGCCATGTGCTCATCATGGGCTCTCCGCAACCCCCTCTTCTAGAACCCAGTAAACACTCACGGAGCTAAAAAAGAAACGAGAGAACAGCAAGGCTCAGAACAGAATCATGATGCTTTGGGGGCCTGCATATATGTGACTGTACCTCCAACAGGAAGCTGGAACACTAATCTCAGGGGCATGTCTTGGGAGAACTCAAGGGTAATCGTATCGGCCACCTTTGTAAGCGATATAACGTTCTTGAGGTAATCCAGGCTGTAAGCCGCCTTTGATGGCTCCTTTACGCTAAATTCAACCACAGCTGGCGAGTCAGCTGATATCTTTGCCTCGGCAACGGCAGGACCCACGCCACGCACTATAAGGAGATCCTCTGCAGGCGCTTCCAGTTCCACAGTGTCGCTCACCGCCTCTACGTCCTTTAGAGCATTTTTAAAGGGATCTACGATTAGAGACACTTTGACGTTAAAATCTAGCTCAGCCTCTGGTACCTCGGGCTGAGGGACTTCCACGTTCAACACTCTAAACCTCTTCACAGTGGCACTGATTATCGACCAAGTGACACGGTCATCCTCAACCTCGATTTCCACCTTGTCGCCCTTCTTCCCACGCTTAAGTATCTTTGAGACCGTCTCAACGTTGAAACCCATTTTAGCCCCGTCTTCCTCAACATCATACTCAATGAAAGCCTCATTGGGTATCTCAATCCTTATCAGAACAACGTGCGCAGGGTCAAGAGCAACAACCTTAAACGACTCAGGTGTTATTGAGACAGAAGCCTCGTCCACGATCTTTCCAAGAGCCTCCATTATGTTGTAAAAGGATTTCGCGTCCGGAAACGACAGTTTTGCTCTGGCCATATCCGCATTCCCACGCTATCCTTAGTTACCTCAAGGAAAGGGTATAAGAGTGAAGGGGTACGAGCCAGTGGTTGGTACGGCGAGACAAGGTAGACCTATGATGTCTGCCGACAATAGGCTGCCAGACACGCTGCCAAAATCGCTACGCAGTACCCTAGTGGCAGCTAAGAGGCTCATCGATGAAAGGATAACACAAGTGCTTGCGGCAATCCCAGAAGCTGATGCCGTTAGCGTTGCTAAGTACATATCTCTTGGAGGCAAGAGGCTTAGAGGCCTCATTACACTGGAAACGGCAAAAATCCTGGGGGGCTCTTGGGAGGACGCACTCGATGCAGCTGCGGCCGTGGAGCTCGTTCACTCGGCAAGCCTAGCGCTTGATGACATAATTGATGGGGATGTACACCGTAGGGGCAAGCTTGCCGCCTGGGTGACCTATGGAGTTAGAAAAACGGTAATGGTCTCCAACTTGCTAATCCCCCTAGCTCAGCAGCTAGTATACGAGAGGTACGGAGAGAAGGCACTGGAAAAAACCGTCCGGGCTTGGTTGGATATCTCACGCGGAGAGGTCCTAGATGCATTCATGGACCCTCAGCGCGTCGAACCCGATATTTACCTCGAAATTGCAAAGCTGAAGACAGGGACCCTCTTCAAGCTTGCAATGGAGCTGGGAGCCATAGCTGCAGGGAAGGATCATCTTATTGCCACGTTGTCCCAGTATGGCGAGATCCTGGGCACTTTATACCAGATAATAGATGACATGAACGATTTGAAGGCGAAGCCTAACGAGCCAGGAATAATTCTCTTCCGCCGCTGGATCGGCGACGAGAACGGTATGGAGAAAGCCTATGCGTATATACGGAGAATCCTAACCAAGATAAGAAGCCTAGAGGCTAAGGTTGACGAGGAAACTGAAGGCAAGTACAGAGAAAGCCTGCTCCGCGAGATCCCAAGGCTGTTCCTGCTTATTGGAGGAATTCCTTCAGAGGTTTCTATTGAATTGGAGGCTCTGTAGCGAGGGACTAAGCTTGAAACGCATCACGATAGTTGGTGCTGGACCTTCCGGGGCGGCGCTTGCATACTTCCTGGCGCAGGAGGGCTTTGACGTAACTGTGTACGATGGCGCGCCTCCTGGATTTAAGGCATGCGGATGGGCTGTTCCCAAGGAGGTTGAAAGGTACCTCAAGATAAGCGACGAGCACGTGCTAACAAAGATAAAAAGATTCAGAGTATACCTTGACGGAGAACTCGCGAAGGAAGGCTATGAGAGCACGTGGGGCTACATAATCGATAAGCCCAGCTTTCTGAAAAGCCTCCTTGAACAGTCCGACTTCAGAAGAATGTTCGTCACTCTAGCCAAGGTCTTTGAGGAATCCAGGCCGGAGAAGGAAGAAATCCAGACTGTTATTGCAACAGGATCGTACACTCCACCTCCGTACCGAGCGCAGAGAGACTACATCACTGCTGTCCAGAAGATTCTGAAGGTAAAGGAGAGAGTCGATACAGACACCGTAGAGTTCTGGTTCGATAGCAACATGGTAGGGTACTACTGGGTCTTCCCTAGAGACGAAAGGGTGGTGGATGTTGGCGTTGGAGGATACGAACCCCCCCAGAGGCTGCTAACCAGGCTGGAAACGTTCACCAGGCTGCGCTTCCCAGACCATGAGGCAAAGAGCCATGCCAAAGGTGCTCCAATAAACGTCGGAGGAGCAGAACCAGATGCTTTGATGCAAAATCCTCCTGTCATAGGAGAAGCTGCCGGCTTCGTCTTCCCCCTGACAGGAGAAGGGATTAGGCCATCCATTGCAACAGCGTTTGCCTTAAAGGAGCGCATAGTACGTGGCGCTGATCCAAGGAAGGAGGTAGCCGAAGTGGCTTGGTGGATAAACACTCAAAGAAGGATCCTAAACGTTGTAAGGAGAAGCTCGCCAGAGTCCCGGGCGAGACTGCTCCAGTCAATACCCCTAGACCTCTTTGTCAAGCTCGGTTTGGGGACGCTGAGAGCACGCGAGCTCCTAATAGCACTGCCAACCTTCCTGAAAATAAGCCCGACGCTTGTCCAACTTCTAAGAGAGGCAGGTGCTGGAGAGACGAGAGGGCGATGAGGAAAAGCAAACCGGGCGAGCTTCTGCTATGAGCTAGAGCTCTCACACCGAGCCGCTAGTGAGAGTCTACCGCAGCAGCCACACTTAGCTTGATGGCCTCAGAGGAGCCAGGGGACACTTCACCGCTCTGTAACCGTCCGACGGATCTTCATCGGCCATTAAAGCTAGTACAGGCTGGGAACAGCAACCCACAGCTGATCGGCCAATCGACCCATCGTCATCCAGGTTCTCCTGTAAGCTTATGTCGGCCTCCTCATTTGGTCTGGTTCTCCTCCCACGTGGTGAGTTACCGAGGCTACAGCGTTTTAGGTTTAATGCGTCGGAGAACCATAGACAGGAAGGTAAGATCACAACTACCTAACTTCTGCCAGCGTCCAGGCTCAGAGCTGGTGTCCATCCACATTTGCATTACCGCATTCGGCAATACCAGCCCTCCTCATAGCCGCCACTGTAGTGTTTTTGCCCATTGTTTAATTAACTCTTACGACCAGCCTCGCGCCGATGCAAGCAACAGATAGACGTTCACCGATGAAATGCCTAAACTAGCGTTTAAAGACCATGACTTAGCTCTGGAGAAACCAGAGGGAGGACGTTAAGCGTGAACACCGCCTGTATTCGCACAAGCATCGAGGATGAAGTTCTTCGCGAAATAAAGCCGCGAGAAGCCGACTACGAGAAGGTGAGTAGCACGTACAAGCTCGTTAGGGAGGCTGTAGCTTCATTTCTACACATGCATGATGCTGCCCACGAGGTTGAGCTATCGCTTGAAGGAAGCTTCGCCAAAGACACCTGGCTGCGAGATGATGTAGATCTAGACATCTTCCTGCTGGCTAAGAGGGACTGTTCAAGGTATGCCTCCCATACATTCATCGAGAAGCTCGCTGAGTTTCTGGCTGCACGGGGCTTCAGAGTTGAGCAGCGGTACGCACAACACCCATACCTAACTCTCGTAGTGAACGAGCTAGAAGTCGACGTGGTTCCTGCATGCTCCATAGAAGACCCAGCCAGACCACTGACGGCGGTAGATAGGACTCCCTACCATAGGAGGTACGTTACCTCTAAGCTAGTGGCTGAGCAGAAAGATGAAGTTAGGCTGCTCAAGTCGTTCATGAAGGGGATAGGCGTCTACGGCGCAGAGGTCTCCGTGAAGGGCTTCTCTGGATATGTTGCCGAGCTCCTCGTGGTGTTCTACGGCTGCTTCAGGAAGGTTCTAGAAGCCGCTTCCTCTTGGAGGCCGCCAGTAGTTATAGACATCGAGGGCTACTACAGCTCGCGGAGAGAGGTGCTAGAAAAGTTTGGAAAAGCCCCGGTGATCGTTGTGGACCCCACAGATCCGAACCGCAATGCAGCTGCCGCTGTATCTATCAAGAGCCTAGCTAGTTTCGTGATGGCCTCGAAGCTCTACCTCAGAAACCCCTCAATAGAGTTCTTCCACATAGCACGACGAGGCGAGGAAGATTCCATACCCAGACTCGAAGATTTGAACCAGCGCGTACAAAACGTGGTTCTTGTCGAGGTTGCAGTCCAGGAGCGCATCCCACGCGACAACTTGTGGGGGATACTAGACAGGATAAGGAGGATAGCAACAAACATACTGGAAAACGAAGGGTTCAGAGTGTTTGACTCAGGAACTTACCTCGACGACACAGGAGTGCGAGGTATCATAGCCATAGAGGTAGAACAGGAAACTCTTCCCCCATACGAGAAGCTGAAGGGGCCTCCTCCGTGGAGCGAGCCAGGAGCTTCACAGTTCTATGAGAAGTACACTAAAACAGAGCCAGACTCTATAGGTCCCTGGATCGACCACGACGGTAGACTTGTGGTTATACGCAGGAGAAGGCACCGCAGAGCCTCGGAAACATTGACTGCGAGACTTCCGTCAGCGCTTCCAAAGAGCGCTCAAAGCCTACGCATCAAGGTAGGCACACTGAAGGAAGCCCTCCAGGGGGGACTCACACATGGTGAAGCAAAATGGCTAAGGGAGTTCATAGCAAAAGCGCCGAAATGGATAAGGAAAGATGCCTAGACATACCCCTTGACCTTGTAAAACTAAAACCTGTGCTATGTCCCGATGACCCTTCCAGCAACGCATGTGCCCAAATCCTAGCCTCCATAAAGAGGCTTGGCGTGAAGAAGTACCTTCCTTGCGGATCAACACGTGTAGGAGACCTAAGGGTTCTAGGGCGCGGATGGGCAGGAGTGGTCTTCGCGGGTCTCACTGAAGAGGGAGAGATCGTTGCTGTGAAAGCCCTCCACACCAGGTCAAGGAGAAAAAGTGCCCTGAGAGAGGCTGTGCTGTGGTACGCGGCAGGGGTAGCCAACGTTGCACCAAACGTTCTGGCTATCTCCGATAAGGCTTTCTCATACAAGCTAATCGACGGAGTCCCTCTACTCAGCTACGAACCTCGGGGGTGCAGGGAGCTCCGATTCCTTGTTGCAAAGCTCCTCTGGAAAGCCCACATTCTAGATAAGATTTGGATAAGGCATAACGAGCTTGCAAGACCTCACAAGCAGGTCATCGTTGAGAGGGGAACCGCCGAACCTTACATAATAGACTATGACAGCGCAACGATATCCGAGTGTCCTTCCAACATAACCCAGCTCCTGGGAGGCCTCTTCTCGCTTAGACAGGTGCGGGAGTGCATAAACCACCTTCACCCAGCCGAAAACCCAGACGTCAGGGAACTTCTAAGAAGATACAAAGACACCTGCAGCTCCGAACCCCTAAAGACGCTTCTAGAGCACGTTCTCAGAGGGGATTGAGATGGAGAACAAAAACACTGAGGATCTAGCCTCACTCTGCGAGCTTGCTTCGATCCTCAGCAAGGAGGAGCTCGGCGAGATCCTCTCTACGATAATCGAAAGGCACCCCTACACCGTAAAGGATCTCGCCGAGCTCATGGAGGTAAGCATGTCAGCAGCCTCACGCTATGTTCATGGCAGCCTCAAACCAAGCAGCGAAACGCTCTGCAAACTTGTGGCTAGGCTCGACCCTGCCGCAAGGAGCACCTTCCGCGTGAAAGTTCTGTACTCGACATGGGCAAGGTTCCGGGAGGCCCTGGCCTCGGTAACAACCGCAGAGGTCGAAACTCTCCTTGAGGATATAGCCGACACCGTTTCCGTGATTCTTGCAAGGTTGCACAGAACCAAAAGAGATACCTTGTAGCAGGAGGAGGTAACGTTGATAAAGCACCTCCGTGCAAAGCTACCCCATAACGGGCACCGGCTAAAGGTGCGGGGGTGCCCGAGCCAGGTCAAAGGGGGCGGGCTTAGGACCCGCTGGCGTAGGCCTGCGTGGGTTCAAATCCCACCCCCCGCACCACGTTCCTCATCAATGGTTGTTATTAGATAGTCTAGCAACATTCTCAGCATCAAGTGGTTCTAGCCTACTACCTCGCCTAGAG
>JBEVCG010000015.1:16331-23784 GCA_040514325.1 Thermoproteota archaeon | reverse complement strand
CCACATCCCTTATGCCCCCTGAAAAACCATCCACAGTGCTAGCAGCTTGCAGCAGAGTGCAAAAGCCGAACCCACTAATTCTTGTATCCGTCCAACGAGAGTAGCGGAATTTAGCCGACCGAGGCAAATGCGGAGAGCAGAGAATAGCAGCTTGCGTCCATTTCCTGCTCGAATGTCTTAGAGGAGCTTGAAGCCTGGCCAGCGGCCCTACCTCATGCAACAGGTAGCGTGCCACGTGCCGGCAGAAGAACGGAGCCCTATTACTACCGCAAAGTTGCCTTAACCCTCTCTGACGTACTCCTCAATAATCTTGACGTACAGACCAGCAACAGATTCAAAGGTGCAGGAAACAATATCATAACCCACATAGTCCTTTAGAACGCTGCACTCCTCCCTCAGAATTTCTACAGGGTTCTTCCCGGTATACCTCTCCAGGAACTTTTTGTTAAGGTCGAAGAAGGTCCTCCCCCATTTGAAAACTCCCATCACATCCTCAGCCGCCTTCTTGTACCCCACTATGTAGAGGGCAGCAGCAAGAGCCTCTGCACTGCTTAGAACCACGGGACGACCATAGTTCACCGGGTTCGCTGCGAGGAGGAAGGGGAGCCTCCTGCCGAGCCTAGGAGCCTTCTCCAGCTTGAACCTCCCTATCTTTCTCCATGATCCGTCGAACACGCAGATCCCTCTCTGCGCGACAAGAAGAGCATCATCTGCTGATACAGGTATGGGAGAGAACGGGTTGAGCACAACACCACAGCTAACGTACCGTTTTGTGAGCATCACTAGCCCCTTTCTCGCAAGCTTAACGGCCGTGCTCGCCCGCGGATTATCGTAGCCATAGCGTATAGCTACAAGTCTAGGCATGACGCTGCTATCCCGCAAGACGATCCACTCTTAAAACCCCATAAGGTAGCCATCTGCCGTAAAGTTATAACAATTTACGTAAACCTAGGAGAAACGCTTCCAGAGAACGACGATAGCCCTTTAGCGCTCTGGCTCAAGTTGCGCAAGCCTTAACGGGACTCACGACAAGTTTATTTTAAGGGAGCACGTCCTCAACTAAAACCGTGGGCAGAAAAGTCCCTTAGGGTGGGTCAAAGTGAACAAGGCAATAGTCCTCATAAACACTGAGATGGGGGCAGACGAGGAGATATTCAACGAGCTCAAGAAGATACCCGAGGTGAAGGCAGCCTACATGGTCTACGGCCTTTACGACATAGTGGCGATAGTGGAAGCCGAGTCCGCTTCAGCGATCCGCGACATAGTCTTCAAACACCTCAGAAGCTCTCCGAAGGTGAGGTCAACCCTAACCATGATAGTGGTGGAAGGCCACGAAAAGTAACGTAGCGCAGACATTGCTGAGAACTCGCAGCTCGAGCTCAGGCCTCTATGAACGGGTACCTTTAAGATTGCCTCTGATTCGCTGCCAAGGGACTTTAGACGTGCTCTGAGGTTCTAGCTCTCGACCTTCCGTCTGCAGCCCACGACAGGCTGAACGGGCTTGCTGTACTTCATAGGCCTCGACAGCTTCGATACGGCTTTTGCCGGCTGCACGACCCACTTCGCTTCCCTCCTGATCCACCTCCTGGCACGGGATGGGCTGCACCCGGCAGACTACCCATGGCTTGTAAGGCTGAACCCGGCCGTACCATGGAAGACGCGCGGTAATGGAGCCGTTTCGCTAATTTTCTATGGAGACCGAGGAGATGCTAGTAAGATAGTTTTACGTGTAAAGGAGCTCACAAAAGCGTATATGATCGACAGGACAGGAAAGGCGTCTCTAGTCATCCTGAAGATGCCTCTAGACGATCCTGCCGAGGCCCTTGACCGCAGACAGAGATGCCTAGAGGAGGTGTACAGAAGGGCCCTCCGCAAGCCCGTACCCCATGATATGGCCGCTGCATGCTTAGGGAGGCTGTCAGAGAACACCGTGTTTGCATTCAACCCTGAGGCAAGGGGGCTCGTGGGCGCACTGGCTGCGCTGGGGGCTAGCTGGAGCGACGACTACACGTACGAACTCATCGTCTATAGAAAGGTCTCCTTTTGGCACATAGGGCGAGTTATAGACCCGCTATCAGTCATAGAGTACGATCTTGCAACCAGACCCCTAACCTTCATGAACTACGACTACGAGCTTTCGCGCATTCTAGTTGCGCCACACGGCTACGACCCAGTCCTGTATGGTGTTCGAGGCGAAAACCCTCACATACTCCTAAAGGCATTAACCATGATCCGTACCAAAGAGGAGCCATCCCACTGGACGCTGTTCAGGTCTAACCAGGGAACGAACGCTCACCTCCACAAAGCCGATCTGTGCTCTGTCAGACCCTACGAAAACCCGGTGATCGCTGGAACCGTCAAAGAAGTCAAAAATATACCTGGAGGACACACCGTACTGAGACTGTGCAGCGAGAGCTGCTGCCTCCCTGTCGCATTCTATAGGGAGACAGGGAGGATGCGTCAAGCAGCCCGCCTTCTCCGCCCAGGCTCCATCATAGAAGTAGGGGGGCAGGCCAAACCACACGGCAACATGGTAACAGTGAATGCTGAGTATCTCAAGGTGCTTGAGCCAGAGCCAGCAGAGCTGGGGCTCGAACAAAGCGTAATTACACCCCCACTTTCCGCGTTCCACCACCTAATGCGACCTCCGTCTCGTCCAAACCTGAGAAAGAACGTGAAGCAGGACATTCCCAGGAGCACAGCTTCCATCTTCAGCAAGGATCTTCAATTTACCTAGAAGTAAAGAACCCCCCAACTTCCTATCCATCCCACTAGCGTGGGAAAACCTGGCATCCTACCATAGCAGCGTAGGTTTGGGGCGGAGGCGGACACCCCCCTTCTTCGCATAGATCACTGCAATACAGCTTAGAGCTGATAGTAGGGCAACTGAGAGGGTTGGTAATAAGAGAATCAGCGAGGACAGTATAACAAACACTATTATCTTGGGAGAGTGGGTTTGTATAAACTATTTTGAGTAAGCCTCTTTGACGAAAGAGCTTAACGTATGCGAGATCTCAGTGCTTCCAGAGGAAACAAACGGGTGTGCCAGCTCTTTGGGAGGCTTCATTCCTCTAACATTTTCAACAAATACCTAAAAGATTCGTAATACGACCCCTGTGCTTCCTGTGGAGTGGGAACGGTGTCTAGCGCTCCCCATCGCAAATGGGGTGGAGGAGGGGAGAGAAAGAAATATTAGGGAGGTTTTGCCGGAGATGTTGCGGCTTTAAGAACTTTGCGCCAAAAATGTTTATAGTTAATTGGGTGGAAGCAAGTTGAGCACCCACGTTTCTGATCGTGACGAGCAGGAGCGGGAGGATAGAGAGAAGTGCCCGCCCGAGTACATCGTGTACGATGAAGAGCGGGGAGAGTACATCTGTACGCTTACCGGTGAAGTCGTGGAAGACACCGTCATAGATACAGGTCCCGAGTGGCGTGCCTACACTCCTGAGGAGAAGACAAAGCGGAGCAGGGTTGGAAGTCCTCTAACTCACACGCTGCCCGACTACGGCGTCCTCACCACGATCTCAAGCTATCGCGATGCCACGGGAAGAAAGCTTGAGGCTAGGCTTAGGCTAGAGGCTAGTAGGCTTCGCCGCCTTCAGGCGAAGCTTAGGGCTACGACAAGCATTGAAAAGAACATAGAGCAGGCAGCCAAGGAGATAATCAGACTGGTTGAGGCGCTTAACCTCCCGAAGAGCATAATCGACACGGCCATGCTTGTCTACCGGCAGGCTGCCGAGCGCGGGCTTGTTAGGGGTCGCAGCCTGGAGTCAATGGCTGCTGCAGCCGTATATGCGGCTTGTAGGCTGAGGGGTGTCCCAAAGAGTATAGATGATATCGCCGAGACGGTTAGAGGTGGACGTAAAGAGGTTGCACGCTGCTACAGGCTTATAGTGAGAGAGCTCCAGCTGAAGATGCCCATAGTGGATCCCACCAGGTACATCTCTAAGATCGTCTCAACCCTTAAGCTGAGCCCGATGGTCGAGAGGAGAGCGGTCGAGATTCTCCTCGAAGCAAGGCGGCGGGGAATAACTGCTGGCAAGGATCCGGCAGGGCTCGCAGCAGCAGCCATATACGTTGCTGCCTTGGAGCTCGGCGAGAGGAGGACGCAGAAGGAGATCGCAGCGGCTGCAGGCGTCACGGAGGTGACTGTGAGGAACCGCTACAAAGAGCTGGTTCAGAAGCTGAACATACCCCTCCCAGCCCAGTAAGGGCATTCTTTTCCCATTTTCTTGCCTCCTTCAGGCTTTTGTGTTCAATGTTCGCCGTAGGCTTGCGGGAGGAATACTGTTTACCGGGCCTTGCTAGCTGCAGGAATGCGGTGGGATGCGGCTTTGAGCCAGGAGGACATCAGAAGCCACAAGCTCCTTTACGAAGCCGTGCTGGAGGTTGATGGAAAGCTTTTGCACTGGGTTGAAGCTCTGGCGGAGTTTCTCGACGCAAGATTCAGGAAGCGCGGCCTTAAGGAGCTGGTATTTAACGGCGGCCTCTCGGTGTCCGGCCTCCAGCATGTGGGAAGGCTCCGCGGCGAGATCATAATCCCTGACGTCGTAGCCCAGCTCCTCAAGAAGCGGGGCTACACTGTAAAGCAGTATCTGACACTATACACACAGGATGCTTGGAAGGGGAAGCCCGAGCAGCAGGCAGCTTTCAGGAACCCCGAGGAGGCTAGAAAGTACGTGGGCTGGCCTCTTGCAAGGGTACCGGATCCCCTAGGCGAGAAGTCCAGCTGGGTTGAAAGGTTCTGGGAGGACTTCGGCCCCTACATAAGCCGTTTCACGTCTGGAAGCGTCGAAGTGGTAACGACAACTGAGCTCTACCGCGGCGCTCTTCGCGAGTTTGTAAAGCTTGCCATCACCAGGCGGGAGGAGATTAGGAGGATCGTAAACAAGTACCGGGGGAGGAACCCATACCCTGAAGGTTGGATACCATTCGAAGCCCGGTGCGCTGGCTGCGGTCGGATAGACTCGACAAAAGCCACAGCGGTGAACCTAGACAGGGATGAGGTCGAGTACACTTGCACGGCGTGCGGCTACCGCGGCAAAGCGGCAATCTGGGACGGGAAGCTCAACTGGAGGGTCGAGTGGGTTGGCGTGTGGTGGGCCCTGAGGGTTTCCTTTGAGCCGTACGGCAAGGATCACGCCACGCCTGGTGGAAGCAGGGATAGTGCTAATGAGCTGGCCACGAAGGTCTTCGGGTTCCAGCCCCCCGAAGGGCTGCCCTACGAGTGGGTTTCTCTGAGGACAGGGAAGGGGGAGTCGGACATGACGAGCAGCGGATTTGTGGGGATAACCCCACGGGAGTGGCTGGAAGTTGCCCACCCTGAAGTGCTGCGCTTCCTGTACCTCCGCGTTCCTCCAATGAGAAAGGTGACAGTAAGCCTGGAGGAGGTGCCTCAGTACTACGAAGCCTACTATAAGGCGGAGCGGGTGTACTACGGGGTAGAGTCTACTGGGAACAAGAAAGAGGACTATCTGCTGGCCAAGAGCTACGAGTTAAGTCACACTGGTAACCCGCCAGATTCCATGCCCGCTCAGATACCCTACACCCATGCAGCCATCCTCGCCCAGGTAGTCCCCGAGAGCCTTTGGGGGAGCGAGGCCATTAGAAGACTCCAGAAGAGCGGGCACATCGCAAGTACTCCGTCTAGGTTTGACAGAGAGAGAGTCCTCTCGCTCCTCCCCCGCGCAAGGAGGTGGGTCGAAGCCTACGGTCCTCCTCAGATGAGAATCCGGATCCTCTCGGAGCTGCCCAGCGACATTGCAAACCAGATTCCTGAGGAGCACCGTACCCTGCTCAGAAAGCTTGGAGAAGCCCTTGAGAAGGTTGAGCCATGGGCCGAGGAGAGCATAAAACAAGCGCTTCTGGAGTTCACGCGAGGTTGGCCAGCCGCCAAGAGGAGAGAGTTCTACCGGTACTTCTACATGGTGTTCGTTGGATCACCCAGTGGACCTCGAGCGGCACCCCTCCTGTCCCTCTTAGACAAGAGCTTTGTCCTTGAGAGGCTCTTATCCCTCTAGATTTTCACACCCGTTAAAGATATAAGAGTAGCTATTTCTAGAGAGAAAGTAGGCTGCAAACCTGGTTAGGTGGCCCTCATGCACCTAGGCCTTCCGCAGCAGAGAAACCTGTATGGACGGCTTCTAGACGTCGACGAGGAGAGACTCCGCTGCGTCCTCAAGTGCGCTCTGTCTTTGAGCGAGGAGGAGGCCCGTGTGCTAGCCTACCTAGTTAGAAGTGGGAGAGGTTCTCTCGCATCCGACATAGCAGCAACTCTAGGCAGAAATCCCGAGGTCGTCAGGAGAGCCCTGCGCTCCCTCTACGCCAGGTCCCTCGCTACCCGTAGGCCCTACCCTCTGAGGAGGGGGGGTAGGGCTTACCTCTACGAAGCCCGTCAGAGCCTGGTCGAGGCGATAGCCGACCTCTGCCTAAAAATGGAGGAGTTCACAAAAAGGGTTGGGAGTGTAGCCCTGCCGGAGGCACGGACGAGCGCATAGGCCTCTTCAGAGTCGGCCTTCATGATTAGAAGACAAAAATAGATGGAGGTTCTGCACCTAGAGGGTGAGTCCTCCCAGGGCAAAGGCAGCTCGGAACCTCTCTGGCGTAAACACCTTTGTTTTGACGCCCCTTTCTTCTAGCCTCTTCTTAACTTCATCCTCGCTCAGGTTAAGTGGGTCAAGAGTGTCCGAGGCTATAACGAAGCTGTTTATATAGCCGAAGGAGGGAACGAAGAAGCCGTACTCCATCACTATCTTGAACACGCTGGCGGCCGAGCTCATGACCTTCTTGAAGCCCTCAGGGAAGTAGATGCGTGAGCCAGCCTGTGTCACCAGCACTCCTCCCTCTCTCAGTGTGGACTTAGCGAGCTGGAAGGCCTCCCGGGAGTACAGTGTAGCGGCAACCTCGCTTCCGTAGGGGTCAGTAAGGTCCATTATGATGACGTCGAACCTCTCTCCACGGCTGCTGGCCTGCTTCATGTACTCGAAACCGTCCATTACCACAACACGAGCTCGCGGATCGTCGAACGAGCCCTGATGCATCTCCTCCAGGTACTTCTTCGAGACCTCCACAACGACCTCGTCTATGTCCACCATCACAGCCTCCCTAACGGTGCTGTGCTTCAGCACCTCCCGGAGCGTGGCACCTTCCCCTCCGCCTATCACCAGAATCTTCTCCGGCTCAGGGTGCAGCACCATTGCTGGATGGACGAGGAACTCGTGGTAGTAATGCTCATCGGCAACGCTGCTCTGTATGAGGCCGTCGAGAACCAGCGTCTTTCCGAAGCCTTCCAGCTCGACAATAGCTATGTCCTGGTACCTTGAGCGCGTGTGAAGAAGCACCCTCTTGATCTTGTAATAGACGCTGATGGGTCCGCTGGGCTGCTGAAGGACAAGCCTACCAGCCGCGCTCACAAACTTTCACCAGAACTTGCGGCTATACAACCAGAACAATA
>JBEVCG010000015.1:0-16321 GCA_040514325.1 Thermoproteota archaeon | reverse complement strand
CCCCTCAGCCGAGGGTACTGCTCTCATCCACTCCTCTTTGTCGAGCCTAAAGCTCCTCATCATAAACAGAGGCTCACCGAAACCTCTGCCAGCTCTCAACGGGAGCACTGAAACCCTATTAAGGTTAAGGATTAAGGGAAGGGTTCAAACTCCCTACGCAAACTCTGTAGAGGCCTTGCACAGACGCTGCAAGGTGCACTTGGGATGGTAATAGTATGAGGAGGGCGGAGTGGCTAAGGTTGCTGGTGTAATGAAAGCTGTCCACACCACCGTCCTCATGAGGTTCTAACGTGGTAATGGCTCCTATGTGTTCCTCTGAGCATAGGGGTCCAAGCCGGGTGTCTGCTCTTCAAGAAAGAGGACTAGGTTGCATCAGTTACTAACAACTGCTGGAGGGAGCATACTATGCTACAAGGGGTGCTGGAAGACTAGCATTCACAGTTGCTCTTCCCTCAGTACTAGTATCGGGAATTAAAACTTATGGCTTCTGGGTGGAGGATGGAGAATAAGCACGATGGAATACGATGGCTTAGTAGACCTTTGTGTGGCCAAGATAGAGCCTGTCGCTGTCGAGGATATCTGGAAGAATATCACCTTTGGGTTTTCGCCGTAACACCGTATGCGGATAGGCGCAGCCAGTGTCTCAGAAGAACATATTACATTGACGAGAGTCCTGTAAAGAACTACTCGGGATACAACTACGAAATTAATTCTCCTAGGGGCATTGTGGAGCAGATCTATACATTTCGCTTAAAGCCCTCAGAGCATCATGCATGTTTCGTTTCACCTGTCAACCTTCCTATACGGGGAGTACCGGAGAGATCTGGAAGAAGCCTTACAGCAACCGAGTAGTTAAAAATCAAGTTGTTGAGTCAGTGGGGGTTGTGGATGACTTGCCGGGATACGATGCCTCGGTGCCTATAGCCAAGAGGCTGGTGCTTTGTCCAGTGCTTCCTTCTACACATGACTGTGAAGCTATGGTTCTGGCAGCTTGGTGCCGATTCTCGCAGCTTCAATGCTGTGTGACGTGCCTCGCCTGTGAGCTTGGCGGCTGAGCTTGTTGGGCAGCTTTAAGGCAAGGCTGGAGTGGAGTCTACAGGGTATAGGCTCCGTTTACGCCTTGCTTTAAGAATCTAAAATTAGGTGTAAACACATGTGGCTAGAAGGAGAGGGCTTGCATAGGAGGTATTTGAGGTGGAGCCGCCGGCGGGATTTGAACCCGCGACCACCGGCTTACAAGGCCGGCGCTCTGCCCGCTGAGCTACGGCGGCACTTAACCCTCTGCCGCTTGTCTCCTTACATGGGGGAGGGAAGTATAACGGTTGCGGTTGAGCTTCAGCGAGCTGCGGGGTGGTAACACGGTGGAGAGGTCTGCGAGCTACCGCTCTAAGCTGCTGGAGGTTCCAGTAGACGGGGAGTTCAGGTTTAAGTGTACTAGGTGCGGTGCTTGCTGCAGCGGCGGCCCTAACGTCTCGCTCACGGTGTTCGATGTCGTTCGTATGGCCAAGTTTCTGAAGATGCATTGGCGCGACTTCCTAAGGGGCTACGTAAAGGTTATCGTGGCCGATGTGCTCCCCTTCATGGCGCTTCGGGGAGATGATCGGGGTAGGTGCCTCCTCCTCTACGAGAAGCACGACGGTACCACTGAGTGTACAGTCTACCCTGCCAGGCCCATGAGGTGCAGGTTGTACCCTGTCCTCGTAGAGGATCTGGGAGGGCAGAGGGTTTACCTCGACACCAAGTCCTCGGGAGTAGGCAGAGGCTCTGGAAGGCCGTTGCCGAGGAGGCTGGTTTCCCAGTACATAGGGGAGCGCAGGAGGCACTATCAGCTCCTCTACAAGCTCGTCGTTGAGGAGGGAGTGGACCCCCTTGAGGCCCTGGAGAGGGCCATCGAGGAGGCATGGCGTGAGTCGGAGGAGTGCAGTGAGGGGTGCTGGTCGGACCTGGACTACCTAGACTCGCTTGGCGAGGTCTAGGGAATTAGCCCGTGGACTAGCATCTGCGGCTCCAAAAACGGTGGAACTCTCGCGACAGCTCGCGTCTCTGCAGCCGGAGGAACCAGCTAGAACTGATGCTCGAGAACCTGCTTTATCGTAGCTGCTAGGTGCTCGGGTTTCGTGTACCACTTGTCGTAGGTGTACTTCTTCCCCTGGAATGTCAGTTCAACGATTTCTCCCTTGTCGCTAATGTTCATTACAGTGTCTCCATCTTTCACCAGCTTCAGCGTAGATCCCACCTTCATTATCTTTAGTCCCTTTTCTGTGGCCTTGTCCCTTATGAGGTTCCTAAGTTCTCCCAAGTAGTCGGCTGCTTTCGACATGGGCTTGCTCCCGGCGCTAGAAGCACGGTTTAACCTTATTTAAAAGTTGTTCTTTTCATATCTCATATTACGTTTAAGCATCCAGAGCCACGCCTGCACAGCCTTTGGTAGGACTCTCTGTTCCTTAGTCCTTAGCCTCGGCGGCTTGTCCTGCTAGCTTCTCTTTGAGTGCGCTCCTAAACTTCTTGATTGACGGTGTTGCCAGTGGGTCAATGCCTCTGATCATGCCGGCCTTCACGGAGGCGAGGCCAGCTATCCAAGTCCCCCAGGCCAGCTTCTCGACTAGGCTACGGCCTCGGAGGCTTACGGCGAAGTAGCTGCCTCTGGGCAGTAGCTCCTTCAGCACTAGCAGGAAGTCTCCATCACCAGGGTCGAATGCTACAACTAGAGCCTCTGTGTTGCTCAGGGCCTCAATGTCGTTATGGCCTAGCTCTGGGTACTGGGCGGAGATAGAAGGTATTTTCGAGTTTTCAGCAAATTCGTTTCTAGCTCTAACGGCTAGCGGGTAGTAGTGCTCTGGGGCAACGAAGGCTAGGATTTTTCCCGGAGACTCCCTGCTGACGATCTCTGCAAGCTCCTCGGAGACCCGATCCGACTCGCTGACCTCCTCCAGCAGGGAGGTGGCTGCCTCAAGGTCGCCCCTCGCCACGGTGAGTATGCCATTTGCATGGAGAGCTCCAGCAGTGGTGAAGAAGAGCTGCGGCCACGCTGCACGTGCAGCAGGCGCCTTCTCGATCACAAGCGCGGGGACCCCCATGAACTTTGCCATGGAGAGAAGCTCTCCGCCCGAGGTTACAACAGCCAACTTTGCCCCCGCCTGGTAGGCCTTCCTCGCACACCGGATGGTCTCCAGCGTTGTTCCTGAGAAGCTGACTGCGAGAACCAGGCTTCGGTAGGACAGGCCTACAGGAGGCGTGAAGCTGCGCACAACCTCTACTCGGGGTCCTCCGTAGAGGGATGCCATAGACTTCAGATACTCTCCTACAACGCCGCTTCCACCCATTCCGCAGACGACGATCTCTTCTACACTGGAGTAGCCTGGCGGAAAGAGTGTTGAGAGTCCGTTGTGAAGGGCCCTTCGGGCAGCTTTACCCCACTCGTTCCGGTAGTAGTCGAGCACGGCGCATCACCCTTTGCGATAGGTTGGGTTAATGTTTAAATGTCCACAGTGCCGAGAGGACGAGGCTACCTGATAAAGCCTAGGTCTCTCAGCTTGTCAAGTATGAACTTCTGATCCTCCTCGTCGAAAAGCTTGACCCTATCCAGCAGCATCCTCTCGTCCACCTGGAGCTTACCCTCCTCTACATACTCGCGGAGTACCCTCAGATCCTCCATATCAGAGGCCCTTCCGGCACGGGCCTTCAAGACGACGTAATCCTCGGGCCTTATCACTTTGGTCTCAACGCCTCCAAGATTCTTGTAGGGTGCAGCCTCTATGATCTCCAAGGGTACGAAGAAGTCGTGGATGTTCTCGTAGAGCTCGACTATGATCTCGATATCTCCTCTCTTCGCAACCAGCTTAGGGGTTCCAAGGACAGTATAGCTCAGATCCCAGCCCAGGTCCTCAGCTAGGGACCTGTAGAATTCCTCCTCTATGAGGGGGCTTGGTTCCAAAACGAAAAGGTCTACATCATCCTCGAACTCGCGGCGGCGTAGGGCAAGATCGACGACTGTGCTGCCTATAATAGCGCCACGGACGTTCCGGGACTTGAGCGCAAAGAGCACATCGGCAAGGTCAGACAAGGTGTAGCTCAAAACGTTCGCACCTCGCGGGGTACGAGTTTGGCCGTCTCAGGATCGAAAACCTGAATCGAACCCGGTTATATGTTGCGGCACATTGCAGCTGCGTGCTCTCTATCCTACACCGAGTAAAGCTGCGGTCTAACCTCCTCAGGTATCTCGTCCTCCTCGAGTATGCTGAAGGTTGGCGGTGCCTCTTTCCTCTTAGGCCCAACTACAAGGTACCTTTCAGCATCGTCCTCCGCTCTGTTCTTGAAGACCCTAACCTTTACGTACCAGCCATCCTTCCTGCGTACGTAGACGTACTTTCCATGCTTACCGCTCACAGCCCGCACCCTCAGCCTAGATCAGCCTAGATGAGTTATTAAAGTTGCACCAGCCGCGGGCAAAGTTTAGTTAGATCCTTAAGATCCTTATAGATTCCAAAAAGCTGGGGCGAGCGCCATGCCTGGAGCCAGCCTCGGTGGGTTCTCCGTAACAGTTCCCGAGATACCTGTCGTGGACAGCATAACTCTGCCTGCCGAGAAGACAGCGGTGATCGTAGTAGACATGCAGAACGACTTCGTGAGGCCGCAGGGGAAGCTCTACGTCCCCTCGGCCGAGAAGACTATCGAGCCAATTAAGGAGCTTCTGAACCGAGCCAGAAAGGCCGGCGTTCTGGTTTTCTATACAAAGGATACCCACTATCCCGGGGACCCGGAGCACGATATATGGGGCGAGCACGTCCTGCGCGGAACTTGGGGATGGGAGATAGTAGACGAGCTAAAGCCGGCCGAAGGTGAGATAGTTATTGAGAAGACGAGGTACGATGCGTTCTACGGAACCCCCCTGGACGACATGCTCCGGGTGTACAAGATAGAGAACCTAGTTATAGTGGGAACGGTCGCCAACATATGCGTGCTACACACGGCAGGGAGTGCTGCGCTTAGGTGGTACCGGGTCTACGTTCCCATGGATGGTATAAGCGCGCTCAACGACTTCGACTACTATGTGGCTCTGAGACAGATAACCTTCCTCTATAGAGGCACGGTCGTAAGGACGGCAGCTGGCATATCTTTCCAGGGGAAGGGTAGGTGGCCTAGAGGCTGAGAGCGCTCAGTTAGCACGGAAGCGGCCGGCTCAAGGGCCTTCAGAAAGCTTTTTACAAGCTGAAGTGCTAATGTGGGTAACGGGTATGAACCCCGGTCTCCCGCGAAGCGTCCCCGTGTCGTCGGGGCAACATGTGCGGGAGGCGGGTCACTCCCGGCCCAGCTCTCTACCTCTCCTAGCAGCTAGCCTGGTGGAGGAGTATCCACCCCGTTCCGTGGCTTCTGCGATGTATTTTTAATGCTCGCGGCCGGCTCCTTACGTTGGGAAACGTGCCGTGTCGACGGCAGAGTTTAGGGGGGCACTGGAGAAGGCCAAACGCAAGCTGGAGTCCATGTTCAAGGAGATGCTGGACGACATAGAGAGGGAGGCCGGCAGCCTAGCTTCAGAGAAGAAGGCGGCTCTACTGTCGCTAAAAGATGAGCTTGTTGCAGCCTTGAGGTCGGCTGCTGAGTGAACGGCCTGTCCCTCCTTTTTAGCAAGGACTGGCAAGAAGACGCTAAAGCCCTTCCGCTCTTAGCACTTCCTCGTCTATTGGGTATGCGTGCACGTTTCTCTGTGGGAGGTAGACTCTAATCTTGCTGTCTGGAGGAGGTATGGACGTTGCTGCTGGAAGCTGGACGGCTACCTCGTACCTTGACGCCGGCGGGTTTATCCTTACCTCAACGTGCATGCCCAGATAAAGGGCCACAACGACCCTCCCGCTGAGGGCCACGTACTCGTCTTCACTCGTCTGAGGTGGGGTAAGCGTCGCACCCTCGGCCTTCACAACCACGGCTGCTCTGTCCCCCACCCCCACTCTGTGCGGTATGGCTTTCAGCACCAGTTCTCCAACGCGGATGAAAGCTCTTCTATCGGACATGTCGACGACGTCTCCAGTGACTATCGAGGTCTTGCCGAGGAACAAAGCTGTGAATAGCGTTTGTGGGTTAGTGTAGAGCTCGTTGGGCGTTCCCACCTGCTCTACAGTACCACTCCTCATAACTGCCATACGGTCTGCGAGGGACATGGCCTCTTCTTGGTCGTGCGTCACGTATATCGCTGTGATCCCCAGCCTCCTCTGCAGCTTCTTGAGCTCGCCCCGCAGCTTTAACCTGAGCCTAGCATCAAGGTTGCTGAGGGGCTCGTCGAGGAGGAGCACGCGGGGCTCTACGACCAGTGCCCTAGCCAGGGCAACCCTCTGCTGCTGCCCCCCCGAGAGCTGGCCCGGATACCTATTCTCAAGCCCCTCCAGGCCCAGCAGCTCTACAACCCTCTTTACGCGCGTTCTCACCTCGCTTTCGGGAAGCTTCTGCAGCCGCAGCCCAAAGGCTATGTTGTCGAAGACCGTCATGTGCGGCCACAGCGCCCAGTTCTGGAACACCATTACCGTCCCCCTGCGGTCCGGGGGAAGCCTTGTGACGTCCTCCCCATCTATGTAGACGGTGCCCTGATCGGGCTTCTCGAAGCCGGCGATAATCCTCAGCAAGGTTGTCTTCCCGCATCCGCTGGGCCCGAGCAGGGCGAACATCTCGCCATTCCTTACGTCAAGAGAGACGCCGCGCAGAGCCACAGTGCTTCCAAACTTCTTGACCACATTGTGCACGGATATCGCAGCCACATGTATCCACCCTGGACAGCGTTAGAGCGTGACTATAGCCTGCCCCCTTCTCGCTAGGCGGGACGCCATGAAGATAACCAGAGCCTCGAGAGACATAAGGATAGCTGCCAGCGCTGCAGCCTTGGCTTGTGGCTGTGTTCCTCCGGCGACAACGGTGCCCTGCGTAGTCAGCGTCAGTATCGCTAAGGTTATGGGAGCAGCGTGGTCGGTGGAGATAATGCTCCCCTTAAGCCCCCCTATGGTTATGCTGACGCTGACCTCGCTGAGAACGTAGATGGAGCTGAGAAGCAGGCCCGCCAGTATGGAGCGCCACACCAGCGGTATGGTCACCTTAGCGAGAACCCTAAAGCGGCGTGCGCCCAGGCTCTGGGCTGCCTCCTCGAGCTCCTGGGGCGTCTGTATCACGCCTGTAAAGATGGACCTTATGGTGAACGGGATCTTTCTGACAGCGTATGCGAGAACAAGTATTGTTGCCGGATTTACGACAGGGTCAAGGAGGCTTTCCCGGAACAAGGAGGACGAAAAGAACACGTAGTAGCTGAACGCCACCACGAGGCCTGGCACAGCAAGAGGAGCCGATGAGAGGACGTCCAGGAGTGTTGCTCCAGGGAGCCTAGCCCTACCAAGCGAGTAGCCCGCCATGAAGCCAACGATAGCTATGATTATTATGGCGCGGGCCAGATAACTGATGCTGTTCGTTATGCTTCTGACGACACCCTCCATTTCAAACAGCGTCTTGAAATTCAGGAGCAGCTCGTCTGCGTTCAAGGGCTGGGGCAGGGGTCCAACCCACTTTCTGCTAAAAGCTAGGACGGCTACCCCGAACTGTGGAGAGGCGGCTACGGCTGCTATTGGGAAGAGGACCAGGTATATTACTACGAGAGCCCTTCTGCTAGCTTTCATGCCCGCGAAAGGGCGGGGGGCTCCGCGTGCAAGCCTGGCGTAGTACCTTAGGCTAAGATACCGCCTAACGAACACTAGCGGCGTTACGGCGAATGCCAGCATTATAAGGCTGAGCGCGGCTATCACAGGGCGTGAGGCTTCGCTGGCGACGCCTTGGAAGTACGCGTAGATCTGGTAGGACATCATCTTGTCAAAGCTGAATATTATCGGTGCTCCTACATCCTCGAGGCTGAGTATGAAGACGAGCGTTGAGCCTGCTAGCACGCCTGGCATGACCAGGGGTATGACCACCTTGCGGAGCAGCTGCAGCCCTCTGGCACCCAGGTTAAGGGCTTGCTCTATCAGCGTTGCATCGAGCGCGTTCAAGGCTGATAGCACATTGACGTAAACTATGGGGTAGAATAGCATTGTCTGAGCCAGGGCCACTCCAGCTTGTCCTGCGAACTCAAGTATAACGTTTCTGTCCAGTATAGGGCTGAGAACGCGGCTCAGGACCAGGGAGAACGTGTTGCCAGCGAAGCTGGTTCCAATGTATCGGTATATCACGTAGGCGTTTACGAAGGGGGCTACAAGGAGCGGTGCATAGGCCAGAGCCCTAAGCACTTGCTGACCGCGGAACCTGTAGAGGCCTACAGCTATAGCTACGGCAGTGCCGAGCACAGAGGAGGCCAGCGTAACTAGGATGGCGTTTAGCAAGCTATTCGGTATAACTCCAAAGTCGAACCCATTTACCCTAACCCGGACAGAAGTCTCTGACGTTATGACCTCTACGAACTTCTCCAGCCCATCTCCGTTCAAGTCTATGTAGTATGAGGATGCAAGCTGTCTTGGGTCGAGGCGGGGTACCTCACCAAGCAGTACTGTGAGCGGCGCAACAAAGCTGAAAAGAAAGAAGGCGAGAGGTATGTAAAATAGGATCAAAAGCTCGTACTCAATTCTAGCTGCACGCGCGACTCTTGCCAGCCTGGCGAACCCTTTAAGGAGACTCCTAGCTTCCAAGGGCTCTGAGTACCTCCTCGTACTTGAGTTTGGCTGCCTCCCTCCAGGCGTTCATGTAGGCCTCTTTCAGCTCGAGGTTCTCTCTCAGCAGCCTGGAGACCCTTAAGGCATCCTCCAAGGTAAACTTTACCTCCTTGCCTTCGACGGGATCCTTGTACGTCACGAGCTCGGTGAGCTTCATCTTTAGCTCCTGGAACGTGTTTTCGTCTATTCTTCCATCTATGTAGTAAGCCTTCAGCAGCTCTCTCCACGCCCTCTGAAGCAGGTCGTGGTTGTCCTTTAGCGTTGCCACCCAGTATAGCTGCATCGGGTACTCCACCAGCAGAGCCAGTGTATCGTTAAACGCTATCGTCTTAGCTTTCTGTGCGGCCTCGAAGGCCCTCTTGAGGTCGGGCCTTTTGCTTCCTTCTTCGGTCTCGAACACGTGTGGGTTAGACGGTAGTCTGTTAATGCTGGGGTCAAGCCATATCTTCTGGCCCTCTGTGAGGACCCACGCCACGAAGGCTTCGGCGGCCTCTGGGTGCTTAGTGGACTTGGTGACGGCTATTGGGTCGCCGTTCACTATCGTCTCTCCCTCGGGCAGCACGTACCTACAGGCGGGATTCACGTTCTCGGCCGTATAGCCGTAGAAGTCTATGGTTATTCCGACCATGACGTCGCCGTTTATGACAGCGTCTCTGACGTCGCCACTCCCCTCCTCTATCCTTGCGTTAGCTGCCATTAGCGTCAGCACTCTCCACCCTTCTTCCCAGCCGTACGCTTGAAGGATTATCTCGTACATTCTTGTATTGCTGGTGCTCTGAAGCGGGTTTGCAACGGATAGTGGTGGAACACCGTACTTAGTCAGTATCAGCCCCAGCTCGTCGCTCGCAAGGTCGCGCCAACTCCTTAGCTTGGTCCAGTCGAATCCCAGCTGCCGTGCCACGTCGGTGTTCACTGTGAAGCCGAAGCTGGCTATCGCAGCACTCACCCAGTATATCTTCCCCTCCTCGTCAACGCGCTTGAGCGGAACACCCGCAAAGATATCGGGCACCTGTCCGGCAGCCTTCAGCGCTATCTCCGTTTCGAGCGGTCTAAGGAGTCCCGCTAGGTACAGTTCGTCGAAGAGCGTAGGCCCTCCACCCCATGCGACGTCTACAGCTTGTCTTTTTATCGTGGTGATCCAGAAGCCCGGAGGCAGGGGAAGGAACCTTACCTCCTCGATGCAGTACCGTTTAGCTACCTCGGAGGCTAGGAAGGCCCTCTTAGCCATCTCCAGGATGTCGCCCGGATGTCGTGTTAGTACGGTCAAGGTGATCTTCTCTCTGCACTCGCTGACAGGCGTAGAGGTGGCTGTACCTGTCTGAGTGGGTGTTACAGTGGGGCTCGTCGAAGTTACTGGCCGAGTTGACATAGTTGTAGTGGTCGTCTGCGGCGACGTGGTCGTAGTGGGCGTTGTCTCTTGAGGCTTGGTTGTTGCGGCGTAGATTGCAAGGGCCGCGATGGCTATAGCCACGAGGACGAGCACTACCGCGAGTCTTCCGTTCATGGTGTTCGACCCCTCCCATCCAGGTAGACACTGCAGTTAGAAGGTATTTAGAAAATAAATTTAGTAACTTCTCTACGCCGCGGGCCTTGAGCCTGGCGTAGGCTTCAGGAAGGGATATTTTAAAATCGTGAATACTAGAAGCCCTCACATGAAGATGGATAAGGTAGCTAGATGTGGGGTGAAGCCTGGTGAAAACCTCCTACAAGCTCGCCTTAGTGCTCGCTCTGCTGGCAGCAGCAAGTCTAGCTCCCATGGCCGCTAAGGCTGCCCCGGAGCTGCCCATCATCGTGGTCGACCTTGCGCACGGCCAGAACCACAACGGCGTCTGCGCGATGATGTCGGTAGTACCAGATGCCTACTGGGTTGTTGTCGTAAAGGACCAGGCTGCTGCGGAGCAGCTTCCAAACTGCGTAAAGCTTAGAGCCTACGACGTAATCGTGGGCGACCTCTCGGGGCTACCTGACCTGCGCCCCAAGATGGTGATAATAGGGCAGCCGGTTGACCCCCTCTCTGACGAGGAGAAGCAGGCCGTGCTATCGTGGTTCACCTCTCCTGGTGACAAGGCCCTCTGGTGCGCTGGTGACAGCGACTACCCCGCTCAGGGAGGAAACCTCGAGCTGGCGATGACCAACTGCAACGACCTCCTCGACTTCCTAGCCTCAAACGGTATCGATATCAAGGTCAGGCTTGACTACGTTAGCATAGAGGATCCTGTGAGCAATGCTGGAAGATCCTATAGGGTCGTAGCGCTGGTTGAGCCTTCGACCACGAAGTTCGGCGCAGACCTTCTGGCTCTGGGCGCAAAGAAGGTGCTGATGCACGGACCGGGTGCGGTAGCCTGGGTTGACGATGCTGGCAACTGGCACAAGGTCGGGGAGGCCGGAACACCTGAGAACATCTTCGCCATACTGGTAACGACCGACCAGGGTACAGTTGTAGAGCACCAGCCGCGCAGCCCTGGAGAGCCAGGTAATCTCGGCTTTGCTCACACGGCGGGCGAGACGGGCAAGTTCGTGTTAATGGCAGCCCAAGTTCTCGAGACCGGTGATGGTAGGAAGGTAGTGATCGTTAGCGGTGAGAGCCCGTACTACGGCTACCAGTCGCTTGTGACAGCCGAGTACTACGGCGTTAAGCTCGATGGCCCCAGGTTCTTCAGAAACCTTGTGCTGTGGGCTACGAACGCCATGGGCGAGCTGGAGGCCTTCAGGGCAGTCGCCAGCAAGGCAGAGGAGGCAGCCAGGGAGATAGAAGGCAAGCTGCCTCAGATCAGCTCAGCGGTAGACCAGCTTAGATCCACTGTGGGCAGCCTCGAGTCCCGGCTAGGCAGTGTTGAGGGTAAAGTTAGCAACCTTGAAGGAACAGTGGGAGAGCTGCAGTCAACGATACAGGATATGGTTAAGGCTGTCAACACAGCGTACACGCTGGGCGTTGCCGGGCTCGTCCTAGGCGTAATAGCCATAATCGCAGCAGGGCTCGCTTTAAGGCGGAAGTAAACTTTTCGTTTTTTAACTCCCACGTAGCCCTCCTCAAGTCAGGGACGTTCTGGCTCGCCTCCTTCCCACGAGTACAGCTTACAGCTGCCCCATCCACGTCTCTCCAGCATGCAGGGATCGGGTATCATCTCGATCCCCGGCGTAGGGTTGCAACGTGGAGTAAAAGGAGAAAATCCGCCGGTCCCTCTAGGGAAGTCTGGTGAGGTGTGTGAAGGGTAAGCGTTCAGTTGCTGCCATACTCCTGCTCTCTGCCGTGCTCGTGCTAAACCTAGCATACGCTCAGACTTCGAAGGGGGAGGTGCGGCTGGAGGTCCCCAAGCCGAACCCGATGGCCGAGTTCGTGCCAGGACTCGTAGTGGAGCCCAAGATATCGGCGCCGTTCTTCGTTAGAGCTGGCGAGTCGTTTAGAGTGACCCTTTCCAAGCCCTTAGCTCTGAAGGAGCTGTATCTAGACGGCGGAATGGACAAGAGGTACGCCCTAACCATCCTGGGCACAGTGACTGACGGTGGCAGGATGATCGTAGAGGTCCAGGTGCCTCCTGATGCCGAGCCGGGCCTTTACGACCTCGTGCTGGTTACCGAGGAGGGTGTGTTCGGCGAGCCAAACTCCGTGTACGTTGGAGATGAGCAGCTATTCAGAGAGGTCAACGTAATCCATGTAACCGACCGGCACTACGGCGTCATAAACCCCAACGGGAGGCCCTCCTACACCTACAGCCTCGTTGTCAATCTACTGGCGCTAGCTCTGCCGCCTAACACGATAATCGCCGACACAGGCGACGTGGCAGATACGGCGAAGCCTAGCGAGTACGAGATGAGCATCCTGGTGGACAGTATCCTCGATAAGCCCATCATAGGCGTCCCAGGCAACCACGACCACGTCGGAGGTTCCAACACGTACGCGAGCTACCGGGGTCCAGGCACGTTTGCCCGGTCGGTATACGGCTTGTACAGGTTCGTTGGAATCGACAGCGGGAGTGACGGCTACTTGACCAAGGATCAGGCTGAGCACGCGGCAGAGCTGATCCTATCCTCCAGGGAGCCCGTGACGGTGATCCTCATGCATCATCCCCACTTCACTCACATGTTCGGCGATGTCCAGTACAGCTTCAAGGTTGGAAGCAGCAGGGAGCTTTACGACCTCTTGTTATCCATGAAGCCCGGCAGCGAGTACCCGTACATCTACACAAGCTGGCTGCAGGACAAGGAGGCCCTCTACGCTCTGGTTGACGCGATATTCCGGGCCCCCTCCAAGCGCGTAGTGGTGCTATCGGGTCACGTCCATCTAAACTCCTACGCTGAGGTGACAAGGCCCGACGGCTCCACAATAAACTATGTGGTTACGGTAACAACATCGGGCTCCATAAGGGAGGTTGATAGCCATGGCTTCAGACTCCTAAGGCTCAGCGCGGACGGAAGCCTCGAGATACTGGGAGAGGGGCCGCACTACGCTAGGAATGCAACCTTCAACCTAGAGAATGCGTATGCCGATATTGTCGTGACTCCCTACGCTGCAACGGTACTGTTCACCGTCAACAGCACGGCCCTGGCATCTCTAGTTAACAGAACGGTTGTAGCGGTGCCAGTGCCTAAGGACATGCTTGGGAACGAGGTGCGCCTCCACACGGTGGGCTTAGACAGCTACAAGCTTGAGTGCACGATGCTAGGCTGCACCCTCTACGCGTACTCGGATGAGTCTCCAAAGCCCGGCTTCAAATACCAGGCCACCGTCTACGTCAAGGAGGACGAGGCGGCCCCCATGGTTAGGCTCGAGAGGATGATGCCCAGCAAGCCGACGGTTGGTAAGCCGCTCCAGATCTCCTTCAAGGTGACGGACGACTCCTGGGGCATAACGGACGTTAAGGTGACAGTGAGCTATGGAGGAAAGAGCTACACGTTCAAGCCGATACTTGCTGGCACCCCGCTAAGCTACTCGGCAAAGGTAACGCTACCTCCCGTTAGCGAGCCTACCACGGTAACGGTAACCGTGACCGCAGTAGATGCGGCTGGCCGCATTTCAGCCAAGACTCTGGAGTTGAGGTACGAGGCTGCAACCCAAACGCAAACCCCTGCTGCAACTCAGAAGCCTACGGCGACGGAGACAGCGACGTCCACACAGACCCTCGAGAGTCCTACACATACAACGACCACGTCAGCTGCACCGCAGCCTACATCCACAGCTGCGGAGAAGCCAGCTGAGGGGAAGGTTGAGGAGAAGGTTTCGGTTACAAGCACTGCAGCTCCTCAGCCGGAGCTGCTCCCTCCAGCTAGGCTTGCGGCAATAGCAGCGGTGGCAGCTCTCGTGGCTGTTGTGCTCCTCTGGCTCCTTTCCAGAAGGTAGCAGCCCGCTCAGGAGGAAGCGGTAGAGAGCAGGAAGCGGGCGGGAAACTGGCCCTTCTTTTTCTGCCTCTCCTCCTACTGCGAGGCCAGCAGCCAGAGCACGGAGCCTGCCAAGAGCCAGGGCGCCAGCACCAGCTTGGGCACGGCACCTAGGGCTGTCAGCAGCAGGAGGACGATGCTTCCCGAGGCAAACAGCCTAGAGAGCCTCCTGTGGACCAGCACAGGGTGGCCGTGACCGACGAGCTTCTGGAAGAGGCGAAGCCTCCGGCTGTTCTTGTACTTCAGGTAGTCTGGGAGCTTGTAGTAAAGGCTCTCGCCGTCACTGGTCAGCCGGTAGTAGACCTGCCTCTGCGATACTCGGAGCCCCATCTTCGCCAGTACCGCTCGGACCCTGCTCTCCTTGTGGTACTTCTTGAAAAGCCTGGGTGACACAGCCCCCTCGGCGTACATATCGATGTAACTCTGCGCCCGGGCAGGGCTAAGCTTGAGGATCGCAGCTAGCTCGCTAAGGCTTACCTCCTTCCGTGAACTGAGAGCTGCAGCGAGCACTGCGTCGGCAAGGTAGCGGTGGAGCGTGATATCCTTGGCCATATCCAGTATCAGCATCCTCCTAGCTATCCTTGTCCGAGCGGCCTCTCCCTCAGTGACCCCAAGGATTGCCAGCAGCCTCTCATAATACATCTTGCCCTTCTCGGTGAGCCTGTACGCCTCGCCTCTCTCGCGTACCCGGGCCACAAGCCCCTTCAATTCCAGCTTCCTCATTGCATCAGAGACAGACTTGTAGCGCTGACCCAGCATCCTAGCCAGCTCTCTAACCGTGTAGCCCCCATCCGACTCAGCGAGCGCTAGGACTATCTTTAGCTGGAGGATGCCCCGGCTGAAGTCCACCTGCGAGTCGAGCGCCCGCAGGACAGCCAGCTTCCCTGCGAGGCCGCTGAGCGGCAGCTGTCCGGCGGCATCGACCTGCTGCAGAAGGCTCACGGTACATACCCTAACCTCTTTACTGCTGCCTTTACCTTATGATAGTGAGGCACGTTAGAGGTAGGCGGCAGTATATTTACCGCCGTGCAGCGTTACTTATAAGACCTCGCGAAACAGCTGCTCTTCAGCCTTCAGCGCGGCAGCAGTGCGCCGCCTCTGGCGACCGTTTGCCGAAGCCTCGCGGCAGCAGCCCGCCTAGGCGGGAGATGGCAGCCTCATGTCCTCTCCTGCCGGCAGAGCGTTATGTCGGCTTCTAGGCGCCTAGGTGGCTACACCTTTCTGGAAAAGGCTGTCCTAGCTTCACACGACAAGAGGCGGGAAAAGAGGTGAAGAGCGGGCTTGGCTAGGAGGCTAAGAGGAATAGTCGGTATAGAGAGCGCAATAGTGATGATAGCGTTCGTCATAGTAGCGGCGGCACTAGCCTTCGTGGTCCTTAACATGGGCTTCTTCACAACGCAGCAGAGCAAGTCAGCCATACAGAGGGGTCTCGGCGAGGCCAGCAGCGCGGTGGAGATTGACGGAACGGTGGTGGCTCACGTAGACACAAGTAGTAGTGCTATAGACTACTGGTTTGCTAACCTTAAGCTCTCTGCCGGCCAGCACAGAGTCGATCTAACTCCAATGAAAACCATAGTAGGATACTGGTCGCCGGAGAAGGGGGTAGCTCTTTCCAACACGTACCTAGTGGCTGTGCTAACGCCTATACACGATCCTAAGGATCTTGTACAACTAATAGAATCAATGATGAATGACAGCAGCACGACTATTAGCGGGAGTAAGGGTCAGAGCATCCAGATGACATACTCTGTAGGTAGTAACAACTACAAGGTGGTATTCGGGCTGCCCGAGGACGTCAGCAACATGACTCTCAAGGACTTCTTCGGAAACTATACAGGCGGAGTTGTGTCGGTAATTGCATGGGTTACAAAGACCAACGAGGACACGGTGCTGGATCCAGGCGAGAAGGTGCTATTCCTTGTATACTACAGCGACAGTACATACATGCCTACAGCATACGACCACTTAAAAGCTGAGCTGAAGGTTCCCGTTGGCGCACCTTTAACGATAGAGCGCATGGTTCCTCCAAGCCTCTCGCAAGCGATCGTGGACCTAGGGTGAGCAGGCCATGGCTTTTTTCAGTTACAGCCCCACAAATTTTTTTCAAACATGTTTAAAGTGCTACGCTTTTGCACCTACCTTTCGAACAGCTACGTGCGTGTGGTAAGGGGCGGGCAGGCTGGGGGTGATAAGAAGGCAGCGCTGGCCTCGTCAGCAGTAGTGCTTGCGTTGGCAGCTGCACTTGGTTATGCAGGTCTCTACTTGTTGAAGCT
>JBEVCG010000014.1:27358-39490 GCA_040514325.1 Thermoproteota archaeon | reverse complement strand
CCCTCCCCTAGCCCTTCAAGTTACTTATATATAACTACTATGATATTAAACTAGCGTTAAATGTTTGCTTGTGACCATTTGGTATACACCGCTACATAGTGCAATGTAGAGTCTTAAAAAACGTCGGGAAGCTAAGGCACAAGCCTCTACCAACGCTGTGCAGAAGCTGAAACACGGTGCGGTGCCGCTTGAGCGTAGCCAGCAGCTGCTAGAGTACATTCAACCAGAGAAGAGCTAGACCCCACACCGGGCAAGTAAGTACGTACTTTGCGGGTTGTAGAAGGCGCCTCTGCGCAACTCAGTTTCGAAGGAAGAAGCGTGCTCCAGTTGAGTGGGGGACGCTGATCTTATTTAGCTTCGGCAAAACTTCCTGCACGGTGAGCAGGTTCAGTGCCCCTTCACGGCGGCGCAAACAGCCTATACGACCTAGTGGTCGTCGGCGGAGGGGCTGCGGGTTTCTCGGCTGCCGTGGCCGGCGCCGAGGCGGGAGCCAGGGTTCTGCTTGTCAGCAACGGCCCCCTGGGGGGCACCTGCGTCAACTTCGGCTGCGTTCCTACGAAGCGGATGCTGCACGTGCTCGCAGAGGCTAGGAGGCGCGGCGAGAGGGTGAAGCTCGTTGAGCTGCTGAGGGACGCTAGGTCTGTGTCGGAGAGGCTGAGGAAGGCTAAGTACGAGGACCTGCTCGGGGAGCTAGGTGTAGACTACGTGCGGGGCCGCGCCCGCTTCCTGGGCCCCGGCAGGCTCGAGGTAGGCGGCGTGGAGTACAGGTTCAGGGCGGCGGTGGTTGCTGTTGGCGCGAAGACCTGGAGGCCCCCGATAGAGGGGCTGCGCGAGGCGGAGGCTGCGGGCAGGGTGCTCGACAACGAGACGCTCATGGAGCTCGGCGACGAGCCCGAGAGCGTCGTGGTGGTCGGTGGAAGGGCTCAGGGGATAGAGTTTAGCCAGATCATGGCCAGGGCCGGTGTGCGTGTAACGCTCCTGCAGAGGAGCCCCAGGCTCCTGCCCAACGCCGAGCCCGAGGCGAGCGCGGAGCTGGAAAGTATCCTGGTGGGCGACGGGGTGGACGTGAGGAAGGGCGTTAGGGTGAGGAGGGTGCTGCTGGTGGGTGGCAGGGTCAGGGTCGAGGTCTCGCAAGGCGGTGCCACGAGCCAGATCGAGGCAGACTACATCTTCTTGGCTACGGGTAGGAGGCCGCACCTCGAAGGCCTGGGCCTGGAGAACGTCGGCGTGAAGGTCACCGAGCAGGGGTTCATAGACGTTGACGAAACCCTCAAGGCGTCCGAGGGCATCTACGCTGCTGGCGACTGCATCGGAGAGCCCATGCTCGAGCCCGTGGCGGCGCGGGAAGGCTACGTGGCGGCGCTCAACGCCCTGGGCAGGGGCCCGATCAGGATGGACTACAGCGTCGTGCCCAGGGCCGTGTTCACCGACCCGGAGTACGCGAGCGTGGGCCTCACCGAGCGCGAGCTGGCGAGGAGGCTCGGCGTCTGCGCGTGCAGGGTCGTCAGGCTCAGGGAGCTCCCAAAGGCGGCAATACTCGGCGAGGAGCGCGGCTTCATCAAGATGGTGGTGGACCCCAGGGATAGGAGGATAGTTGGAGTTCACATGGTTGGGCGCAGCGCCTCCGAGGTGATACACGAGGCGGCGCTGGCCATAAAGGCCGGAATGACCGTGGACGACATCATCGATGCCATCCACGTGTTCCCGACGATGAGCGAGGCGCTGAAGTACGCAGCCCTCTCGTTCTACCGCGACGTGAGGAAGATGCCCTGCTGCCTCCTCTAGCCGGCGCCGGGCTGGTGTTCCTGCCGGCTGTGGGCTGGCAGGCCTTAGCGAGACCAATATACCTCGCTGTGAGCGGAATTTTGACGCTACGGTGCCCCTTCAACGTTTGATGGTAGCTTGGAAAACCTTCATGGTGGAGGGGGCCAGCTTACAGCTGCACCTTGCCGCCGAGGCTGGATGGGCCTACTTGGGTGTGCACACGGGGTTTGCAGGAGGCGTGTCCGGTATGCTCTGCTCCGTGAGGTTCTTCTGCACCGTGCCCTCCTTTACCACCAGCAGCACGTTGTCTGGGTCGAGAAGCACCTTTGGGTCGTCGAGGGGGTTGTCCTTAACTGCCGCTATGTCAGCTACGTAGCCCTTCTCGAGGCTGCCAGCACAGTGGTCTAGGCCCGCAACGTACGCTGCATGCCTGGTTGCAGCTTCGAGCGCCTCGCTTGCTGCCATGCCTACTTCCTCCACAAGAGCTACCACCTCCATCGAGTTCCTACCGTAGGTTGGAACCCCCTCTGGGTTGAAGAAGAAGTCTGTTCCCGTAGCCATTCTGACGCCAGCCCTGTAAGCCCTTCTTATGTTCTCGACGTGCACTCTGTGGACCTCTCTCGCCTTCTCTACAGCCCACTCGGGTACACCCAGCTCCTCGCCCCTCTCCGCGAGCAGCCTAGCTATCGAGAGGGTTGGGATAAGCACGGCGTTTCTCTCCAGGGCCAGCCCTATACCCTCATCGTCAATGAACATTGCATGGGCTATCCTGGTTATCCCAGCTCGTAGGGCGTTAACGATGCCCTCTGCCCCCTCAGCGTGCGCATGAACGAACCGCCTAGCCCTCCTAGCCTCCTCGACAACAGCCTCTAGCTCCTCTGCAGTCATTTGAGGGTACTCCGGCCTATCCAGCTGCGAGGCAACCCCTCCCGTTGTAAACACCTTTATGAAGTCAACGCCCATCCTCAGCGCGTAGCGGGCGGCCTTCCTGCACTCGTCGGCCCCATCGCAGAGGAGGGGCTGGAATGGTAGCTGGAGCCTGCTCGTCCGAACGTCAACGTACTCGGCAGGCAGGTAGTGAACGTCTCCGTGGCCGAACGTCTGGCTTACTGGCGGCCCCGCGGCAACTATCCTCGGAGAACTTATCGTCCCCTCCCGCTCGGCCTGCCTCAGCTGGAGCGCTATCAGCCCACCCGTGTCAACAACGGTGGTGTAGCCAGCTTCGAGGAGAGCCTCCAGGTCCCTGATAGCTCTAGCCACAAGGGTTGCATAGGGGGTTACAAGGGGCTCCTTGATGTAGTCCCCCGTCCGAAGCCCCGTAAAGTGTATGTGGGCGTCCACGAGCCCTGGCATAAAGGTTGCCCCTGGCAGCTCGACCACATGGGCATCGCCGGGAATCTCAACCTCACCGCGCGTCCCAACGTCAACTATGGCACCTTCCCTGTAAACCACGCACCCGTTCTCGATAATACCCTTGCCAGCTGCAGTGAACACTCTACCGCAAAGTGCAACCGTTACACCTTTATTCAAACCCACCACAGATCCACCAAGACTCCGCGGCTATAGACCGGTATTAAAGCTTAGTCGGCAAGGAACACCGAAATAAATATGTGTAAATAAAGGGAAGGAGGCAGCCCATCGGAAGAAGGTTAAAAAGGTAAAAGGTAGCAGCGCTGAAGCACCTGCTGTCTACTCCACACGGAAACCTTGCGGCTCCTCCTCAAGCTCTACCTCTTCCATGGTGACCTCGCTGACCTCTGCCGTGCCCAGAGACCTTAGCTTCTCCACAAGATCTTTGACGGCCTCGCGATCCCCGACGACAACGACCTCCACGCCTCCATCTTCGAGGTTCCTAGCGTAGCCGGAGAGGCCGAGCCTAGCTGCTATAACCCTCGCTGACCAGCGGAACCCTACTCCCTGAACCCTTCCGCGGAACACCAGCCGGTAGCCCTTAACCATCCGCCCTTCCCCCATCGTAGAGGCGGAGCTTCTCTAGCACCTTCTCGTCCTTGACGTACCTCGTGATGGTGCTTGGGACAAGCACCTCTGGCTGGCCAACAGCCTCCACCTCGCCGAATACCCTCGGCTGGTACCCGGCAGCCTTCAGATCTCTGACTATGTCGTCTGCCACCTGCTCGGGTGCAACTATGACGTAGCCGCCGTTCGTCCCCGAGGTGGCGTTGAGCAGTATGAAGTAGGATGCTGCAAGCTCAGCGTACTCTGGGAAGAGGAGCGGCACGTCGTAGAGCTTGATCCTGGCGTTCATCTGCTCGGCCAGCTCCCACACGACGTAGATGCCGGGGCCCGTGACGTCTGTCGTGGCGACTATGTGCTCTCCGCTCCTGTAGTCCTCGCGGCTCTCCGGCAGGTACTTGCTGATGACCCTTGCAGCCTCCCTATTGGGGCTGGCTATGTAGTCTACGGCCCTCTCCTTCGCCTTCTCCAGCTCGTCGAAGCTTATCCCCTTCGCTTCAAGTATCTTGACGAACTCCTCGTCTATCACAGTGGCCAGGTAGACGTTTATGGGTGCAAGCTCGCCGAACGGCCTTGTGGCTATAAGCTTCATCCCCGGCTCGACTCTATCGTAGAACGTGGGCGGGTGCTTGTGCATGTCTGCTAGCACTGTTGCCCCTATAAGCAGCCTCCCCCTATCCGGCAGGGGGACTTCGAGAACCTCTGCACCGATGCTCTTAGCGAACTTCTCCGCGTTGGCTAGCAGCTGGCTCCTAACATCGTCCGTGGGCGCGTTGACCGTTAGCGCTATGCGGATGTTCTCGTGGGCGCCCAGAACGAAGAGGTCGTTGAGCGCGTTACCTATGCCACCCGCCACCTGCTTGTAGTCTGTAGGGGGTCTCGTCGGGTCTATGATGTGTATTGTGTCGTTGTTTGCGACAGTGTAGCCTTCGGGCCTTCCGCCGAGGAGCCTTATGAAGTCGATCAGCATGAACTCGTCGTTTCTGAAGGGCGTGACTATCGAGTGGCCCTTGCCCATGTATATCTCTACGCCGGAGTCGGCTATCCTCTCGTACACCGGGAGCACCTTTTCGAGAAAGGACTCGGGTTTATCCGCGTAGCCCTGGTAGACCTGGACGAGCACGATGGCGCGGCTCGGCCCAAGCTTCGCTATCTCTGCGGGGTTGACGTTCGTGTCCGGGCCCAGGTTGTAGATCTTCCTGTGGAGCTCCACACCCTCGCTGGGCTTCGGAAAGATGTCTGCATCCTCTCGCGGCGCTATCTTGAGCCCCTTCCTCTCCAGCTCGGGCCTAACCCGCCTTATCGCCGGGTAGACAACGCGGACGAGGTCCACCTTCACAGCGCAGCCGGTGGCGAGCGACAGGGGGTTAACTCCCAGCTGCTCGTAGTACTTGACCATCTCGCGGACCTTCCTCACACTGTCCTGCCAGTCCATTCGGGCATCACCTCTTCTTGACTATCACTATCCTCCAGACGCCCTCACCTACGCGCTCTACGCCGAGAACTTCGTGGCCATCCTTCCTCGCCGCGCTGGGGACGTTTTCGCAGGAGGGTGGGTTGTCTGTAAGCACCTCAAGCCTCTCTCCCGGCTTGATCGCGGCTAGAGCCCTCCTGGTGTATATGACCGGGTACGGGCACGTGTACCCCGTAACATCCAGCAGGTACGTGCCCTCGCCCTTCTTTACGAACTTCACCATAGGGCTTCACCCCCACGGGTCCACTCTACGCTGATACGCCATGTAGAGGGAGAACAGGATCCAACCCAGCATGGATAGGTAGACGAAGGCTAGGGCCCCCGCCCAGCCCATGACGTCGGGAAGGAATACGCCGGGGTTGGCGAGCCTCTTAATGCTAGGCCCCAAAAGGGCTTTGAATAGGGGGTAGCTCAGCACGGCCGTTGCAAGGGCAGCCATAAGCCCGGTGTTCCCCTCGGCAGCTTTCCAGAGGCTTCCGGAGGCGCAGCCGCCGGCTATGGACATGCCGAAGCCGAAGAGGATGCCGCCGACGATGTTGAGCGGTCCTACAGGCTTGACGTACACGGCAGGGTCTATGAACCCCATGTACTTTAAGGCGGCAGCGCCAGTAGCCCCAACGGCTATGCCGAGGGCAATGCCTACCTGGAGCCTCGCGGCTCGAGCCTGCTCAGCCCCGCCGAGAAGATCCCGGAAGGCTGTTGCAAAGCAGAACCTCGATCGCTGAAGCGTCACCCCAACGAGCACGCCCAGCATCATCAGGGCGGCGAACCGCGATCCTCCCACAGCCCACGTTGCAGCTACAGCTGCAGCTGCCAGGATCAGCGCGGCGGGCAGCGCTACCGGCGAGCGGGCGCGGCCGGGGTTTGCGTCTGCGCCGGGGTTGCCTGCTGAAGCTGCCGGCGCTTCAGCTTCAAGCTCTAGCTCCTTCAGCGCCTTTTCGAAGAGCCTTGCGGACCTCCAGTTCACGTACTTGAGCCCGAGGTACCCCCCGAAGATCAGTCCCACCATCATAGCGTAGCCGTGGAGGCTAAGCGCGGTTATTGCTGAGAAGAAGCCGCCCCAGTTGCAGCCAAAGGCCAGAACAACGCCCAAAGCCATGAGGAGGCCGCCAGCCACCGCGTCCACGTAGCCCTCCTTCCCTATCCTCTTAAGCTTGAACTCACCGGCAGCTAGCGCCGCTAGGAGCGCTCCAAGCAGCAGGCCGATATCGCCTACGCTTGTTCTCTCGGCGAGCGGGCTGGCCTTGGGCGCCCCAACGAGCCCGTCCAGGCCCAGTGCCGAGTATATGTGCTGCCCCCAGTTGAGGAACCCCGTGTATATGCTAAACGGCTTGTTTGCCAGGATTAGGTACAGAATGTTGACGAGCCCAAGGATTATCCCGCCGACAGCCTCTGGCCAGCCCCGGTTGGAGAAGAGCCTGCCTGCCAGCGACAGCTTCACGTAGTACGCGAAGCCGGATCTGCCCGCGCTAACCATACCGCTTCATCACCCGTTAAATTTATCGCCCGTTAAAGTGCCCTGTTCGGTTTTGTCTTTTAGGCGCAGCCCACAGCTATATATGTTACTTTTATCACTATAGATTTACCAAAATCAATATATTGTACTGGAAACAGTAATATCATTCTTTCAAGAAGTTAGATTCAAATAGCAGCTGCCACCACTGTTAGCTAACTGTTAATGATGATCAGCCAGCACACCCGCAGTCGGGCGTAAGCGCATCTCCGCGTGGCCGCCACCCATGGGTAGGGTTGGCTGCTAGGGAGGAGGGCAGAGCTCATAATGTTCTCCGCGCCCACGTGAAGCGGAGGCAGGCCAAACGGAGACGGCCCAGGTAGGCGCCGGGCCTGCGAGCAGCTACGCAGCTGCAATAATGGCCCGGGGTCTGAGGGCTACTCTGCCACGGGCTCTAGCATCCTTACAACTCCCTCGTCTGCGTCCACCTCCACTTCCGTGCCTACAGGGAACGGCAGCACGTACCTGCCGTGGCAGCACGAGTAGTTCGTGAACGAGGGTGCCCCGGTGTACTGCCTCGTCCTGGTGGCTATGACCTCCTCGATGCTGGGCGAGGGACCTCGGTACGTCTCGGGTTCCGGAAACTCCCCGTACACTATTCCGCTGGGGCTGCTGAGGAGGCCTGCGAGCGCCAGCGCCTGGAGGTAGTCGTCGACGCGCCACGCCGGCTCCTCTATGTTTTCCAGGAAGAGCACCGAGCCCTCGTGGGGTGGCACGTAGCCGGCGGCTGCCAGCAGCACGTGCATTATTATGTTGCCCCCTATGCCTGTGCCCCGCGCTCTCCCGGGGTTAATCGTCTTGGGCATGGGAGCGTCGGGCGGGTTTCTGAGCTCGAGCTCCTCGCCCGAGGCAGCCCTCAGCGCCAGCTCCACGCTGTACTTGAAGACTCTCTCGCGGTCCTCCTCGCCAAAGCCTATGTGCGGCCGCGGCCCCGGCATCGCTGCCTGGAGGCCTGGAACCCCTGCTTTCGCGTAGACGGCCTCGTGGAGGGCTGTGATGTCGCTGTAGCCTATGACGAGCTTCGGGTTCTCCCGGATCACGTCGTAGTCCAGCTTGTCTAGGAGGTGGAGCGCGCCTATGCCGCCGCGGGCGCACACTATGACGTCGACGCTCGGGTCTTTGAAGGCGTTGAGCAGCTCCCTGGCCTTGTGCTCGGGCGGCGCCGAGAAGTACCACGTGCGCAGCGCCCTCTTCACGGTCTCTCCCACAACCACGCGGTAGCCCAGCTTCCTCAGCAGCTCTATGCCCTCTGCAAGCTTCATGCTTGGGTAGACGGGGTAGCTTGACGGAGCCGTCACGAAGATTGTTCCGCCCGGCTTGAGCCTCGGCGGCTTCGCGGCTCTCGTCCTGGCCACGCGGCCTCACCCCGGCGCTACCTCAAGTTCTCCTCTATGACGCGGAGCGCGTTCTCGTACGCTATCCTCCTCAGCGCGGCGTCGCCCAGCCCCATGTCGGCTAGCTTTTCAAGCAGCTGCTGCACCCTGTCAACGCTCTTAAACCCCTCCGGCGCGGGCAGGCCGGCTAGGCCGTGGAAGTCCGTGCCTATAGCCGCGTACCGGTCCCCGAACGTCTCAGCTATGTACCTCACGTGAGCTGCAATGTCGTCTATCGTTGCGCTCCCCTCCTTCCTCAGTATCGTGGGTATAGCCGTTACCCCCACCACGCCCCCGGTTTTGGCTACAGCCTCTATGGCCTCATCGTCGACGTTGCGCGGGCTGTCGACCAGCCTCCTGGCGGCGGCGTGGCTAACTATCACGGGCTTCTTGGAGATCGACGCGGCGTCGAGGACCGTCTGCTTGCTGGCGTGGGCCAGGTCCACGATGACCCCCAGCTCGTTGGCCAGCTTGACGAGCTCCTCGCCCATGTCCGTGAGCCCGTAGTCCCTCCTGGACGTGCACGATGCAGCGTACCTGTTGTTGTAGTTCCAGGTCAGCCCTATGCTCCTCAGCCCCAGCCTGTACAGCAGCTTGAGGTCGTAGGGCTCGGCCAGCGGGTCGGCGCCCTCGAGGTGCAGGAGGAGCCCGAGCCTCCACTCGCCCGACGCGAGCAGGCTCTCTGCTTCCGAGGCCCTCTCGACGATGCTGAGGCCGTAAGCTTCTGCGAGCCTGTGGTACACCTTGGCCTGCTCCCAGACCACCTCGGTGCTGGGCTTAACCAGTATCCCCGGCAGGGCGCGGCCGTAGAGCTTCTTGGCCCTCTCCGTCTCCGAGGGGCTGAAGGTCTCCAGGCCCGGGAAGATCGATGCGAACACTATCCTTACGTTCCCCCTCCTGTACTTTGGGATGTCTGCGTCCCTGCCCTCAGCGTCCTCCAGAAAGTCGGCGTAGGGCTGGCCTCCGCCGTGGGTCATGAAGTAGAGGGCTATGTCCTCGTGGAGGTCGACCACGGGGAGGGGCTCTTTCAACGTGTTCAGCCGCGGGGCTATCTGCCTACCACGTCTTTTAGCAGTTGCCCCCGACTCTACAGCCTCCAGCGCCCCCGCAGTCTGCGGGAGGCCGTGCTGCAGCTAGCCTCTACGACCCCGCGCGGCCCCCTCCAAGGAGCGTTACGTGGACGTAGCTGCAGGTGGGATCCAGCTCGAACTCCTCAATGTGGACGGAGCCCGCCTCCAGCTCCGGCAGGGCGATGGTAGATGCCCTCGTTGGAGAGTACCCCACGAGCACCACTGCTAGGACGAGCCCCCTAACGGGCCTCTTGCCCCGATTCCAGACGTACACCCTCAGCCTAGGCCATGCGGATGCCGTGTCAACGTCGTAGTCTACGAGCACGTCGCGCTCCGCGCTGTAGTTGTGCACGTGCACCCTAAAGTGCTGGAGGGCCCCCCTGCTGATAGCCTCCGGCACGGCTACCCCGTGCTGTCTAGTTCTGCTTATCCGCGGAAGCCTCGGAAAACCTCTGCGGCTCAGTGGCACCGGGCATCACCTCGAAGACCTGCGCATCCTCTCGCGCACCCTCTCGATGTAGCTTGCCAGGTCGCTGTACTCCAGGCGGTAGGGTGCGACGGGTCTGGCGAGGGGCATTATGTAGAGGGGCTCCTCCTCGCTCCTAAGCCCCACGATCTCCCTCACCTGGTCGTCGTAGAACGCCCCGATGGCCACGGTGGCTAGGCCGAGGGCTGTAGCCTGCAGGTACACGTTCTGGCCAGCGTGGCCCACCTCCATGTGCACGTACCTTACACCCCTCTGGCCGTAGTACCTTGTTGTCCTTTCGTAGACGGCTGCAATGACGATGTTGGCTGCAGCCTCGAGGACCCACTCCTGCCGAAGCGCGGCCTCGTAGAGCGCCCTAGATAGGTCGCCGCGCTTCACCAGCTGCAGGGTGTGGCTGTGGGGGTCGTAGCGGTAGGATCCGGGCTCCAGGAAGGCTCCCTCGCCAGCCAGCACACCTCCGGGGCGGACGACAACGTAGAGCTCGAGAGGGTAGGTTGCCCCGGCGCTGGGCGTCGTCTTGAAGCCGTGCCGCGTCTCAGTTATCCCGTAGGCGGCCCAGAGAACCTGGGCAAGCTCCTCAAGGGTTACGGGCTCACCGGTGTACTCCCTTATCGACCTCCTATCCGCCAGCGCGCGCTCCAGGCTCACGGGGCCTTCGAGCCTGGGTAGGGGCAGGTAGACCAGCTCCCCCTCCACCACGCGGGCTCCTCCTCCACCACGCGGCTGCCTGCGGCCGGAAAGCCAGGAGAAGGCTGCGGGGACGCCGACGAGCAGCGCCAGCGCCGACGCCAACGCCCCCGCAGCAGCCTTCACGAACGCTCTCCTCGAGAGCACGCCCGCGCCCAGTAGCCTGGTGTTCCTCCAAGACCCTTATGAGCCGTTCCCGGGCAGATCAACCTAGCGGTGTCCAGCGCTGGCTGCAGGCCTCCAGGCCCTGCTCCTGGTCAACGTAGTGTCGGGTGTACTCCTAGCGCCCCTAGCCTACCTGGCAGCTGCCAGCGGCTTCTGCTACCTTTACCCCGAGCTGGCCTCCCTGCTGACGCTGGGGCTCATGGACGACCCCGCACTCTGCATCAAGTTCCACACGGGACCTGCTCCGCTCCTGGCAGCGGCTGCCGGCCTGCTGCACGTTGCCACGTCTACAGAGCTGCTCGGCCGGAGGCTAGCAGGCTCCGGGCTGGCTGTGCGCACTCTCTACCAAGCCTACAGGGTGGTGTCCTGGCTGCTTGCCGCCACCCTGCTCGCCGTTGCGGCTGTGCACTACGCTGCAGGCTAGCTGGGGCTACCTCAACGCCCCGCACACAGGGCAGCTCGGGTTGCGCTCCACCCTCACATGGTCGAGGGTCTGCCTCACGGCATCGTAGATGATAAGCACGCCCAGCACGGGCTCGGCAGCACCCGTCAGCAGCTTGACGGCCTCAGCAACCTCCATCGACGCTACAGCCGCGACCACGGGCGGGAGGACTGGTATTGGGGTTCTCGGGGTGCGAGCACGCGCGAACACGCAGTGGAGGCATGGAGTGCTGCCTGGAACAACTACCAGGAGCTGGCCGTAAAACCCCTCGACAGCTGCGTGTATCAGGGGGATGCGCTTCTCCACACACGCTCTGTTGAGCTCCAGCCGGGTCTCCCAGTTGTCGAGGGCGTCTACCGCCAGGTTTACGCCGTGATCCTCTATAAGCTTCGCTGCAAGCTTGTAGTCCAGTCTTCCCCGCACCGGGACAACCTCAACGTTGGGGTTCAGCTCCCGCAGCTTCTCGGCTGCCACCAGCACCTTAGCACGGCCTATGTCCCTGGTGGCGTAGAGTATCTGGCGGTTCAGATTGCTAAGCTCCACGTCGCCATCGTCGACCAGAACCAGCTTCCCAACACCCATTGCCGCGAGGTAGTAGGATACCACTGAGCCCAGTCCGCCGGCTCCTGCAACAAGGACCACCGAGCTTTTCAGCCTCAGCTGGGCCTTCTCGCCGAGCACGAGTATGTGGCGATGGTAGCGCTCCCGCTCCTCGCTGCTTAGGCTCACCGACCCAACCCCCGCAGTAGGGCTGCCCGAAAGCCCGGATATGCTACTCGCTGCCTACCCGGCCCTGGAGGCTCTGATGGCCTCTCTCAAGTCCTCGTAGAGCCTTCTTAGGGCGTCCCCGTCAACTATCGTATGCCCCATGTAGACCACCGGCGACACCCAGCCCTCCCTCTCCTCGAAGTAGCCTATGAACGCCAGCCTTCCCCGGGAGTCGTAGAGCTCAACCGCGTAGACTCCCTCCTCGGCGGTCGAGACCCTGGCGCTGCCGCGGCCCCCAAGCACCCTGACAATCTCCTCCTCGCTCACCCTCCTCACGGTCCGCGCGAGCCACATGCCTATGGAGCCGGCCATCTCCTCGAGGCCCGCCTCGCGCAACTCCTCCACCGCTTGCAGCCCAACTCGCGCTGGCTCCGCAGGATCCTCTTAACGGTTCCGTGCAGCCCGGAGCCCACCC
>JBEVCG010000014.1:26524-27348 GCA_040514325.1 Thermoproteota archaeon | reverse complement strand
AGCTACAAGTAGCCCCAGAGGCACATCTGCCACTGGTGTGCTTTACGTGGGATGCGTAGACAAGAGGTTCTTCGACATGGTGAACTACGCTTTGTGCAGCGCGCTCAGCGACCTCCTGGGGAGGCCGGTAGCCGAGCGGATCTTCAGAAAGGCTGGCGAGGTGCTCTACCAGGAGCTGAAGAGGCGCGGCATCGTAGCCCCGTCGGAGGACCCGGCAAAGGTTATGGAGCAGGTGGCAAGGTTCCTGGAGTCCTCAGGCTACGTTGAGAGGATAGAGATAGAGCGCGTCAGCGAGGAGGAGCTCGTTGTGGACATGAAGGGGGTCTCGGTGCTTGAGTCCTCCATGAGGCTTGTCAACGAGAGGAAGGAGCCGTCGCATATAATGACCAACACGATGTTCGCCGCCCTGAAGGAGGCGGGCTACGAAGCCGAGCTGGAGGAGCTCCTGTTCGACCCCGAGGCCAACCGCGCCAGGGAGAGGTGGAAGCTCAGGAAGAAGGGCTAGCCTTGCGGCTGCCCCAGCTGCTGACGCCCCCTCACGCTGCTCGCACGAGACCTAACCCACATCTAGCAGCTCTACGCGGCTGAAAAATTCACCTGCAGGTTCGGAGCCATGAAGTGCAGGGTCCTGTCTGGATGCTGCGGGTTCCCCCTCTCCCGAAAAAGGTACTTCGAGAGGTTCAACGTGGTTGAGGTTCAGCAGACGTTCTACGACCCCCCCTCGGCTGATACGCTTAGGAGGTGGCGCGAGGAGGCTCCCAAGGGCTTCGTGTTCACGGTCAAGGCGTGGCAGGCGGTAACACACCCCAGCAGCAGCCCTACCT
>JBEVCG010000014.1:19815-26514 GCA_040514325.1 Thermoproteota archaeon | reverse complement strand
GCCCTACCTGGAGGAGGATCAAGCGGAGGATGCCGGGCAACCCCAGCAACTACGGGATGCTTCAGCTAACGGAAGAGAACCAGTGGGCCTGGAGGGTGACGCTGGAGGCTGCCAGAGCGCTGGAGGCACCCGTTGTCGTGCTACAGACCCCGCCCTCGTTCGGCTACAGCGAGGAGAATGCGGAGAGAGCCGAGGAGTTCCTATCCTGGGCCGTATCCGAGGCAGCCGGGATCACTGTGGCCTGGGAGCCGCGGGGCACGTGGAGCCAGCACCGGGAGGAGCTCGAGAGGCTGCTGTGCAGGCTGGGCGTAGTGCACGTCGTGGATCCGCTGCGGCGCGAGCCCGTAGTGTGCCCCGGCCAAAGGATCCTCTACATGCGCCTCCACGGCCTCGGAGGGAGGGAGGTGAACTACAGGTACAAGTACACCGACGAGGACCTGGCCAGGCTGGCATCCATCGTGGGGGAGCTGCTCTCCCGCCACCCCGACGTCGAGGTGGCCTACGTAATGTTCAACAACGTGTACATGGCCGATGACGCTGCACGCTTCATCGAGGCTGCGAGGGGGCAGGGCCTCAGCGCGTGCTAGCCCCGGCCAGCTGCACGCTGCAGCCTACATCCTACCTACGCCCCGAACGCCGCTCCTCCGCACGTAGACGTCCTCCACCAGCCTAAAGGCGGCGTAGCCCGCAGCCATGAGGGCTGCTGCGAGCAGCCCCGAGGCCAGGATCTCCGTCCGCAGGGGTAGGAGGGGCTCCAGGCCAGCTGCACCGTACCTTACCACCTCGGCAGCGTGCGAGTAGGGTATGGCTAGGGCGATGGCCCTCAGAGGCCCTGGAAGCCTCGAAACCGGTACGGCGACTCCACCTACCACGAAGAGGAGGAAGTTGGCCATGTCGAGCAGGCTCGCTGGCACGCTCGTCCTAAGCGAGGCTGCTGCGAGGACGAGAGCGTAGCCGAAAGCCATCGCCGTAATGGCTGCCAAGCCGTAGCCTACCAGCAGGGGGTCTCTTGCGAGCGGGAAGGGGCCCCCTGCTGCGAACGCCACAATGGCGTAGGTCAGCGGCAGGGCCACGGCGAGCTGGGCAGCTATCGAGATCATGCGCCCCAGCAGGACGTGGAGCGTCCTGGTGTTGTGGAGCATGTGCTCCTCCACCATGCCGAGCACCAGCAGCACCCAGGTGGTCCAGCCGGCAACGTACATCACGGTCACGGATATCATCTGCCAGGACACTATGCCCCAGAAGAGGTAGGGCGCCACTGTGGGCAGCTGCTCCGCGGGCACGAACGCCAGCGTGCCCAGAATGAATATAGCTATCCAGAGCGTCATGTTGATGGCCGAGTTGGCGAAGCTGTACTTGTACCTCCACGTGCGTAGGGCGTGGAGGTACACAACCGCGGCGATCCTCGAGAGCGGCAAGGCCGCTATGCACCCCTCCTCATCGCAGCTCTCAGGGTGACCCTCACGGCGGCGAGCGCAGAGCCGTTGTAGGCGAGGCTCATGAGCGCCAGCGCGTAGGCAAGCATGTAGAGCTGCCTGCCGGGCAGGCTCCCCAGCGCCGAGAGGCTGCGGGCAGCCTCAACGATGTAGCTCACGGGCACGGCGGCCGAGGCGAGCTGGAGCATGCGGGGCAGGATCTCCACGGGGTAGAAGACCCCTGAGATCAGCAGGAGGAAGGGCGTTAGGCTGCTGAGGATGTTGCTCTCCTCCCTCACGACGAGCAGAACCGAGGCGGCAAGCACGGCCAGGCCCAGCAGCGGCACCATGCCCGCAACTATCAGGAGGTAGGCGAAGGCAAGCCTCGCCACTCCCTCGGCTCCGGCCAGCAGCGCGGATGCAGGGGCGATCGCCGCAACTATAACGGCAGTGTCGATCAGCGCGTGGGGGAGGCCAGAGGCCACCAGGAGGACGCCGGCGCGGACTGGGGACATGAGTATGTACGGCAGTGTGCCGATCCACCTGTTGTAGAGTGTGAAGCCCGCCACGGTGTCTATTATGTTGACGCTGGCCATCGCCACAACGCTTGCCGAGAGCACGAACAGCGCAGGGTCCCTAACCCCCATCCTCTCGACATAGACCCTGGGGTCCCCGAACAGGTAGCCGAGGCCCAGCAGTATGCCGGTCATCAGGTAGGGCCAGAGCATGAAGGCGGCCAGCATGCTCCTGTTGTTCTTGTACCAGTAGAATGTAGCCAGAAGCTCGGCCCTGGCAACGTCAAGGAACCCTGCAGGCACTCTACCAACCCCGCGTCACAGCTATGAAGACGTCCTCGAGGCTCGGCTCCTGCACTTCAACTCTAAGGACGGCAAACCCCATCGACGAGAGGGCCCACACAAGCTTGGCCACCGCCCGCTCCTCCTCGCCAGCATCCACGAGCACGCGCGCACGGTAGCCGTCGCCCTCCAGCTCCACCCTGAGCCTCGAAGAGCCCAGCTCCTGCGAAAGCCTGCGCTCCACCTCCTCGGGTGCGGCCTGCGGGCGGCCGCCGAACTTAACAACCACCGGCACCTCCCTGGACACGATCCTCTTCAGCTCGGCCGGAGGCCCCTGCGCCACTATCACTCCCCGGTCGATGATCGCCACGCGGTTGCAGATCATCTCGGCCTCGAACATGTTGTGCGTGGTGACGATAACGGCCTTGCCAGCATCGCGCGCCATCTTCACGAGCAGCTCGCGGACCGTCCTGGCGGAGGGGGGATCCAGGCCCAGCGTGGGCTCGTCTAGTATGAGCACCGGCGGGTCGTGGAGGAGCGCGCGGGCCAGCGCGAGCCGCGCCTTCATCCCCAGCGAGTACTCCTCGTACAGCTTGTCAGCGCCGCCCAGCTCCTTAAGGCCGACCAGCTCCAGCAGCTCCTCCACCCTCTCCTCGAGGCGCCTGCCCCGAAGCCCGCGCAGCATCCCGAAGTAGCGCAGGTTCTCCCTGCCGGTCAGCTTCCAGAAGAACCCCCTCTCGACGCTGAGCACCACGCCGGTGCTCTCGCGCACGCGCAGAGGCTCCCTCACCACGTCGTAGCCGTTGACCTCAGCCCTCCCGCCGTCGGGCAGGAGCAGCGTTGAGAGTATCTTCACGGTGGTCGTCTTCCCGGCACCGTTTGGCCCGAGAAGCCCGAAGACCTCGCCCCACGCCACACTGAAGCTGACGCCCTTCAGCGCCTCGACCACCCTCTTCTCCCTCTTGAGGAAGCCCCTGCGGATCCACGTAGTGTACCTCTTGACGAGGCCTTCTGCAAGCACTGCGTAGCCGCTCCGCCTAGCCAACACCGCAGCACCCGTAAAGGCCGGTGTACCGCGCCCTCCGCACTCAGCGCAGCAGGGAAAAACGGGGGAAGGCCTCGTATCCGCCTCAGCCCGGCAGGTATCGCCCCGGCTTCTAGGACCCTTGCCTTAGCTCGGGACCACGTCGGGGGTGACGGCCCAGACCAGCCTCCACCTACCCTCCGCCTTTTCGAAGCAGAAAACGCCGCCGTAGCGGAACCTAACGGGCTCGGCATCCTGGCTGCCAACGAGCATTAGGCCGGCAAGCTTCGCCAGGAACGGCAGGTGGCCCACTACAACGGTGTCCTCGCTGGCCGCCTCGAGCCTTTCGAGCCATGGCGCGGGGTCAGCCAGCGGGTCCAGCCCCTCGCCCTTCTCGACGCGCTCTACCCCCAGCTCCTTAGCCAGGATCTCGGCCGTCTGCTGCGCCCTGAGCTTGCCGCTGTGGATTATCCTGCCGGGCTTGAACCCGGCGCGCGCTAGGAGCCTCGCCACCCGCTCGACTTCAGCCCTCCCGCGCTCGCTCAGAGGCCTGCGGGGGTCCACCTCCTCGCTGACCGCCTCGCCGTGCTGGACGAGGCAGACGAGCACCAAACCCTACGCACCTCCAGATGCTGTGTGGCTGTGCGGCTAATATCGTTCTTCCGCGCCACCCCCCTTCTCGAGCTCCGAGAGCTCTGCGTCAAGGTTCAGCGAGAGACCCTCGACCTTGACGAGCCTCCCCACGTAGGCTTCCTCGTCGACGTCGGCGCTCTCAACGTAGCGCAGCTCGCCGATGTCGGCGCCCCTCTCGACCCTCGCCGACACGGCCTCCACCACATCCACCTCGGCTCCGCGGCGCACCACAACCCTCTCAGCCACCACCGCGTCAACCTCGGCGTCCCTTCCCACCTCCACGTACCTTGCCACTACCTTGCACTTGGCCTTGCTCTTCCTGGATATGCGGGCCCTAACCGCTCTGGCAACCCTGCATCTGGCTGACCCCGAGAGGTCCATCTCTGCCGCGGCCACCTCCTCCGCCTTCAGGGAGCCGCCGATCTCGAGAAGCTCTGCCTCGACTCTCCCCGCCTTGATGGACCCTCCTACGGTTACCTCCTTCGCCCGAACCGCACCGTCTACGCTTATTGTGCCGCCCACCGTCACCCTTCCGGCGCGCAGGTCTCCGGAGATCTTTGCGCTTCCCCCTATCCTAAGCTCGTCCCTCACCCTGAGGCTGCCGTCGACGCTGAGGCTCCCCCCTATCTTCACTCGCTCGAACTCCGCGTCCCCCCTAAGCTTGACGCTTCCGCCTACATCCATCTCGCTCAGAGCACGCTCACCGCGTCGAGTTGACGCCTTTGCAGCATAAAGCTGGATCTCACAAATTGTTACACTGGAGAGCGGCCTTGCCCAGGCGGTACAGGTGCAGGCACGACATAGCTGCAGCTATCCTTCGGGCAATCATAGGGCGGGGAGGGGCCAAGACCTCCCACATAGCCATGGCGGCTGGCCTTCCCCTGGACCGGGCTCGGGGCATCCTCCAAGAGATGGAGAGAGCAGGCCTAGTCTACTACGACGGGGAGAGCAGGGCCTACGCTGCAACGGAGAGGGCCTACGAGTGGCTCGCCGTCTACGAGCTCCTGGAGAGCATCTTCAGCCCCCCACCTACAACGGGTCGAACCTAGATGCAGGCAAACCATTTATCCGCGCGGCTCTCTGGGATCGGGGTACGGTGCCCGGCCGTGAGCGGCTGCCTTGCAGTCATCTCCGGTCACGCGAGCGTGAGGGAGTACACGGGCGACCCCATACCCCGGGAGGACCTCGAAAAGATAATCGAGGCCGCCAGACGGGCTCCCACGGGCTGGAACCTCCAGCCCATCACGGTTATCGCCGTCCTCGATGCCGAGAAGAAGAGGAGGCTGGCCGAGATCCTCGGAGGCCAGCAGCACATAGCCAGCAGTGCAGCGTTCCTCGTGTTCGCTGTCGACTACGCCAAGATACTGAGGGCTGCGGAGGCTAAGGGAGTCAAGTTCGAGCCGAAGCTATCAAACGTCGTCGAGGGCCTAGTGGATGCGGGAATAGCCTCCGGCTGGGCTGCGCTGGCCGCGGAGTCGCTGGGCTACGGTGTCACGTTCATAGCCGTTTACTGGAGGCCGTGCCAGGTGGCGGAGGTTCTCGGGCTGCCAAAGTACGTGGTCCCCGCCGTGGGGCTCACCATCGGGAGGCCGGCGTCGAAGCCTGCGCCCAAGAAGAGGCAGTCCAGGGAGGCGTTCGCGGACGTGGACAGCTACGGCTCGGCTGAGGCCAAGGCGAAGGCGGTGCTGGAGGTGTACGGCGAGAAGGCCGAGAGGCTGTTCCGCGAAGTGCTGTTCGGCCCGGAGGGGTACTACGAGGAGTTCGCCAGGAACATGAGGGCGTGCCTGGAGGAAAAGGGCTTCAGGGTGTAGGGCTGTCGGCCACACTAGGGCTCCTCACAGCCTCGGCGATGCTACCCCTCCCCACGCCCCAGGGCACTTTCCGCAGGGGCGCCCCTAATAGCTGGAGCGATCCCCGACTCTGGGCAGGTAGCTTAGGTCTATCTCGTCCGGCTCTGCGTCCACGAGCTTTCCTTCGAGGAAGTCCTGGTAGCCCTTGAGGTCCAGGAGGCCGTGGCCGCTCAGGTTGAAGAGTATCGTAGCCTTTTCTCCCCTCCTCTTGGCTTCGAGCGCTAGGTCCACTACCGCCTTGACTGCGTGCGCGCTCTCCGGCGCCGGCACTATGCCCTCGGTCTGGGCAAAGAGGCGGGCCGCCTCGAACACCTCCACCTGGCTGTAGGCGACGGGCTCAACGATGCCGTGCTCCACGAGCACGCTGAGGGTCGGCGCCACGCCGTGGTAGCGAAGGCCTCCAGCGTGTATCGGTGGGGGCACGTAGCGGTGGCCTATGGTGTGCATCTTGAGGAGCGGCGTCAGCCCCGCTGTGTCGCCGTAGTCGTACGTGTACCCCCCGCGTCATGCTAGGCGCCGCCTTGGGCTCAGCTGCCACGAACCTCGCTTCGAGCTTGCCGCGGAGCCTCTCGCGCACGAACGGGTACGCCAGGCCCGCGAAGTTGCTGCCACCGCCGACGCAGCCTACGACGAAGTCGGGCGTTCTGTCGAGCTGCTCGAGCTGCCTCATCGCCTCGAGGCCTATGACCGTCTGGTGGAGGAGGACGTGGTTGAGCACCGAGCCCAGGCTGTACTTCGTGTTGGGGTTTGTGGCCGCATCCTCTATGGCCTCGCTTATCGCTATGCCGAGGCTGCCCGGGTTGCCCGGGTCCCCCTCAAGAATCGAGCGGCCCACCCTGGTCAGCTTGCTGGGGCTGGGCACGACCTCCGCCCCGTATAGCTGCATCAGCACCCTCCTGTACGGCTTCTGCTCGTAGCTGACCCTAACCATGTAAACCCGGACCCTGAGGCCGAAGAGCGCGCCTCCGAGGGCCAGCGCC
>JBEVCG010000014.1:11612-19805 GCA_040514325.1 Thermoproteota archaeon | reverse complement strand
GAAGAACGCCTGGGCAGCTGCCGTGTTGACCTTGTGGCTGCCCGTTGGGAGAACCCCCTCGAACTTGTAGTAGATCTCGGCTGGCGTTCCGAGCCTCTCCTCCAGCCTCCTCGCGCGCAGGAGCGGTGTTGGCCTGCCAAGCTCCAGGTACGTCTGCCTAAGCTCCTCTGGGATGGGCACAAAGCGCTGGTCGGAGAGCTCCTGGCGTATGAGCTCCTTCGGGAATATCGGCTCGAGGTCTGAGGGGCTAACGGGCTCCCCGTTGGGCTTCAGCATGGGGGGCAGCTTGCTCGGGGAGGTCCGGCACTATGTTGTACCACTCCTTCGGGAGGAGGGATTCGTCCTGAAGAGCGCGTAGACCTAGCTCCATTGGCGCAACGGCTGCACCCCCACAGAGCTTCACGGCACACTCCCACGGGAGGATCCAATTTAAATCTTTTCCCGGGTGTAGCGCTCTTCCCCGAAACGCGAGCACTTATCTAGCTTGGTGCAAGCACCTCAACCGGCTGATACCTATGGCGCGCATAACCCTGGTGGTGCACCCAACCTGCGCATCGAGCTACAGGGTTGTCAAGCACCTGGACGAGCGCGGGCTCCTAGGCAGGGTGGAGCTCGTGGTCGCCGACAAGCCCTCGGCGGCGTTCAGGTACCGGGCCTGGAGCGTGCCCTGGGTTCTGGTCGACGGCGAGCCAGCCGCATCGGACCCCGTCTCGCCGGAGGAACTCGAGAGGATAATCGTGGAGGGGAAGGCCGGGGCTCCCGGCAGCGTTGAGGAGGCCTTCATGGAGGCTGTACTTCACAGCGCGTACGCCTCGAGCCTGGCGCTCCTCTGGGGCAGCCTGGAGCCCGTCCTGGATAGAGATCTAGCCTCTGCCGCCCTCCGCTCCCCCCTAACCGGCGTTAAGCCGGAGGAGGCCCTGCAGCGGGTGGGTGCTGAGGCGGAGAGGCTGTACGGCGAGTGGTCCGACAAGATGGCCAGGGCCCTGGGCATATCCTTTGTGAGGGAGGCGTGGTGGGCCCTGCGGGGGAAGCTCACAGCCGAGGCTCTGCGGGATATGGCTACCCCGGCGGCCGTGGGAGCGTGGCTGCTGGCCAAGGCGAGCATCGGAAGGATCGGCCTCCCCAGCCGGCCCCTTCTCCGAGAGGGCCCGGCAGAGGCCATAGCCAGGTTCGTGAGGGCGGCCGCCCGCGGGCTGCTCAACAAGATCGAGCGGGAGCAGCGCGAGATACTGGAGGACGGCAGGTACTGGTCCATACTAGACACTGCTTAGGCTAGCATTCTCAACGCTTTACCCGAGCTGCACGAGCGGCATCTGCGCACCCTTATGCGGCTCCTGCGGGCTCCCCTCAACTTTAACACGTGTTAATTTTTACAACGCTAATTATTGTATTGTTTGAAAGAAACTCTTTAATTCCCTCGTACGAGTAGTACTACTCGGCAAAAGGGGTGGTCGCTGGTGCCTCCAGAGCTGAAGCTGACGCGAAGGTCCTTTCTGAAGATCGCGGGCATGACCGCCGCCATGGCGGCCGTTGCCAGGGCTATGGGCAGCACAGCTGCGCTCGAGAGGAGGCTCCAAAAGCTCCAGGCGGCAGCAGCCACGGGCCAGCAGGGCACGAGGCTTGTGCCCACAACTTGCGGCATCTGCAGGAACCACTGCCTGATAGCCGTCGCCGTCCAGGATGGCGTGATAAGGGCCATCTACCCCAACCCCGAGACCAGAAAGGCAACCGGTGCCTGGAAGCAGGCGCCCATGGGCGAGGAGGACTTCGACGCGATCTTCAACTGGGGCATATGCCCCAAGGGCGTCGCTGGCGCGTTCGTGGCATACAACCCCTATAGGCTCAAGGTGCCGCTCAAGAGGACCAACCCGGAGAAGGGCCCCGGCGTAGACCCCGGCTGGGTGGAGGTAACCTGGGAGGAGGCGCTCAACGAGATTGCCGCGAAGCTCAAAAAGGTTATGAGCGAGGACCCGAGGAAGGTCATCATACAGTACTCGGCGGCCAAGTACCTGGTCGGCGACAAGTTCCTCAAGGCTCTGGGCAAGGCCATAGGCACGCCGAACGTTGTCCACAGGACGACGATATGTGAGGCTGGAAGGCATGTTGCCGACGAGATAACCTGGGGCTACCACGGCATACTGCCCGACCTCAAGTACACTAGGTACCTTATCGTCATGGGCGCCAACCCCGGCGAGGCCGACCAGTGGGCCATGTGGCTCAACTACGCAATGGCGCTGGCCCAGGAGCGGGGCATGAAGCTTGTGGTTGTCGAGCCCAGGATGTCAGTTACAGCCGCGAAGGCTGACCGGTGGGTGCCGATCAAGCCCGGCAAGGACCTCCTCTTCCTCCTGGCAATGGCGAAGATACTGATAGAGAACGGCTACGTTGACGAGGAGTTCCTGGTGAACTACACAAACGCCGCATTCCTGGTTGGGCCCGACGGCAAGTTCCTCAGAGACGAGAACGGAAACCCCATGGTTTGGGACAAGAAGACCAACAGCCCCAAGCCGTTCGTAGAGGGCGTCGAGCCGGCTCTCTGGGGATCCTACGAGGTTGACGGTAAAACCTACAGGACGGCCTTCCAGGTATTCTACGACAGCATCAAGGATCTAGACCCGTCCTTCGTGGAGCAGGAGACCGGGGTGCCCTGGAGCACCATCGAGGAAATCGCTCTCGAGTTCGGCAGGGAGGCACGGATAGGCGCGGCAATCAAGCTGGAGGACGGCAACACGTACAGGTACAGGCCAGTGGCGATATACACGTTTAGAGGCCTCATCACGCACGAGTACGGAGCCCACGGATGGCGGGCAGGCCTGCTCGTCCAGATGATAGTGGGCAGCATAGGAGCGGTCGGAGGCCTGCACCTCCACAGCCCCTACAAGAAGCCGAAACTCATGGAGCCCTCCAAGGCCGAGTACCCGCCGCAGAGGGTCGACCTGCAGGAGAGCGTGTACTTCCCGCACGCGACACACAACGTTGCCCAGCAGGTGGCGCTAACGCTCATAAACCCGAAGGAGTACGGGCTCGAGTACGAGCCCGAGGTGCAGCTGGTATTCGGGTCTAACAGGCTGTTTGCATGCCCGGATGTTGGGAAGCAGATAGAGGGCTACAAGAAGATCTGGACCGTAGCAGTGGACGTTGTCATGTCGGAGATGGCCGAGATGGCCGACATAGTGCTGCCCGACCTAACCTACCTCGAGAGCTGGCAGTACGTGATATCCCCAAGGTACACACCCTACACGAAGCACGAGGCGATAAGGCAGCCCGTAATAGAGCCCGTGATCGACTACCCGTTTGAGGGCGGAGCCATAACAATGCTGTTCGAGCTGGCCAGGAGGCTGGGCGTCTACGAGAAGTTCGTCGAGGCTGTGAACGCGCAGTGGGGCTTGAAGAAGTACGCGCTCGACCCCTCCAAGACGTACACGGCTAGGGATGTTGTGGCTGCCATCTGGATGGAGAAGACCGGCAAGCCCTTCGAGTACGCCCTGGAGCACGGCTTCTACGCAAAGAAGGTCTCGCCCGCCGACACGTACAAGCCCGAGTACGTGTTCAAGGGTCCCGGCAAGCCGAAGATACACTTCTACTGCGAGGAGCTCGTGATCACCCGGGAGAGGATACTCGAGAAAGTCCAGCAGTACGGCATAAAGAACATCGACGTGGACAAGCTGCCGATAAAGCTATCGCCCCTGCCGCGCGTCGAGCACGCATTCCCATCGATACACGAGGAGTTCAGGGACTACCCGCTGTACCTCGTGACGTACAAGAGGATGTACAGGAGGCAGAGCGGGGACCTGGCGATGAACCCGCTGCTCAACGAGCTGACGCCGGACTCCGACACTAACTTCGTGCTGATACACGAGGACACCGCCAAGAAGCTCGGCATCTCCGACGGCGACGAGGTGGTAGTGGAGTCCCCCATAGGCAAGATAAAGCTGAAGGCAAAGCTGACGAGGGCCATACACCCGGATGTCGTCGCGATATCCTACCACTACGGCCACTTCAGCAGGGGCTTCCCCGACTACGCCAAGAAGGGTGCCAACCCCAACTGGATCATCGTTTTGAGGCCGGACATGGTTAGCGGCGAGGCCAACTTCAACGACACGAAAGTCCGCGTGTACAAGGCCTAGGGGGTGGTGATCCGTGCCCAAGTTCGGCCTGCTGGTTGACCTCAAGAGGTGCATAGGCTGCAGAGCCTGCGAGGCAGTATGCAAGACAGAGAACTTCGTGCCTCCCGGCAAGTACTGGCTCTACGTGCTGGAGTGGGAGATGGGCAGGTACCCCAACGTCAGGAAGGTATACGTGCCGATGAACTGCATGCACTGCGAGAACCCGTCGTGCATGTTCGCTTGCCCCGTTAACGCGATAAGGAAGAACGAGTACGGAGTAGTCCTCGTCGACTACGAGAAGTGCATCGGCTGCGGCTACTGCGTTGCGGCCTGCCCGTACGGGGCTATAGACATCTACGAGGAGAAGACGTGGTACGAGGGCTACACCACCCCGTACGAGGCGATACCCCCGGAGAAGAGACACCCGCTGCACCGGTTCCAGCCGGGCAAGGCGTTCAAGTGCACCCTGTGCTTCCACAGGTGGGAGGAGGCCGTCAAGCGCGGCGAGAAGCCTGGAACCACCCCGGAGACCACGCCAGCGTGCGTCCTGGTGTGCCCAGCTGGCGCTAGGATGTTCGGAGACCTCGACGACCCCAACGACCCCATCAACCTAAGGATCGCCGAGAAGCGCGCGGTTCAGCTGAAGAAGGAGTTCGGCACGAGGCCGCAGGTGTACTACGTAACCACAGGCTAGGGGGTGAGAAACCATGGCTCAGGCGGGTGGTAGAGGAAACGTCTGGATGGCCGCTTCGATAGTCTTCCTCATAGTTGCCATAGCCTTTGCTGCAGCCTACTTCGTGTCGCCTAGAACGGTAACCGAGACCGTGACCTCGCCGACCACTGTTACATCCGTCACCACCGCCACATCCGTCGTAACTCAAACAGCTACAAAGACAGTTACAGAGACCGTGGAGCGTACAGCAACGGTCACCCAGGCAGCAACGGTGACGGTAACCCAGACGGTGACCGTGCCACGGGTGCTGTCGCTTGCCGAGATAGCCGAGATGATACGCAAGGGCGAGATCGACGTAGGGGACAAGTACGGGATGAAGTTCGGCGAGAGGTTCCACAACATACACGTCAAGGTGCTCGGGCTAAGCTGCAAGGCTTGCCACCAGTCGCCAAAGTATGCTGACGACTACCTGTACATAAGGAAGGCTGTGGTGGAGGAGGAGGTTAAGGAGGGGCGCATGCCCGGTGTAGTTGACCGCGGCACCTGTATGAGCTGCCACAGGGAGAACAGCGTGGCGAGAACCTTCTACATGGCGCTCTACGGCTCCGGCGAGGAGTCGGGAGCCAGCGGCTGATCCTCCCCCAAGCTTTTTCTCCTCCCCCTTCCACGCGTCCTGGTTTTTCCCTCCGCGCCGGATAGGCGACCATTTAAAGGCGTTGAAGCGCAAGCTTAAGCGCAGAGCTGCAGGTGGATCCCAGCAGCGCGTGGGTGCGTGGATGCAATGGTGCAGCCGAACGGGGGCTTCGAGCTGAGCGCGGCCGACATAGCCTCGCAGAGGGCCTCCAGCTACCTGCTTCTGTCCCAGCTATTCCTCCGATCCCCCCGCGTGGAGTTTCTGAAGGAGCTTTCAGCGTCGCTCTCCTCGGCGCAGGACCTGCCCGAGGAGCTCGCCGTGATCAAGCAGCTGCTGAGCGAGGTAGAAGACCTAGAGGAGCTCTCTCTCAACCTGAGGAAGGACTACACCAGGCTCTTTCTCGGCATAAAGCCGGGGTACAGCCCTCCGCCGCCGTACGAGTCCGTGTACCGGGGCGAGGGCAAGCTGATGGGTGTCGCAACGGTTGACGTGGCCAGGAGGTACTGGGAGTGGGGCTTCGACCCGGCGAGAGCGCTCGGCTACCGGGGGCCGCCAGACCACATAGGGGTGGAGCTGGCCTTCATGTCCCACCTCTGCAGGCTCGAGGAGGAGGCGTGGAGGCAGCGGGACCGGCGTAGGGCCGAGAGGATCCTCAAGGCCGAGCGGGGGTTCCTCCAAGACCACCTCGCGGCGTGGGCCCCGAAGCTCCTGTCCACCGTGGAGCGGGAGGCCCGAACGGACTTCTACAAGTCCGTGTCGAGGCTCGCTAAGAGGTTCCTGGAGCTTGACGCGAGCTACGTGAGCGACCTCCTAGAGGAGCTGAAAGAGCTCCGGCGAGGCGCTGTGGAGAGCGGCTCCTAGCTTATTACCGCTGCCAAGAGCCTGTCTAGACCTGTGGAAGGCTTGGGCGGCTCCATAGAAGGCTGCAGGATAAGGTTCAACCCGAGGCTTCTGGGGGACGTCGGCATCCCCTACAGCGTCGAGTGCACGGGATCGTGGAGGATAGACAGCCTGCGGGACGCGGAGGAGGCTGCTAGGCCCTCTGTCACCATCCTCTCGGACCTCCTCAAGGCGCGCATCGAGCTCGGCAGGCTGACGCACTGGGAGTACATAGGGAGGAGGTTCAACCTGTTCAGCTTCAGCTTGATGCACGGCAGCTTGGAGGTCGGCGAGCTGAGGGTTGTTGAGACTGGGGGGCTCCTCGTCAACGTGAGCGGGACCCTCAGGGATGAGGTCAACGGGGTTGCTGCGGAGGAGGCGGTGGCCGAGCTTAGGGAGAGGGGCGAGATTTCCGCCGGCAGGAACCTCGGCCACGTCTACCTTAGGGAGCGGCAGCAGGCCTCCAGGGAGCCCTCCGGGCAGAAGTTTGTTCCCAGGTTCGTGGTGTACGCCGCCGAGGGGATACAGCGGCTCGACCCGGACTCGTGGAGGCTGAGGGTCCGGGGACTCGTTGAGAGGGAGCTCAGCTACAGCTACCAGGACCTGCTCAAGCTCTCGAGGGAGTTTGGCGAGGTCGACTTCCACTGCGTAACTGGGTGGAGTGTTGCAGGGAGGAGGTGGGGCGGTGTCCCCCTGAAGGAGCTCCTCGAGGAGGCGGGCGTGGGGCGGAATGCCAGGTGGGTTGCAGCCAGGAGCGCTGCGGGCTACTCCACGGTCATACCGTTAGAGGAGGCGCTCTCGGACGATGCTCTGCTCGCCACCACGCTCGACGGACAGCCCCTGCCCAGGGACAACGGGTTCCCCGCAAGGCTGTTCCTGCCCAGGCTCTACGGCTGGAAGGCGGCCAAGTGGGTGACTGAGATACTGGTGCTCGACAGGTACGAAGACGGCCTCTGGGAGGCCCTCGGCTACCACGAGCGGGGCCTCGTAGCAGCCGAGGAGAGGTTCAAGGTGAGGAACCCCGAGATAGCCAAGCGGGGCGAGCTGCCGGAGCCTCCGAGGCCGCTCAACCCCCGGCAGGAGTGACCGAGGCTTTTTAGCCCATGGTAGGGACAGCCCCGGCACGGTGGTGAAGGCTGGCCGCTAGGCGCCACGTGGTGGTCTCCGCCGCCCCTGTCACGGAGAGGGCTAGGCGGGTGCTCCTCGAGGCGGGCGTGGAGCTTAGGGAGCCGGACCGCGTCGCCGATGAGGGTTGGCTCCTGGAGAACCTCGGGGATGCAACGATCCTTATCGCGTGGTTCACCCCGATCGGCCGCAGGATCCTCGAAGCTGCCCCGGCGCTCGAGCTTATAGTGTCGAGGAGCAGCGGCGTAGACCACATAGACGTAGAGTACGCCGAGCAGCGCGGAGTATGCGTCGCGAACCAGCCCGAGGCCATAGCGTTTGCAGTAGCCGAGCACGCGCTGGGCCTGGCCATCGCTGCCGCCAAGAGGCTGGCGAGGAGCCACGCGTACGCGCTGGAGGGGCGCTGGAGCAGGGAGGGCAGGCCCCCCTGGATCCGGGGTAGGCTCATCCGCGGATCCACAGTTGGGGTCGTGGGCATGGGCAGGATCGGGGCGCTCGTGGCGTGGTACGCCCGCAGCATGGGGGCGTCCCGGATCCTCTACTGGAGCAGGAGGAGGAAGCCGGAGCTGGAGCAAGTTCTGCTGGCTGAGCCTGCAAGCCTTGAGAGGCTCTTCCGCGAGTCGGACGTAGTGGTGGTTGCCCTCCCGAAGACCCGCGAAACGCACAGGCTGATAGGCTGCAGCCTTCTCAGCTCCATGAAGAGCGGCGCCGTGCTGGTAAACGTGGGCAGAGGCTCGGTGATCGACGAGGAGGCGCTCGCGAGGGTGATCGAAGAG
>JBEVCG010000014.1:0-11602 GCA_040514325.1 Thermoproteota archaeon | reverse complement strand
CGACATCTACGTGGCGCTCGACGTGTTCGAGCAGGAGCCCCTGCCCGAGGACAGCAAGCTGATCCACCTGGCGAGGGCTACCGGCAGGCTGGTTCTGACACCCCACCACGCGGGGGCGAGCACGCTGAGCCTTGAGGCCACAGCCCTCATGGCCGCTAGGCAAGTGGCCCACTACGTCAGGACGGGAACCGTCTGGAATCCCGTCAACAGAGCCTGCCGGGAGGCGAAAGACATACCCCACCTGTGGGGTGCGCTGGAGGAGGTGGCAGGAACCTAGCGCAAACCCTCCCCGTCCACCCTCAGACGGTGAAGCACCAGCCTCTGCGCGCCTCCCCCAGCCTGCTCGCTGCACTCGTACCTGGCAGTGGCCATTACTACGAATCCCAGGCCAAGGCCGAGCAGCGATCCAGCATCAGGCCTGTCTGCAAGCATTCCGGCGGCCAGCCCCGTGGAGAAGAGCCCAGCGGGTACGAGACCCGATGCAGAGCTGCACCTTGCCGTCCGAGGCACCCTGCAACTGCGGCTAGAAGCGGCTTGGCGCCCGTCCGCCTACCCAGAGCTAGTGCATAGCCAAATACCGAAAAAGAGCAAATGCTAAAAAGCTTGGACTGAGGCCTGGCAGCGCCAGGTTCTCCGCGCAGGCTACTTCAGCGGGTAGAGTAGGGTCCAGTGGAGGACCGCTAGCCCTCCTCTGGCCTTCCCCTTTGCTACGTCGTCTAGCAGCCTCCCTATGAGCTCTGCCGTGTGGGCTGTCATTTCCGACACCCCTAGCCCTGCAGGCCTCAGCGACCTTATATACTTTCTCCTTGGTTCATGTGGTCCCACCAATCACACAATCGAATTCCAACGGTACACCTAGGGTATGAGCACCGCACGGCCTCACAGTGGGCACAAGCATTATAGTGCTCGACAGCCGTTGGTAAACGCGGTGATAAGCGCTGCACGAGGCTAGCCTGTTCCGAACCGACCTAATACGCGAGAAAGCTAGGAGGGGCGAGGTCACGCTCGGTACGTGGCTGACTATAGGCCACCCCGAGGTGGCCGAGGCCATATCGCTGCTGCCCCTAGACTGGGTCGTTATAGACATGGAGCACGCGCCCCTGGACATCCAGACGGTGGAGCTCCTCCTGATCGCGCTTAGGGGCTCCCACGTGGTCCCCATAGTGCGCGTTCCCTGGACCGACCCCGTCTACGTGAAGCGCGCCCTGGACGTCGGCTCGCAGGGAATCCTGTACCCCCTCGTTGGCAGCAAGAAGGACGCCGAGCTCGCAGTAGCCGCTACGCGCTACCCGCCAAAGGGGATAAGAGGTGTTGGGCCGAGGAGGGCCACCATGTACGGGTTCTACAGCGCCGAGAAGTACTTCAAAGAGGCGAGCGAGAAAGTGCTCGTGCTCGTGCAGGTGGAGACCCGCGAGGCCCTCGAGAACCTCGACGAGATACTCAGCGTCGACGGCGTAGACGGCGTCTTCGTGGGCCCCAACGACCTATCAGCCTCTCTGGGGATCTTCAGGAGGTTCGACCACCCCGAGTACAAGAAGGCCCTCGAGAGGGTGCTCGACGCAGCGCTCAGCAGGAAGAAGATAGCGGGGATAATGACAAGGTCCCCGCAAGATGCCCTTGAAAAGGCGAAGATGGGGTTCAACTTCATATCGCTGGCGCACGACATAACCATGATGCTCCAAGCGTACAGGGAGGCGCTCAAGCTCTTCGAGCGCATGTAGGAGCAGCGGTGGAGAGGAGCTAGCTTTTCCTCTAGGCCGCGTACTCCCCCTGCCCTCTGCGGCCGCTGTGCGCAGCGTCCTCCTGGCTCAGCTCAAGCCCCCCAGCCCGCTGCCCACACCGTGTCCGAGGCTTCGAGGCATCCTGTGCTGGGTTCAACCTCCCGGGCTGGAGGCTTCCAGACCCCGTACACGCCCGTATTCTAGCCTCCACGATTTCTCTAGCCTCCTCGAAGCTTCTGAAATCCCTCCACGCCTGCAGGAACACAACATCGCCCAGCCTCTCCCTAACGTTCTCAAGGTGAATGCTCCTATCGTCTACGTACACTATCCCGCACGGCGGCGGGATGCAGCCACGCTCCTCCCTGAGCCTGTCGAGGAGCTTGAGGGCGGCATCGCCTTTGTAGGGATGAGGCTCTATAACGTGGTAGTCAAACGCACCCTCTAAGCCGAACGCCCTCAGAGCCTCGAGGGCCTTCTCGGGGTCGTTCCAGCTTAGAGTTGACACCACGGCGCCGTGCCTCCGAGCCCAGTCCACGAGCTTAACGATGTCGGGGTGAATGCTCACCACAACGCCGTTGGCGTCCGCTATGCTGCTCTCGCTTACCCTCCTGAAAGGCGGCCTCAGCGCAGATACGTCGCTGTGATCCCACAGCGTACCGTCAAGGTCGACAAAGAGTAGCCAGTAGCCGCATCCCATGCTGCGATCCCCGCCTACTACTGGCAGGGGTCTCTGCTTGAAGCCCCTTCCTGCAGATAAAGCTTACCCCCAGCTCTCCCGCCGGTTAGGCGTGGGGGCACGCAACGTCAAACTCCCGCGGGTATGCTGCCGATTTAACTACGTTTGATACCTCGGCTTCAAGCGCCGCTCTCGCGGTGGCCACCATCTCCGATATCGTTGCTTTTCCTAGGTTCGACACGGCTTCCTGAACGCCGCCGTACCCCTCCACCTCTACTCCCCAGAGCAGAGCCAGCCTAGCGGCTACGGCAAGCTCTACAGCAGCTATGTCGAGCAGCGCGTCGTAGACATCCAGCACCCTTAGAGCGGCGTTGGCGGACATGGACACGTAGTCCTCCTGCAGCTCGCTTGTAGGTATGTTGTGGACGCTGTGTGGAGCGGCAAGCTGCCGTATGTATGCTGAGCGGGAGGCTGCGGTGTAGTGGGCCATCATCATCCCCGAGGGGCTCTCGCCCCCTCCCAGGAACTCCCTGCCGGGAGGCCCAGACGCTAGGAGGTGCGCTATCCTCCTCTCTGCCGCATTGGCTAGAGCAGCTGCGGCAATGGCGAGGTAGTCGGCGGCAAGCGCCACGTGAACGCCGTGGAAGCTGCACTGGTGCCTGACGCCCGAGGCTGTGACCACGGGGTTGTCGCTCGGGCTGCAGGCCTCGCAGACGGCTACCTCCGCAGCGTGGCGCCACGCCACGTAGAACGCGCCAACAACTTGGGGCACGCATCTAAGGCTGTAGGGGTCCTGCAGCCTGTCCCCAGAACCCGCCCCCTTCCTCCCTAGGCTTGAGGCTGCGCGCCACAGCTCTTCTAGGAGCGTCTCCGGGTACCTGTGCCTTTTCAGCTGCACCGTCTCCGGCTCGTAGTGCTCTAGGTTACACGTTGACAGCGCCACGCCCAGGCCGATGGCCCTCATCCACACAGTTACCAGCGCTGCCAGCTTTGCTGCTGAGTACAGAAGGAGCCCCGTGCTGAACGCCGTGCCGTTAATCAGGCTTAGAGCCTCGCCCCTCTCAATCCTCAGCGGCCGGAGGCCTGCAGCCTCCAGAGCCTCGGCTGCAGGCAGCAGCCTGCCCCCATACCAGGCGCGCCCGCGCCCGGTGGCTGCAAGGGCAAGGTGCGCCAGCGGGGCCAGATCCCCGCTGGCCCCCACGCTGCCGTAGATGGGGATTGCTGGCACTACGCCCCGGTTAAGCATCTCGGCGAGGTGCTCGACAACGTCCCGCCTTACGGGGCTGTGGCCGCGGCTCAGCTGCACTATCCTGACGGCCATCACCGCCCTCGCTGCGTCCTCCTCGAGGTAGCCTCCGACGCCGCTGGCATGCTCCACGAGCAGGATCTCCGGGTCGAACTCGCCGGCCTTGCCCTGAAGCGCACCCACCCCCGTCGAGTAGCCGTATACCTTCCGGCGGGACACCTCCTCCAGGTACCTCGAACGGGACGACGCGACGCCCTCGAGAACCTTCTCCTCGATCTCGACGCTGCAGCCGGACGCAATCCTAGCGTAGTCCAGGAGGCTTGGGCAGCCGGAGCTAACCCTCACCGTGCAGCGATGCAATCGCTCTGCACCAGCCTCTACGTGCGGAGAGGGAGGCTTTTAGGCAGTGGGGTCTAGGGCGCCGGGGGAGGGGGCGGAGGCTAGTAAGCCCTAACAAGCCGCGCCGCTCTGTGCCTCCTCCTAGCTTCCTCCAACCACCTCTCGAGGCTAGTGCCCCGCATCCTCACCCACCACTCCCGCCGGAGCCTTCTAAGCGGCTCGACGTCGACCTCGTACGCGGCTATAGCCTCCTCCACGCCCAGCTTGAGCCTGATCCACCCGTCGGTCGCCGTTGCGCCTGACTCCCACCACTCGGCAAGCTCCTCGATCGAGGCCGGAGGCGCAGCGACGTGGCTGTAGCCGCCGCCTGTGAACACGAACCTCTTAGTCCTCATTGGAAACGGTGCAGAGTCCACCGCCACCACGGGGGCGTAGAACTCCAGGCTGCGCACAAGCGACACCTTCACCCAGTGCTCGGCCAGGCTGAACATGTAGGATGGGTTGACGAAGATCTCGGCGCCGCCCAGGAAGAGCTCGTAGGCGGCCTCCGGGAAGGACCAGAAGTCCGCGCAGACGCTTACGCCGAGCCGGGCCCTGCCTATGTCCAGCACCACGTAGTCGCCCTCCCACCTGCTAAAGCCCCACAGCCGGGACTCCAGCCTCCCAATGTGCTTCTTCCCCTGCCTCGCCGCCACCGAGCCGTCGGGGCCGTACACGGTCGCGGTGTTGTAGAGGGCTTCGCCCTCCCTGTAGGCGACGCCCGCCACAACGTACATGCTGCACTCAGCAGCCCACCTAGCCACGGAGGGATCATCGTAGAAGGGGAAGTACTCGGGGAACACGGCGACGTCGGGCTCGAGCCTACACGCCTCCTCGAGGAGCTTTGCGGCCTTCTCCACGTTGCGCTTATCCGCAAAGTTGTCGCTCACGGGCTTCGGCTGTATGATGGCAAATCTGATGCTGGCCAAAAGCCCCACCTGGAAACGAAAACACCGGATAGCGGTATTTCAAGTCTGGGCCAGCTGGGGGCGTGCAGGTAGAAGCAGACGGGGAAAAAGCGAAGTTGCCCGGCAGAGGCGAGCCCTACTCCTCTCTGAACGTGTCGAGGAGCAGGGCGGTGTACGCTACTATTGCTGGTATGCTGTCGATTGTTATGTACTCGTTGGGCGCGTGGGCTCTACCTCCGTGGCCTGGGGCGGTGTCCACCATGGGTACTCCGAGCTTCCTCGTGAACAAGTAGGAGGGAGCCGACCCGGGTATCATGGGTACTATGTAGGGCTTCAGCCCCATGAGCGAGTAGGCCTTCTTAGCCCTTTCAACGGCGTGCGAGCTGGGGCTGGTCTTGCTCCAGGTGTAGGCGTCGTGCACGTGAACCTCTACAAGCTCCTCGAGGCCCAGCCTCCTTATCAGCTCCTTCAGCCCCGAGATGACGTCTTCAGGCTCGATGTTGGGTACAAGGCGGAAGTCCAGCCTCACCCTGGCCTCGGCTGGCGTTATGGTCTTGGTTCCGGGACCCACGTAGCCCGACGTGAAGCCGTCGACGTTGACCGTGGGCTTGAAGTACACCGCTACGTACCAGTCCCTCCCCCGGAGCCGCGGCCTGTAGACGCCGTAGCTCTTGAGCAGCTCCTCGGCTGGGTACGCCTCCATTATGTCGTCGAGGTACTTCAGATCCTCCTCGGTTGGCGTCACCGTCTTCTCCTCGAGCCAGGGGATCCTGGGCCCCTCGAGCGGGTCCATGAGGTGGGACACTACCTTGGATAGAACGGCTGCAGGGTTGTAGAGGCCCCTGCTGAAGCTGCTGTGCACGTCGTACCTAGAGACGCGGGAGACGAGCTCGAGGAACACTATCCCCTTGTTCCCGAGAACTATCGTGGGCTTCCCGGGCACCCTCTCGGAGGGGAAGGCGAAGTACACCATTTCGGCGCCGCGCAGCTCGGACCCCCGATCCTCCACGAACTTCGGCATGGAGGGGCTTCCCAGCTCCTCCTCGCCCTCCAGGACGAAGACTACCTCGACAGGAAGCTCTCCCAGCAGCTCCAGGTACGCCTTGACGCCCAGCAGCGAGCTCATAAGGGCGCCCTTCGTGTTGTAGGCTCCGCGCGCAACTATCCTGTCGCCGACAATCCTTGCCTCGAAGGGTGGAGCCTCCCACTCGCTGAGGGGCTCGACGGGCTGGACATCGTACATGTTGTAGAATATCACCTTGCGGCTGCTGGAGCCCCTCACCGAGCCGTAGACTATCGGGTGGCCGCCGTACCTTAGCAGCGTCGCGCTGCCGCCCAGCTGCTCCCGTATCCACTCTGCAAGGTACGAGGCCACATCCTCAATACCTTCTCCCGTGGCAGATACGCTGGGCATCCTGAGGAGCTTCCTAACCTCCTCCACGAGCTTATCCTTCTCCCTCTTCACGTAGTCTAGTACAACCTTTACCCTATCCGACAACCAAACCACCAGGCTCTGTTCCGTGAGGGGTCTGCTGCCGGGTGTTAAAAGCTGTTCCACACAGGCCTGCAGCTGCCATCTCGATGGAGGCCCTGTTCGGAAAAGTATAAATAGGAGGAGGGGGTTTTGAGCGCAGAACCTCAGAAGTATATAAGATATTCCGGCTTGGAGGGTCTTTCGTTGAATCCCATTATCAAACTTCTTCCAAAAAAGGATCCGCCGGGTAAACTAGCCGACCGACAGCTTTATCCTGAAGGGCACCAGGTCAGCCATCGTGAGGAGACCCGGCCCGTAACTGCCTATAGCCTCGGCGACGCTTAGAACGACCGCTGCCGTGCCCAGGTCTCCGGGCGTGCCGCTGCTCCTCCACCTGACCGTGTAGTCCTCGCCCTCAACGACCACCTCCTCGTACTCGTCGCCTCCCACAGTGGCTGAGAACTCAACCCTCACTACCTCGCTCTCGCCGACGTACCCTGCGCCGTAGCCTCTGATACCCAGGTTCCTTCCAGCCTCAACCCTCACTCCGGCGGACTCCACCGGCGCCTCGGCCACGACGGGGGCCTGGGCCTCCTCAACCCTAGTTAGATGAACCCCCGCGGCGTCTGCTATCAGCAGCACTGACTCGGCGTAGCCCACGTGGCCCGTAATCTCGCCCTTCCTTAGCTTCTCAGCTACAGCCTGAGGATCCTCGCCGACACCTATCTTGGCCTGGAACGGCTTCCTGCGCTTGGCGGCGTCAAGGCTCCTCCTAGCCACCACCCTCTTGGCTCGGGTCACGGGGGCAGCAAGCACCACCGCGAGCGTGTCGAGGAGGAATCCCGGGTTTATCCCGGTTCCTATCACGGTGGCTCCGCGGGAGATCGCCAGCTCATCCAGCCTCCTTGCGAGAACGGGGTACCTGTAGTAGGGGTAGGCGAGGGTCTCGCACGTGGAGACAACGTCTATCCCCATGTCGAGGACCGAGGCTATCTGGCCGTACACCTTGTCGAGGTAGGAGCCAGTCGCGTGCACGACAACGTCGGCCTCGGCCAAAGCGTCAAGATCCCTCGAGATCGGGGCGCCCAGCTTCTCCCCCAGGCCGATAACCTCGCCTACATCCTTCCCGACGATCTCGGGGTTTATGTCGACCGCCCCAACAACCTCGTAGCCCCGTTTGAGGGCAACCCTCGCCACGAGGCGGCCTATGGCGCCCAGACCATATATGCCCACTCTAAGCATAGGAAGCACCTCCGGTGCTGTAAGCGCCTACAGGGGAAATTTAAGTAGGAGCTTTCCGCCTGCACGCACGGTTCCGGGAGACCACATTGACGCCGTCATAGCGGCTACCGCCGTACCCCTTGGCGAAGATCTTGTGGCGAGGACCTGCAGCTGCGCAGCCCGCTGGCCGGTTTCAAAGGGAGTACGATGCCAGTGTTTACTCGTACGACGGCCTGGTTTCAACCGCACGGCCTATGCTCCTGTTATATGCTGAGAAAGTGTGTGCCTAGAGCCTTTTTGATATGTCGGCTGGCTTCACCTTGGCTGCCGAGCAGAAGACCATGCACTCCTCGACGCACAGGTTGTAGGGCTCGAACCCCTCCCGGTCGCTGCAGCTCTCCATGCAAGCCTCCTCGCACGCCAGCAGCCCCGTCCTCATGCCTATATTTGAGCTCACTGCCCGCACCCCGCTGCAGCCCTCTAGCCTGCACCTCAATCCAGGTGCTGTATTATCTCTGCGCTGTACTGGAAGGGTATTGGCGTGCCCCCAGTGTGGATGAACACCACCACGCTGCCGCGCTCTATCTCGCCCCGCCTAGCCAGGTCGAGCAGACCGTACATCGCCTTAGCGGTGTAGACAGGGTCTAGCACGAGCCCCTCGAGCCTTGCCACCATCTTAATGGTGTCAACGACCTCCCGGGTTATCACGGCGTAGCCTCCGAACGTGTACCTCTCGTACACGGTGACCTCCTCCGGGTCAACCTTGACGTCAAGGCCCAGGGTGGCTGCAGACTCTGTCGCCAGCCTGGCGACCCTCTCCCTGACCTCCGCCGCGCTCCTGCCAACGCTTATGCCTATGATCTCCACGTCCTCGAGGCCCAGCAGCTTCCTGCCGAGGACTAGACCCGCCTGGGTTGCCCCAGTCCCGGTGGCGTGGACAATGTACCTGGGCTTCTTCCCGAGCTGCCTAAGCTGCTCGACGATCTCGAGGAGGGCTAGGGCGTAGCCGTAGACGCCTATGGGCGAGGCGCCGCCGCCCGGTATCACGTAGGGCTTCCTCCCCCTGGCTCTCAGGTCGGCTGCGAGCCTCTCCATGACCTCGTCGGCGACCTCGGGTGAGGGGGCCTCGGCAATCCTGGCGCCGAAGAGGGCGTCGAGCAGGAGGTTCCCCTGGGGCTCCGGCCTGCCCGGCGGGTAGAGGACGAGGTAGGCGTCGAGGCCCAGCTTGGCTGCAGCGGCTGCTGTTAGCCGGGCGTGGTTGGAGTGGTAGGCGCCCTTGGTTATGACCGTGTCGGCGCCCTTGGAGAGGGCGTCGCCCAGGATGAACTCGAGCTTCCTCACCTTGTTCCCGCCGAAGGCGAGCTCCATGACGTCGTCGCGCTTCACGAAAAGCTCTACGCCGGCCTCCCCGCCCAGCTTCTCGGCGCGCTCCAGAGGTGTAGGGAGGGAGGTTAGCCTAACCCGGGGCTTGTAGAGGATGCGGCCGATCACAAGTACGGCACCAAGTGGCGTGGTCTAGAGGATCCTAAAAAGCTAGCTGACGAAAACGCCACGAGGTGCTGCAGCGTGGCTGCACTACCGTACCAACTCGGAGAGCTGCCCGAAAACCCTCCAAGTGCCTGAGACTCTACTGGGTCGTGGTGTGCTGCTTTCTGGAACCTTACGGCTGCTACTAGCTTGGTGCATAAACCCCACCTTCGCTGAGCGGGGCAGGCTTGCGCTGGGGCAGACACTGTTCCGATTTGTCCGGCAATACATTTAGGCTGTAGAATAGCTCTTACTGTCTGTTTGGTTAGATGCCCGTGGGCGTTCTCCCGGAGAAGGGGCTTTCGGCAGAAGCTGTGCTGGAGGCCCTGCGCTCCATTGCTGCCGGCGACATGGATCCGAGGAGCGGGAGAATGCTGGGCCACAGCTACGAGACGGGCCTCGAGGAGCTGCGCGTTGCAGTGCTCAATGCCTACGAGATGTTCTTCGACAAAAACATGCTGGATTTCACGGTCTACCCGAGCGTCCTCAAGCTCGAGCAGGAAGTGGTTGAAGCCGCTGCAGAGCTGCTCCACGCCCCACCGGGGGCCGTGGGGAGCTTCACGTACGGTGGCACCGAGAGCATAATGCTTGCTGTTAAGAGCGCTCGCGACTGGTTCTGGAGGAGGCACCCGGGTGTTAGGCCCAGGCTGGTTATGCCCCACACGGGCCATCCAGCGTTCGCTAAGGCCAGCGACTACCTGGGCCTGGAGCTGGTGAGGGTTCGCGTTGATCCCGAGACGCTGAAGGCAGACGTTAACGCTGTGCTGGAGGCCGTTGACGAGAAGACCGCCATGGTTGCTCTCTCGGCGCCCAACTACCCCTACGGCACGGTCGATCCCATTAGGGAGGTAGCTGAGGGGTTGGAGGGCAGGGTGTGGCTCCACGTTGATGCGTGCATGGGGGGATTTGTGCTGCCGTTCATGGAGGAGCTGGGCGAGCCCGTACCCCCGTTCGACTTCCGGGTGGACGGGGTTTACTCCATCAGCTCTGACCTCCACAAGTACGGATACGCGCCGAAGGGTGCGTCGGTAGTCCTATATCGCGACAGGGAGCTTAGGAGGGGCCAGCTCTACGTGTACCTATCGTGGCCGGGGTACCCGTTTGTAAACGAGGCGGTGCTGTCCTCGAGGTCTGCCGGAACGCTGGCAGCGTCGTGGGCTGTGCTCATGCTGCTCGGCAGGGAGGGATACCTGGAGCTCACAAGGAGAATCCTGGAGGCACGCTCGAAGATATCGTCGGGCCTTGCGAGGCTGGGGTTCCAGGTGCTGCCCACAGACTCGAGCCTCCTCGCGTTCACAGCAGATGGTGTCAGCCTGCCCGCGCTGGCGAAGGCCATGAGGAGGAGGGGGTGGTACGTGCAGTTCGAGCCCGGCCTCCCAGACGAGGGGTTGCCGGCAGCTGTGCACCTGACCATAGCACCTATCCACGCTAACGTGGCTGAAGCCTTCCTGGAGAGCCTAGCTAGCGCGTACGAGGAGGCCAGGTCAGCTCCGCGGGGGCGGGCGCGGGAGCTGCTCTCAGCGCTCTCTGAGCCCCAGCAGCTCTTCGAGGCTATAGGGCTTAGGGAGGGCGAGCTGCCGAGCAACCTCGACCTGGTCGACGAGCTGCTGGAGATCCTGCCAAGGGATGTAGCGCAGGAGCTGCTGAGGGAGGCGGTGGACCTGGTACTATCGCCTAGGCGGGGCGGTTCCACTCGCGGAAAAGGCTCCTAAGTCTTGCGTACAGCTTCTCCAGCCTCCCAACAGCCTCGCTGTATACCTTGGCGGCCTCTGGCTGAGGCTCGCAGGAGCGTGCAGGCTTTATCGCAGAGGCTGCCTCGTCGACGCTTCCGTAGACGTTAAGGGCTACTGCGGCCAGCACAGCTATGCCGCGGATGCTCGCTGCATGCGGGTCACCGGTAACATCAACTCTCCTTCCAAGCGCTGACGCCAGCACGCGGCAGAGAAGGCCTATCCTCAGAGCACCACCCACACCCCTAACAGCGCCCCCTCCCTCTGCGAGCCTCTCGAAGTGCTTCATGCTCCACGCAATGTTCAGCGCCACCCCCTCGATCACTGCACGCGCCACATCCTCTCTGCCGTGCTCGAGGCTTAGGTTCACCAGTGCACCTCGAGCGTAGGGATCGTCCACGGGGCTCCTCTCACCGTACATCCAGGGCGCGAAGATGAGGCCCCGAGCTCCAGGAGGGCTTTCAGCTGCAAGCTCCTCCAGCTCCCTGTAGCCCACTCTCAGCAGCTTTGCAGCCAAGTCGATGGCTGCCCCGGCGACCTCCTGCTCCGCTACCAGCAGGTACCTTCCAGACACCGCGCTCGGTATACTCCCAATGTAGTGGCGGACGTCTACCAGCCTCCTCTCGACGTGAGCACCTATCCAGCTGCTAGTGCCGACGTAAACGTGGACATCGCCAGGGGTGACCGCCCCCGAGCCCACGGCGGCCGCCGTCAGATCGCC
>JBEVCG010000013.1:20101-39864 GCA_040514325.1 Thermoproteota archaeon | reverse complement strand
TTGTGATCTGGAATGTATTCGTGTTCCTTGCCTGGGGCTTCGGCGGATGGGCGGCAGCCGGCGGCAACACTCTCCGAGCTATAATAGGGTGGCCCAGTGGAGGCGTGGGCACAGCTTTCTGGTCGGCTGTCCTCTTCATAATCATATGGCTCGTAGCGCTCCTTGCGGGAGTGGTGAGGGAGTGGGTCGAGAGGATACTGACTTTCAAGATGTTCGTCATCTGGATAATGCTGTTAGCAAGCCTGGCTGTCATAACTGCCAAGGTTTCTGGGCTGTGGAGCGACGTTGTCAGAGGCATATTCGTTCCAAGCTGGCCTTCCGAGGCGATACCTTCTAAGCTAAGCTACTTTACGCTAGCTGCGGGCATAGCGTTCATAGGAGCTGGCGGAACCAGCAACATGTGGTACAGCTTCTGGGTGAGGGATGCAGGCTACGGAATGGGGGCCTACATAGGCAGGATACCCGGCTACCTGAGAGGGAAGCCTGTGGCAATAGAGCTTACCGGGTACCTCCCAGAGCCTACAAGCGAGAATATAGAGAGGCTAAAGGTGTGGTGGCGCAGGGTAAACGCGGTATTCTGGCTCATATTCTTCCTGCTCAACTACCTCACGGCGGTGTTCTTCGTAGCGCTGGTGTACGGCGGCGCCAAGATGGGCCTTGTTAAACCGGCTACGGGCGTGGAGGTTATACTGCTGGAGTCGGAGATCGTGAAGAGCGTGTTTGGCGGAAGCACGGCCGCGGCGGTGTTCTTCCTCATAGTAGCTGTAATACTGCTGTTCGGAACGCAGCTTAGTCTCGTTGAGGGTGTTTCGAGGCAGATAGCGGACACGAGCTTCATATCGAGCGAGCGCGTTAGGAGGTTCTTCAAGAACGATATAAGGACTACGTACTTCTGGGTCATATCCCTGTTCATACTCTGGGGGATCTTCTGGACCTCGCTGACCAGCATCGGCGTAAGGCCTGTTTTGCTTCTGCAGCTGCCAGCAAACATAAACCTTGTCTACCAGGTCATCTCGGCACCGCTGACGGTGTACTTCCTATACGGCGTGGCGAGGCGCAGCGTACCGAAAGACCTGTGGAATGCGATGAAGCCTAACCCGCTTGTGCCTGTGTTGCTGATACTGGGCAGCATATTCTGGGCGTACTTCGCAGTACTTGGCTGGGCTGAGAAGCTAGGACTGCTCGGCTAGCTGTGCATCATCTTATTTTTATTTTTATCTTTTCATTTTCTTAAGATATGCTGCTACTGTGTTTAAGACCATACAATCTCCTCAGGTTTGCACACCAGAAAAGCTATAGGACAGGTGAAGAATCGCGTATGGATGGTGGTTAGAGTTTGGCATCTGCTGTTCTCAAAAAGCACGCTGAGACGCTGACCAAGATTCTCGGGCCAGGCAAGGTTGTGGATGATCCAGCTATAGTAAAGCTCTACAGCAGGGATCCTGTCGGGCACGAGGGATCCGACGCGGTCGTCGTCTTCCCCGAAAGCATTGACGACATCTCTGCGGTGGTCTCCTACGCGTACAGGAACGACGTCAAGCTGTACCCTCAGGGTTCGACTACGGGGCTTGCCAGAGGAAGTGTGCCGGAGGAGGAGGGGATAGTCGTCTCCATGGCCCGGATGAACGGGGTCAAGGAGATAGGAGTTGTTGACGGCTACGCGGTGGCTGAAGCAGGTGTCAGGATAGACGACCTAAATGCCGAGCTGGCTGAGAAGGGCTACATGTTCCCAGTAGATCCTGCCAGCTCGGCTGTCGCAACAGTTGGCGGTGCTGTTAACACGGGTGCTGGCGGCCTCCGTGGCGCGAAGTACGGTACGATGAGGGATTGGGTTCTGGGCCTCAAGATTGTTCTTCCCGACGAGAAGGGAACCCAGATGTTCATAGGCTGCAGGACGGTTAAGTGCAGGCAGGGCTACGACCTTGTCAGACTGATAGTAGGGAGCGAGGGGACACTAGCTATTGTGGCTGAAGCTGTTCTCAGAATAACGCCCCTCCCAGAGAACGTTGTAACGGTGCTTGCTTTCTACGAGAACTTGTCAGATCTGTTCAACGCCGTCGTAGAGATAAGGTCCAGCGGAGTTCAGCCCTACATAATGGAGTTCATGGACAGCAAGACTGTTGCTGCAGCGGTTGAGGCCGTGGGAGCTCCGTTTAAGGCTGAAGGGCACATGCTCCTCGTCAGCATAGACGTGAACATGGAGGCCACGGACCGCGTCCTTAAGTGGCTAGTAGACACGGTCAAGGGTACGGGAGCTAAGCTCGTGTATTACGCCAGAAGCCCAGGCGAGGCTGAAGAAAAGCAGCTGTTTAAGGTCAGGAAGAGCCTCTACCCCGCTCAGATGAAGCTCGTCCAGGCGTCGGCCGGCAGACCCGGGTCAAAGGTGGTTGTCTTCATAGAAGACATAGCAGTGCCTCCCTCAAGGCTCATCGACGCCGTTGAGGGCTTAAGGCAGCTTGAGGAGGAGTACAAGCTGCCGACAATGATTGGGGGGCACGTCGGCGATGGGAACCTGCATCCAGCGACAGGCTTCGATGTGACAGACAGGGATGCGGGGGAGAGAGTGATGCAGTGGCACCACGACGTTATGAAGCTTGCCGTTAAGCTTGGCGGAACTGTGAGCGCCGAGCACGGAATAGGGATCCTCAAGAAGGAGGGGCTAAGGTACGAGCTTGAGGCAAACGGCGCCGAGAAAGCCCTCGACATTATGAGGGCCATCAAGCGCGCATTCGACCCCAAGAACATCCTCAACCCCGGTAGGGTGGTCTAGGCGTTGGATGAAGGCGGTCCGAAGGCCCTTGCAGAGTGGCTTAGGGCTGAGACGTCCAAGTGCGCTTACTGCGGCTTTTGCGAGCCTCTGTGCCCCACGCTGAGCTTCGGCCCCCACCGGGGCTACGGGCCTCGCGGCCGCGTCAACGTGGTGCGCTACGCTCTTGAGGAGGGCTTGCTCACCAAGGAAGCCCTCTCGTCCCTATACTCCTGCATACTCTGCGCAGCCTGCGTCAAGGGATGCCCTGCAGGCATAGATATACCCGGTGTTGTCCGTGCAGCCAGATCCCTAGCCCATACAGGATTTTTAAAGGGTATGGAAAGATTCCGTGTTGAAATTAGCTACGTAGAGCGCAGGTGACCTGGTCGTTGGATGTCCGAGAGATACTCCGCATGATGGCTGAGAACGTCTCCAAGACGGGCTTCCCCGTACCGGTACCGCCAGAGTCTGTTTACTCGTGGGCTAAGCCCCTCAATATACCACGCGGCAAGCCTACAGCCATATACACGGGCGCTCTCTACCAGCTTGTCCCTTACATCAATAGCCTGGTTAAGTCGCTTGAACGGCTTGAGAAGAGCTCAGCTGGCGGCGTTGCGCTGCGTCTTGCAAGGATCGTTAGCAGGGTGGTGGACCTCTCGAAGCTTGTTGCCAAGCCTGAGAGGAGGGATGTTGAGTGGGCCGAGGAGGTTCTACGCTCCATCGCGAGGCTGCTCTCGAGCGCGGGGGTGGACTACGGCTACGTATACGAGAAGGACCTGTACAGCGGCACCCTGCTCTACGACCTAGGCTTAGACGATATCCTTACGTCGCACGCTGCGCGTGTCTACAGAGAGCTGAAGAGCGAGGGTGTGAAGAAGGTCATTACCGTGGATCCCCATACGACCCACGTGCTGCGTGAGGCCTATCCCAAGTACGTTGACGGCTTCGACATAGAGGTGGTCAACTACCTCGAAGTCCTCTCGGAGAGGGGCGTCGAATTCAAGAGCGGCGAAGGGGGAAGCTGGGTTATTCACGACCCCTGCTTTTATGCAAGATACGCAGGCATAGTGCAGCAGCCCAGGGAGCTACTAAAGCTGGCCGGCTACACGGTGGTTGAGCCCAAGAGGACCCGCGAGCTGACGTACTGCTGCGGTGGTCCGCTGGAGTCGATATCGCCCACCCTTTCGATGAGGATAGCCGAAACGAGGATGAGGGAGCTCGCGTCTCGTTCCAGGAACGTTGTAACGCTCTGCCCCATATGCTACGCTAACCTGAGCAGGGTTAAGCCCGAGGGGGTCGCTGTCAGCGATATTGCACTGCTGCTAGCCTCTATGCTGCAACAGACACAGCAGAGGTGACGTATAATGGGCAGCGGCACCGAGCTCGAGCTAAACTCCGTTCTAGAATCCGTCCTCGAGGTTCTCGACAAACCCTCGTTCCAGGAGGGCGTGTGGCGCGGATCCGTAAGCGCTGAGGAGAAGGTTCCAAGCCTCCTCGCAGCACACCCCGAACTGGTGGAGCTTGCCAGGGAGGTCAAGGCGGTTAAGAATAAGGTTCTCAAGAACCTCGATCACTACATAGACCTGGCGGTCGAGTCTCTGAAGAAGGTTAGGGCCCACCCCTACGTTGTCAGTGACCGTGAAGAGGCTAGGTCGATCCTCGAGAGGGTAGTGGGAAGGGGCAAGCTGGTCATCATGTCCAAGAGCATGGTGGCTGAGGAGCTGGGCGTCCGCGAGTTCCTCGAGGAGCTGGGCAACGAGGTGTGGGAGACGGACCTCGGCCAGCTCCTTGTACAGCTAGAAGGAGGCAAACCTATGCATACCATTGCGCCCGCTGTCCACATGACGCGTGAACGGGCTGTAGAGATGATACGCGAGAAGATAGACAGAAGCCTGCCGCCAGACGCGGACGCAGAGCAGGCAGTAGCCGCGGTTAGGAGGTTTCTCCGCGACAAGTTCTCCAGAGCAGACGTCGGCATAAGCGGTGCAAACGCCCTAGCTGCGGATACTGGTGCCATAGTCCTCGTCGAGAACGAGGGCAACATACGCCTGGTCACGGGGTTCCCTCCCGTGCATGTAGCGCTGGTCGGGGTCGACAAGATAGTGCCCACCTTCATGGATGCGCTAAAGGTTGCCATGGTTCAGGCAGCCTACGCGGGCCTCTACCCTCCCACGTACCTCAACGTCATAGCAGGCCCCAGCAACACGGCGGACATAGAGCTAACCCGCGTCTACGGAGCGCATGGGCCCAAGGAACTCCACGTACTCCTCGTGGACAATGGCCGCAGGAAAGCGGCGAAGCACCCTATGCTGTGGGAGCAGCTTAGATGCGTGCGGTGCGGCCGCTGCCAGTACGAGTGCCCTGTGTGGCGCCACACAGCCAACGTGTGGGGAGGCCCCGTGTACGGCGGCCCCATGGGGGTTAACTGGACAGCTATAACCCTGGGCGAGGATCAGGCAGCCGAGATAGCGCACCTCTGCCTAGGCTGTGCCAGGTGCGATGCGGTCTGCCCCGTGGAGATACCCATATCGAAAATCATAAGGTACCTTAAAACCGTGTACGCGAGGAAGCACAAGATAGCGTGAAAAAGGAAGCCTTGCCCTTGCGGCGTCTACCTCTTCGTAAACCTTTCGGCAGCCTTTTTCACCTGCTCGACAGCCTCCGGGTTCTCGAGCGTTGAGATGTCTCCTGGGCTCTGGCCTGTGACGACAGCCTTGATGACGCGCCTCATTATCTTGCCGCTACGCGTCCTCGGCAGGTCGCTTACAAAGACTACGGCTTCGGGAGTGAATGGCTTGCCCAGCTCGCTGGCCACCCTCTCCGCTATTTCGTGCTCTAGCCTTTCGCTTGGTTCGTAGCCCTCCTTGAGCACTGCAAAGCAGGCTACAACCTCCCCCTTGACCTCGTGGGGAACCCCTATGCAGGCCGACTCGGCTACAGCTGGGTGGCTGTTGACCACAGCCTCTATCTCTGCTGGCCCTATCCTCTTGCCGGCAACCTTTATCACGTCGTCAGCGCGGCCGAGGATGTACCAGTAGCCGTCGCTATCTATCAGCGCTAGGTCTCCGTGGAACCAGACTCCTGGAATCCTGCTCCAGTACGTCTTGATGTAGCGCTCGGGCTCTCTCCAGAGGCCGCGCGTCATGCTGGGCGCCGGCTTCCTCGCAACAAGGTAACCGGGCTGGCCCCTGACGGGCCTCCCGGAGTCGTCGACCACGTCCACATCCATGCCGAGCCCCGGCCCCCAAAGCGTTGAAGGCTTCAGCGGAACCACGGGGCTAGGCAGCACGAAGCAACCAAATATCTCCGTGCCCCCGCTCAGATTTATCATCGGCCTCTTCTCCTCTCCAACCTCCTTGACAATCCACATCCACGTGTCAGGGTCTATGGGTTCCCCCGTATTGCCAAAGGCTCTCAGAGTTGAGAGGTCGTACTCGTCGAGGAGGCTAGCTGCAACCTTCTTCAGCATCCTTGCAGCTGTTGCAGCGAAGCCGAAGTGAGTTACCTTGAACCTTTCTATGAGGCTCCACGCGCGTCCCGGCTCCGGGTAGTCGAGGGCTCCTTCGACCATCAAGTGGCTTGCACCGAGGAGCTGGGCTCCGATGACCTGCCACGGCCCCATCATCCAGCCTATGTCGGAGATCCACCAAAGCTTGTCCGCGCTGTCTGGGTGCTCCCAGGTCGACTTTATGTCTAGGTTGAAGTAATGCTCCTTGCCGGGCTGCAGGAGCGCGCCGGCGTGGCTTATTACCGCGCCCTTCGGGCGTCCGGTGGTGCCGGAGGTGAACAGCAGCAGTGCAGGGTGCTCTGCGTCGACCTCGGCGGGCTCTGCCATAGGCCTTTTCCCTGAAATGGCCTCGCTGTACTTGACATCGCGCAGGTCGTTCCATGGAACCTCCGCCCTCAGCCTCTCTATAACTACCACGCGCGGCGACGTAGACGACAGCTCAACGGCCCTATCCGCTTCCCGCTTCAAGATTATCCGGCGGCCCCTCCGATAGTAGCCATCTATGGTGACAAGTACCTTAGCATCTGAGAGCCTAAGCCTCTCGGCAACAGCTGGGGCTGCAAACCCGGAGAATATGGGCGAAGCTATTGCGCCTACCCTGATGGCAGCCAGCATAGCAACTATGGACTCGGGAACCATGGGAGCGTAGATTGCAACAACATCGCCAGGCTTCACACCCTCCTCGTCGAGGAAGCGTGCGAACCTGGAAACCTCGTCCAGGAGCTCCTGGTACGTGTACCTTCTTGTGGCCCCGTCCTCGCCAACCCACGTAAACGCCTCGCGGTGCCCGAACCCAGCTTTAACGACTCGGTCCAGGACGTTGTACGTGAGGTTTATCTTGCCTCCCACGTACCACTTGGCCCACTCGGGCCCCCGCGATAGGTCGTAGACTTCGCGCGGCTCAGAGAACCACTCTACTCCAAGCCAGCTGGGGAGGTTGCCCCAGAACCACCTTATGTCCTCCGTAGATTTACGGACCAGCTCTTTGTAGCTGCTGAACCCGTGGCTATCCATGAAGTGCTTGACGTTTGACTGGTCTACAACCTCCTTGGGTGGCACCCACACGTAGCCTCCCACGGAGAGTGCACCCCACGTTAACGTTAGTTTAGATTCCATAAGATAAATATTGTCACATTTAGAGCTAGCGCTTGTGGAAGGATGATGCCAGCCTACGGGCGTACCTCCAGGCGTCCTCGCACTGTGCGCAGAAGCACTCCACCACCCTTGCTGCCAGCATGTTGCCTAGCCGCGCCGCACTCTCCAGATTCATGCCTCTTGACACCCCGTAGACTATGGCGGCGTCGAAGGAGTCTCCAGCCCCCACGCTGCTCACCCTCTTGGCGGGGTGCGGCGGTACCCTTGCGATTCTTCCCCCGTCTATGACCAGTGCACCTCGAGGACCCAGCTTTACGGCAGCCCTCCTGATACCGAGGTCGGCGAGCATCCTAGCGGCCTTCTCGGGGCTGGAAGCCCCAGTCATGGCTGCCAGCTCCTCCTCGTTCGGAATAAGCACGTCAGTGTACGGGAGGATAGCCTCCCTGACGAACTCTAGGTGCTGCTTGACAAGGTTGTACGCGCCTGGATCGAACAGGACATGTGAACCCCCTCTCTTTGCCTCTTGAGCTGCTGCTGAAAGAAGCTCCGAGAGGTGCCGTGCCTCGAGCCAGTAGCCGTGAAGGAACACCACCCGCGGTCTGGCTAGCCTTATGGTATTGACTACGTAATCTATCGAGAGGTCCTCGTAGGGTCCCAAGAGCACGAGAAATGACCTCTCTCCGTCTGGGTGTCTTAGCACTATGACCGACCCAGTGGAACCTCTGTCTGATCTAACGCCGAGGAACCTCACCCCCTTCCTTTCCAGGTGCGATGCGATAACGTCACCCAAAGGATCGCTCCCGATGGCAGAGATGAGACCCACACTTGCCCCAAGCGCAGATGCGTAGTATGCGACGTTGGCTCCTCCCCCGCCGAAGCATGTTCTGCCGCTGTAAACGCTGTTCCCCCCTCTGATGTACTCTCTATCATAGTCTAGGACGACGTCGAGGAACGTGCTCCCCAGAACAACCGCGTCGAGGCTATCTCCTGGCAGGGCCCACCTTCGGAGCAAAGTTGCCGAACCTAAAAAGGGGTGCGGAGATAAGTAAGAACTAAGCTGGCTCAAAGTACAGTATGTCTGTCACCAGCCCCCTGCGCTTGTCTTCCGGTGCGAATACGGGCTTAACCCTCATCCCCGTATAGACTGCCTCCGGATAGGCCTTCACGTAGTGGATCATCCCACCTCGCGCTTCAGCAGGCCTCACCACGGCCACAACCTGAGGCTCCTCAAGCCTGTTGCCGTACATGTCCTCGTAGACGACGGTGTAGGTGTCGACGATCCACTCCGACTCTGTTACGTCGACAAGCTCCTCCTCCGAGCCATCGGGGCAGAACGTCGGCGGAGGCACGTAAATGGAGCCGTCGGCACACCTGCCTGCGAGGATCCTTCCCTGCTTCAGCGCTTCAGCGAACTTTAGTCCGTGGAGCCCCGGCGTGTACAGGTACCTCTCCACTTCCATCTTGCCGGGAAAGCTAGCTATCATTCCAGGCCGGAACCTCTTCTCGAAACTCAAGCTACCACCTCACTCAACTACCTCGAAGCAGTCTATGTCGGTAATGCTGCCCGTGCGCTCCTCCTTCGGCTTCCAGCGCGCCCTTACCCTCCTCCCTATAATCCTCCCTGTTTTGACGTCATCCTCTGAAGCATTGCATATCCTGTGGAAGAGGCCAGCGTACTCGTAGCTGTCCCTAGCGTATCCAGGCGTGTCCAGCCTCACTACAGCAATGATCTCCGGCTTCTCAAGCCTCTCGCGGAACGTGCCTATGTGGCTTGCAACGGCCGTCTCCACCCACCCCTCGTCCTTTACCTCAACCCACTCGTCGGTGTGGCGGAAGCAGTACTCGCAATACATTCTCGGCGGGACGTAGACCCTGCCACACTTGCGGCAGACTCGCCCCAGTACCTTTCCCTCTCTCAGCCCCTCAAGGAACCGGCTGTGCGCCTGCCCCGTTGAGAACTCGTACCTTGCCCTAGGGACGTACTCGACCAGGCCAACTAGAGACTGGAGCTCAGCCTCCTTTAGGGGTGTGCCGGGCAGCTTCTCCTTAGGCACGGGAACCACCTCCACGCCTAGTTTGAGAGGACTATTACGGTTCCAGCCTGCATGAGGTCTCCCCAGGCCTGGGCAACGCCCTTATGCACGGGCTTCTTCACCTGCCTCCTGCCGGCCTCGTATCTGAGCTGCCAGAATATTTCAGCCACCTTCATTACCCCGGCAGCGGCGATAGGGTTGCCTACTCCCAGGAGGCCTCCGCTCGGACTGGCCGGCAGCTCACCGTCCCTATCGAAGTACCCCTCGCGGACTAGCTTCCAGGCCTCGCACCGTCTTGCAAGCATTAGGCCCTCCAGGTGGTGCAGCTCCTTGTAGTCGAACGGGTCGTAGGGCTCGGCCACATCTATTTCCTTCCAGGGCCTCTCTATGCCGGCCATCCTATACGCCATCCTGGCAGCGTACTCGACGTATCTAGGGTACGCTAGATCTCTGTTGTACCAGTGTGTATTGTCGAGGGTCCACCCAACACCCTCCACCCAAATCGGCGTATCCGTGTACCTTCTGGCAACACTCTCACTGGCTAGCACCAGTGCTGCAGCTCCGTCGCTGACGGGGCTTATGTCGAGCCTCTGTACGGGCCACACCAAAACCTCGCTCTTTAGTACATCTTCCACGGTTATGTTGGCAGCGGCTTGAGCCGCCGGGTGGTCGAGCGCGTTTCGCTTGTTCTTTACCGACACTAGGGCTATGTCCTCTTTCTTCGCGCCGCACTTGTGCATATAGCGTCTCATCTCCAGGGCAAATATCCATATCAGGTTGGGGCCTAGCGGCCTCTCCAGTATGGGATCCCAGATGTAAGCGAACACTCCCTGAGGATGCGGTCTGGCCGGGCTCATCTTCTCCTCCCCGACAGCAAGCACTGTTCGGCAGACCCCGCTGGCGACGTGCCACCAGGCGGCTATCGGCACCATAACGCCTGTTCCCCCGCCAACGTACACCCTAACGGTAGGCTTCCGCGGCCCAGCCACGTCGGCAAGGTACTCGCCGTTCAGGTTAACTCCGTCGAAGGCGTCGGGAGCAGTTCCTATTACAACGCAGTCTACGTCGGAAAGCGTCATGCCGGCTGACTCCAGAGCCTGCTTGGCAGCTTCCCACGCAAGCTCCCTGGGTGTCTCGAGCATCCTCCTTCTGAACAGGGTGAGTCCCGCCCCGATTACGGCAACCTTCTCCTTCACGAACACGTTTGGTTTCACGGGCAACACCCCACGCCTACTCTGAGGACAAAACCAGCGCAATGCTCGTGTACGTCGGGGGACCGCGCCACGAAAGAACAAGCGCCCTCTTGACACCGCTTAGCTGGTTAGGGCCGGCCTCGCCTCGCAGCTGCAGCACAGCCTCGAGCGCCCTAGCAAGGCCTGTAGCCTCCAGCGGGACTCCGAAGGCTAAGCTGCCTCCGCTAGGGTTTACAGGCAGGTAACCTCCTCTATCTAGGTCTCCAGCCTCCAGCATGCTGGCTGCAGAGCCGAGAGGCGCCAGCCTCGCCTCCTCAATCGATAGGAGCTCTACGTAGCTAAACCTGTCCTCCACCTCCACGAAGTCGAATGCGTTTGCTGGGCTGGAGACGCCGGCCATCCTGTACGCCATGTCTGCAGCATCGCGCATTGAGGGCATCCTACCCCACGCGTGCCACTGGAGGCTGCCGGTGCCGGCCTCCGTGGACCACCCCACCCCCTCTATCCACACAGGCCTATCGGTGAGCCTCTTCGCGACCTCCTCGCCCGCAACAACGAAAACGACAGCAGCATCGACAAAGCTCGCTATGTCGAGCCTTGTCAGCGGCTCCACCACGTAGGGCGCCTTCAGGACGTCCTCGGGCTCAACCCGTGCAGCAAAGCTGGCGCGAGGGTTCGAAAGCCCGTTCCTCTTGTTCTTGGAGACCACCAGGGCTAGGTGCTCCCTGGCCACCCCGTACGTCTCCATGTAGGCTCTCGCGTCGAGGGCCGCCAGAAACAGAGGGTTTCTCACCCCTAGGGGTCTCACATAGACCGGGTCCAGCGCCAGCTCGTAGATCTCCTGCACGGTGGCTATGTCGCTGGGCTTTGCGTGGGCCTCGACGGCCACGACGTCGAAATAGCCGCTCTTAACGAGCATGTAGGCCTGAGCAAGCCCCTGGAGGCCGTCGCCAGCAACTGTTAGCGTGGGCCTGAGCACGCCGCCTATAGGCTCGGGGGCAAACTCGTCCGCGATTGCTATACCTTCCCAGAAGTCTTCCTGGCAGGATATGAATGCGTCCACGTCAGTTCGGGGGTTTACGCCAGCATCCTCGTAAGCTCTCGCCGCCGCCTCAAACATCATCTCTCTAAAGGAGACCTCCGGCGTAGCGGGTCTGAAGCCGTACCAGCCTACGCCCACCACAGCTACCCTTCTAGGGGGAGGCAACCTGTACCCGCCTCTCGAATAGCTTGAGTAAATCCTGCTGCTTAGAATAAAACAGCTACTCTGGCCTTATCCTTCCGAGGAGAGCTTTAGTTATTACAATTCTCTGCACCTCGTTTGTGCCGTCGCCGATTTCTATCATCTTTATGTCCCTGTAGAGCCTCTCGACGATGCTGTCCCTGCTGTAGCCTACGCCGCCTAGCACCTGCATGGCCATCCTAACTACTTCGACGCCGTATTTTGCCGCGAAGAGCTTGGCCATACTGGAGAGCTTGACGAAGTCGGACCTCCCCTCGTCGGCTGCGCGCGCAGCTTCGTAGATGAGCAGCCTAGCGGCCTCGATAAGGGTCGCCATCTCGGATATCATGTACTGGACCATCTGGTGCTCTATTATCGGTACCCCCATGCTCGTCCTCTGCTGGGCGTAGCTGAACGCCTCCTCAAAGGCAGCCTCCATAATCCCTAGGCCGGTCGCGGCGGTGGCTATCCTTCCCTCGTTGAGGGCCATCATCACCTTCTTGAACCCCGTGTTCTCCTCTCCCAGCATGTTCTCCCGCGGTACGCGGCAGTCCTCAAAGTACACGGCGGAGGTGCCGCTGCCACGGTACCCCATCATGTCCAGCTTGGACACCTTCACGCACGGTGTCTTGTCCACTATGAACAGCGATATACCCCTGTGCCTATCCTCGGGCTTCCCGGTCCTCGCCGCTACTAGGAAGAAGTCAGCGTACGTCGAGTTAGTTATGAACATCTTCTGCCCCGATATGACGTACTCGCCACCATCTCTTACTGCCCTGGTCTGTATCGCAGCTGCATCGCTCCCGCAGCATGGCTCGGTGAGCGCAAAGGCTCCTATGCGCCCCTTCGCCAGCATGGTGAGGTACTTCTCCTTCTGCTCCTGCGAACCGTACTTGAGTATGGGGTAGGCAACCATATCGCCGCTGACCACGGCCATTATGGCTGCGCCGCTGCTTGCCTTAGCCAGCTCCTCGACGACGACAACGCTCTCAAGTAGGCTGAGGCCGGGTCCGCCGTAGTCCTCAGGAACTCTGAGCGCGAAGAACCCCATCTCCCCCATCTTCCTCAGAACTTCTTCAGGAATCACGTTGTCCTCGTCTATCTTCTTGGCTACGGGCTTCAGCACCTTCTCTGCGAACTCCCTTGCAGAGGATCTGACCAGCTCCAGATTGCTTCCGTTCAAGGTGTATCAAGTAGAGTTGTTAAATCTAGTGCGGGGGGAAAAATGCAAGGCGCCTCACGCTGCATCGTGACGTGCTATGCTGAGCATCTTCTCTCCTCCTTGTAGGCGTCGATCCCGTAGCTCACAAGCACGTAGCCGACCAGGGCGGCGAGTATGCCTGCCGCGTAGCTTGCCGAGGCTACAAGGTAAACGCCAGCAGCTAGGAAGCCTACCCCCACTGAGGCGAGAATCCAGGAGAGCTTCAGCCTAGCCACTACTGGCAGCCTCCGACACAACAACGTGCGGTGCTGGCTAAAACGCTTCCCGGCTTCTGAGCCTCCTCCTCAGTCTTCTGGGCAGTCCTGGCCTGGGGGGCCTCGGCAGGCGTACTAGCTCCCTGCGGGGCGAGTACAGCTTGTAGACCAGCGAGGAGGCGAATGCTGCCGAGATTACCGTTGCGGCGAAGAGCCCCCCGTTGGTAGTAAGCGCCTTGAGCTCGGGTGCGCCACCGAGCAGGGAGGCCCTTCTCAGAAGTAGCAGTAGGCCCGACGCGTAGATCCATACCACAGCAGGCGGTGCCAGGAGCAGTAGATCCCTCCTCCTTACAGCGTAATTTTGAAGCACAGCATACCCTACAGCTATAAAGACGGCAGCCAGCGCCAGCGCATCGGAGCTTAGGTATGCGGAGGCTGTGGCAGCAGCTAGAACCGCTGTGAAGACCAGAGCGTGATGCGCCCACCCGACGAAGCCCAGTGCCACGGCTACGTCACCCTTGCTGGTTTCATGCGCGCAGCGGCTGGAAACAGCGCCTGAAGCGCAGCCCTTAGCCCAGCCAAGCCTCGGACAACTGAAGCTTCTACGCCCGCTCTCCTAAGCGCATCAAAGCTGGCTTCTAGCTTTCTGGACTCGTAGCTGAAGGCTCCAGCAGGCACCTCGGATGAAGGTACTATGATAAGCAGGAGCTTGTAGCCGGAGTAGCCGGACAGCATCGTGGCTAGATCCTCCGCGCTGAAGTCGTCGAGGAGCATGGGGCCGCTCAAGATAACCAGCGCTGGAATCCTACCCGCCTCCGCCATTGCGGCCGCTTCCTCGAGGGCTCTCCTAAGCGCGCTTCTGGGCCTTGACAGCAGCGGATCGTAGCTCGCAAATCTATGCACAAGCTCCTGGACAGCATCGCTGCCGCGGAGCCTGCCCCGGGATACCCACATGTGGCCGTGGAAGACTGTGTACCCCAGGATGCCCGAGCCCCTTCCCACGTATAGCGCCAGCGACAGCGCCATTCTCATCGCGTGGTCGCCTGGCGAGTCTCCAGGCAGCCCAACCCACATGGGCTCCGAGAGGTCCACGAACACGTACAGCGACGGCGTCAGCTCGGCTAGGTCCTCCCTAACCATGAGCCTCCCCGTCCTCGCGGACGCGGACCACACTATCCTCCTAACGTCGTCTCCCGGAACGTACTCCCTTATCTCGTAGAACTCCGTGCTACGTCCCCGCACAAGCCTTGAGAAGACCTCCTCGACGCCGTGCAGGCGGAGAGCGCTGGGAAGCCTCGCCCCTTCTACAACCGCTGGCGTGGCGGAGAGGGCTACGCGGATATCCAGACGCCTCACGGAGCCGAAGAACCCCAGTAGGTCGACAGCCTCAAGTTCGACACCGCCTATGAGGTGCAGGCCCGGCGCAGGCACAGCCTTGAACAGGATCTCGGACTCGGCTCCAGGCTCCACAGAGACTGCTACGGGCACATTAGGCTGCAACCTGCAGCGCGGCCCAGAACCGAGCTTGACTAGGAGGCTCGGTATCCTCCTTTCGGTGGGGTTGTAGATCCTAACTCTCACCCAGGCGGGCTGCCCCTCACCGACGCTTCTCGGGCTCGCCTCGAGCTTTACCTGCAGGGAGTGGAGGATAGCCTCGGATGCCTCGGCCATGCCTCTGCCTGCGGCAATTAGTGTTGCCAGAAGGATCGCGGCTGCGGCCGAGGCCTCGGGCACCAGCCCCATCAACGCCATTAGCGCGAGCACGGCTGTCATTGCAGCTGCAGCGAATGCCCTGGGCTTAGGCCTAACGGCCACTCCTCAGCCCCTCATGGAGGCGGAACGTTGTCGAGAACATCCTCCACAACCTGCTCGGCGGATGCACCGGCCATCCTGGCCTCAGGCTTCAGCACTATCCTGTGGAGCAGCGCGGGCCTTGCAGCTTCCTTAACGTGATCGGGCGTAACATGCTTCCTACCGTCTATGAGTGCTAGGGCCCGGGCCATCTGCATTATGGATATTGCTGCGCGTGGTGATCCTCCCAAGAGAACCCGCGGATCCTTCCTGGTCTGCTCGACGATCTCAGCTATGTAGAGCTTGATGTTGCGGTCTACGTAGACGTTCCACACAGCCTCCCTAGCCTCCAGCAGGTCTTCGCGCGAGGCTACGGGCCTTATAGGCCACTCCTCTATGGCCTTCAGCCTCTCGAGTATCTCCACCGTTTCATCCCTTGTGGGGTAGCCTACCACAACCTTGGCCATGAACCTGTCAACCTGCGCCTCGCTCAGCGGGTAGACCCCCTCGAACTCCACGGGGTTCATCGTTGCTATGACCGTGAAAGTTGGAGGAAGCTTGAACGTCCTGCCCCAGACTGTCACCTGCCTCTCCTGCATTGCTTCGAGCAGCGCAGCCTGCGTCTTGGGGCTTGCCCGGTTTATCTCGTCGACGAGCACTATGTCGGCGAAGATGGGCCCCTTCTGGAACTCGAAGCCTCCATTGCGGTACACAAAGGTTCCGGTAATGTCTGAGGGCAGCAGGTCTGGGGTGAACTGTATCCTCTTGAACTCGAGGTCCATAGCCGATGCGACGGCCTTTGCAATGGTGGTTTTCGCGACGCCGGGTACACCTTCGAGCAGAACATGCCCCCCGGCTATCATCGAGGCGAGTATCGCTCTGATCTCCCTCCTCTTGCCTACAATTACCTTCGAAACTTCAGAGACGACCCTCTCAAACACGGTGACGGTCAACCGCTGCACCCCTTCACCCAAACCCTCCCGTATCTTCGTGCTTTACGCGCCTCTCGTACATTCTGGTTATCTCCTCAAATTTACTCCGCTCAGGCACGTGTCGGGGCGGAGCACCAACAGCGAGAGAGGCGAGCACCAGACCAGCTAGCGAGAGTGTAGCAGCAACGGCGAGGGGGTTGAGGCTGGCGAGCCAGCCTCCAAGCGCCTCGCCAGCGCGGCCGATGATGAACATTGCCTGCTCAGCTATCTTGCCCAGCTCCTCGGTGCGGGTGGCCCTGTAGTGCTCGTTGTCGAACACCACCACGTCTGCTCGGTAGGGCTCCAGCTGGGCGAGCAGGAGAAGCGCTATGCTCCGCGAGGATCCCATGCCCGGCCAACCACTTATGAGGAAGTTCGCGAAGATGCTGCTGTCGGCAATTACAAGCGCTGAAGAGCCGCTGGGGAGCTTCAGCAGTACTGCGGCGGGCAACTCCGCATGGGCTGCCTCCACGGTGCATAGGACCTTAGCCTCCCTCGGAAAGCTGGCTAGGTAGGACACCTTGCTGGAGAGGATTGTGGACCCCATGCACCTGTACGGCACAATGTACGTCCCGCTGGCGTTCAGGACTATGTGGCCTGCAATGCGCACCTTCAGCAGGGGCTCGGTGAGCGTGTTCGCGGTGCCCGTCTCGTCTGCCACCAGGATCGAGAGCCGCCCCTCCTCTACGTACCTCCTTATCTTAGAGACCTCGGCTGGGGTGAACGGGAGCTCGGGGCCTATAACCACGTAGATGGCCGTGCGATGGGGGTTCCCGAGTATCTTTTCCAGCAGCTCTACTCCGCCCAGCTGCACGGGGTAGCGCGCAGCCGCCAGCCTCACGAACTCGAACGACCCTGTGTAGTAGTGGTTCTCGGGGCTGGGGCTGGTCTGATGCACCATCTTTAAGGTGTACGGTGCTCTGGCCAGCACCACGAGCGCTACAATGACCATGCCTAGCAGGAAGAGGCTATTCCTGCTCACTGTCAGCAAGCCTTTCCGCCTCCTCTACAGCTTCGGGGGGAGGCTGACCAGGCGCGTACACGTGTTCGGTGTAGAGCTCGGCAATCCGCACGACCTTGTCTCCAAGGAGACCTGCAGACGCTCTTGCAGCCTCCATTGGCGTGAACCCCCTTCTTACCTTCGCACCCATCCTGAGGGCCCTGCTGATGGCTTTCTCGTAGGCTCTTCTCATCCTGGCCTTGAGGCCTGGATAGAGGTATAGGGGCCGAGTAACCGTTTGTACCGTAGCACTTCCAGCTGTGCCACGCACAACAAGCTCGCTCCTCATACCCAGCATGTAGGCGATAACTAGAACAACGAGCGCGGCGGAGAGCGCGGCAGCCACCAGGAAGGGGTTTAGCCCTTCGCCCCCCTGCAGAGCTTGAACTGGTGCAGACGTTACGTTAACCGTAATGTTGGAGGCCCCCACCTCTCCACCAACAACAGCTGGAGTGCCGTTTACCCCCTCTAGCGGTATGTAATGCTGTGCCGTTTCTATCGCGGCCATCACCGGGGCTCCATAAGCAGTGCGTTGGCGGGGAAGGTAAAATACGTGGTGTCGTTTTGCTTGCATGCCCCGGCCGGCTCGCAGCTCATAGGCTTTAAACCCACTGCAGGTGCTGCGGTGAAGCGGGCTTCGCTTAGCTGCTGGGGGTCTGCTTGCCCAAGATCGGCAGGGATGCGTATGGCTACGTGTACGTGTACGCTGCAGCAGCCCTATGGTCAACTATCGGCGTGGCCGCGAAGCTGGGCATGGCCGCTGGAGGAAGCCCCTTGGGCCTTGCCCTCGTGAGGACAGCTGTGGCTGGCTTTGCTGCTGTCGTCCTCTCCCTTACCTCGCGGCATGCGCGCAGGATAGCTCTAAGCGTTCCCGTTGCACTGCTCGGGCTGCTTGTGGTGGCCCCCTTCCACTACGTGTACATGGTGGCGATAGAGAGGCTCGGTGTGGCCCTAGCGGTGGTCCTCCTCTACACGGCTCCCATATGGGTTCTAGCTGCGCGTGCAGCGTTTTCACGCTCGGTGCGGCGTAGCGATGCAGCGGCGGTTGCGATGGCTGTTGCTGGAGTAACCCTGATATACCTCCCCTCAAGCAGCGCTGGGGAAGCGATCTGGGACATTGCGTGGGGGCTGGCGTCGGGCCTGCTATACGCAGCGCTGATAGTGGGCTCCCGGGCCGTCCTTGAAAAGGTGGACTTTCTAAAGGGTAGACTTACGCCGGCGGCTGCGGCAATCTCTGTTCAGGGATGGGCTGCCCCCTCGCTAGCTTTGGCCATTGCGCTTTCCGGGGCAGGTGTTGGTAGAAGCGATGTCGTTTCGGGCCTCTATTTGGGCCTGGTCTCCAGCATCGTGGCCTACTACCTGTTCTACGAGGGTCTGTCGAGGGTTCCTCCCGAGAGGGCTTCGGTGGCAGCCACGCTAGAGCCTCTCCTCGGCGTATTTTGGGGTGTCCTCCTGCTCGGCGAAGCCATGGGGCCTAGCCGGGCCCTCGGCGCAGCGCTGGTGATACTCTCCCAGCTGTTTATCTCGCTGGCGGGGCAGGATTCCTCGAGGGTACCCTCATAGAGGTATTCCCTCGGCATTCATTGTGGGTAGCTCTAGGTGGCGCCGAGCAGTAGGAGCGTGCAGCTCTTTCGCAGGGACCTCGAGGAGCTTGCAGCCAGGCTGGGGCTGCGCCGCGAGCTCGAGCCGATTGTAGATAAGCTCGTGGACATGTACGCGAAGGGTCTTGTCAAGATAAACCACTCAGCATTGGAGCTTGTGGTGGCAGGCTACCTGGTAAAGCGGGGCTACGAGAACGTCGATGTGGAGCACACGGTGCCGGACGGGATGGTGTGCGACGTCTACGCGGAGAAGGCGTGGAGCAGCCTCGTAGTGGAGGTCGAGACAGGCTTCACTCCACCCTCCAACGCTCTAGACCCCGTTGACTACCTGCGCGCAAGAATTGTGGCTAAGGTTGCGAGGTACGGAAGGTATGCAAGCAAAATGGCGCTGGCCATTCCACCTTACTACGCAGCGCCTATACCAAGCCCCCTATTGAAGCCTCCCAGAGCTAGGAGGAAAGAGGATATCGCAGCGCTAAAGGAGCTCGTCGACCGATACTACACCTCACCTCCAATACCAGTGGACAGCCTCTGGAGCGCTAGGCTACACACAATCGTTATTGTTGACGTGGATAGAGGCACAGCTTACGAAACAGATCCAGAGGCCTACTACGAAAGCCTGGGAAGCATAGTGCGCGCCTACGCAAACATGAATAAAAACTTTATCCCAGGGTCTTATAATAGGAAAGCCTTTATAAGACCTCGTACCAAGTAATACCCGGGCCAGCGGGGATCAAAGGTTAGAGAGGCTCACAAGGGACCGGCCCGGAGGCCAGAAGGGCCGGGGCTTAGGGAGTAGGCTACGCCCTAAGGGGTGTAGCCGCTCTCTAAACCTCGGCAGCTTCTGGCCTCCAGGCTGGTCTCACGTGAGCCTCTCTAGCCTCGGTTAGGCCCGCTGGCCCCTTCTGGCTGCATGTCCGTGTTCCTGTTGTGCTGTCCTCTCCAATTCGATGGAGACCTTCAGCCCTGTAAGAAGCTCGTTAAGGTTCTGTACCGAGAAGCTGGAAACGTTATTAAAGTGAAGGCCTGCTCGCGCTGGGGCCTACAGCCCTCAGCGTCGGTATCGGAGATTCTCGCCAAACCGGCTAGACCTTCATTGCGTGAGGCTGCTAGGCCCCCCTCCGGTGCCTGGAGAGAGCTGGGAAAGGCCCCTCTCCAGCTTTTTGTCGAAGCCTCAGTAAAGT
>JBEVCG010000013.1:0-20091 GCA_040514325.1 Thermoproteota archaeon | reverse complement strand
CGCATTTTGAAGAGAGTTCGAGCTCCCAGCGCTGGTTCTTAGCAGCTAGCGGCAGCACAAGCTTGGGCGAGACCGACGGCAAGCTAAGACTGCTAGGCCTCCTCCCTCATCCTAAGCTTGACGCCCACATCTTTAGGCTCGGTTACCCTTATGAGCCTGGCCTTTGCCCACAGCTCGGGTATCGAGGATGCCCCCGCGTACCCGAGGCCGGCCTTTAAAGCCTCGACGAACTCCCTAATCACTCGGGAGACAGGCCCACGGTATGGTACGAGGCCCTCGACGCCCTCCTCGACGCGCTTTGAAACCCTAGAGTACCTATCAGCAGCGTACCTCCTCTCCATTGCCCCTCGGCTCGCCATCCCTCGGTAAGGCTTGTAGAGGCTTCCCCCAACTCTTAGGAGAGGTGCTGATGCCTCGTCTGTTCCGGCCAGCGCGTAGCCCAGCATCACGCTGCTGGCGCCCACGGCGAGAGCTTTCACGGCGTCTCCGGGGCTCCTTATACCACCGTCTGCGATCACGGGTGCGTTAAGGTTCAATTCGTCCACGGCGTCGCGGGCAGACGCTGTGGCCCAGAGTGTGGGTGAGTAGCTTCCAGCAACCAGGGGCGTGGTGCAGATGGACCCACCGCCTACACCGGCTCTAACCCCGTCTATCTTCTCTATCAGCGACGCAGCATCGGCTACCGCCTGGTAGGAGCCCACATTGCCTATGACGAAGTCGGAGCTAATCTCCCGTGAAAGCCTCCTCGCGGCCTCCATCACGTTCTTGTTGTGAAAGTGTGCAACGTCGCTGACCAGGGCATCTGCAACGCGGTCAAGCTTTAGAGCCCTGTTGCGGTCGAAGGGAGATACGGCTGCAGCCACCAGCAGCCTGCCCTCCTCGTCGACAGCAGGCTCATACTCCTCCAGAGCCTCCCTCAGCCCGATCGACCCAAGGTACTCGCCGCCCTGTCCCACAACAGCCACGAGGTCCAGCTGCCCCTGCCTAACGAGCTTGGCTGCATCCTCAATACCCTCCAGGCTGGCTACGGGCAAGCTCCTGGCAAGCTCCTCGAGAACGGGCTCTGCCGGGTTGCGGCACCTTTCGGCAACCTCGTGGAAGACCACGTAGCCTAGGAGCTTCCCGGACCCGTTGAGGAGCGGCAGCTGGCGCACCCCCTCGCCCCTCATGACCTCTAGAACCCTCCCGCAGGGCTCTCCAAGCTCCACGTAGACGGTTCTCAGAGGCACCGTGGGGTGGCTCTTGACCCTCCGGACGATCTCCAGCTGATGCTCCGCGGGCATGTTTCTGTGGACCACTCCGATGCCTCCGTGCAAGGCCATCGCCACTGACATGTCCAGCTCCGTCACGGTGTCCATGGGTGATGAGGACAGCGGGATTCTGAGCCTAACGTTCTTGCTGAACTGCGTATCCAGTTTGACCTGGTGCGGCTCCACAGGAGAGAGGCTGGGCTCCAAGTAGACGTCCTTGAACGATGCCACCACGGGCGACTCCAGTAGTCTCTTCCTAAAGCCCACGCGCTGCGCACCGTGCCGACCGGTTGCCTCCCGCGTTTAATTAAGGGTGTGTACCTTCCCCTGATCCGCGTTGATGACCTACTATCTCAGAGCGCGGCAGCCTCCTTCTATCCCCAAGCACCCAGTACTCCCCGTCTTCCCTGCGCTCCAGCTTGTATATTGGGACCTCGTGCTTAACGCGCTCCAGCACACGTCTGGCGACCTCGAAAGCCTCCTCGCGGCGAAGCGCAGACGCGAACACGTATATCGTGTGATCGCCGGGCTTGAGGTTCCCGATCCGATGGTATACTCGGATCTCGAGAACGCCCGGCCTCTTCTCCTCTCGGATTATCTGCTTCATCTTCTCTTCGGCCAGGGGCTCGTAGGCTTCGTAGTCCAGCTCTTCCACGTTCGCACCGTCAACCTGCCCCTTAACGTAGCCTAGGAACATAACTATGGCTCCAGCGCCCTGCGGAGCGGTCGAGGATACGATTTCCTCGACTATCCTGTCGATGCTAAGCCTCTCCCTTACGATCTTGGCAACGTCAGGCAAGGGGCTCCCCCGGGATGTTCAAAGGGCGGTTTCCCATCCAAAAAGGCGGCGGGTTATGCGGTCAACGATGCCTTGCAAAAAGCTGTGGAAACGGCTAGGGGCCAGGCGCGCTACTTCTTTGCTATTACCTGCTTTTCCAGGTTGGCTCTGTACCACTCTCTCGTGATCTTCTTTGAAGCCTCCACTACGAGCCTTGCAGCATTGACAGCGTCGCTCAGGCTCAGCGTCTCCACGGGGCTGTGGATGTACCTCGTCGGGACGGCTACCACGGCCGAGGGAACACCCTCGCCCACGAGCGATATCGCAGTAGCATCGGTCGTGCCTCCGGTGAGCAGCGACAGCTGATGGGGTATATTCTTCTCCCTAGCAGTCTCGAGGAGGAGCTGGAGCAGCTTCCTGTTGGCGATTAGCCCCGAAGCGTTTCGACCATCTGCAACCTTTATGACTGGTCCCTTGCCCAGCTCTGCCACCCAGTCCTGCTTGGGCGCGTCTGGGACGTCGCTTGCTGTGGTCACGTCGACGGCTATGGCAGCCTCAGGCTGTATGGCCTGGGCTGCTACGCGCGCCCCCTTCAGCCCAACCTCCTCCTGGACGGCTATGATCAGGTGGATGTTGGGTTCAAAGCCATCTATGTCCTTGAACGCCTTGATGAGGACGGCTACGCCGACTCTGTCGTCAAAGGCCTTGCCCGTAACCCTATCGTTCAGCAGACGGACGGCCTCTCTGTCGAGGTCCACCGGGCTGCCGACGCGCACTCCCGCCTTTTCGACCTCCTCCCTGCTCGAGGCGCCTATGTCGACGAACAGCTTGTCGAGCGGTATAACCTGCTGGCGCTCCTCCTGCCTCATGAGGTGCGGCGGCTTGACCCCTATGACGCCCCTAACTATGCTTCCGCTGTCAGTGAGTATCCTCACCCTCTGGCCCGGCAGGACCCTCTCGCTCCAGCCGCCCACCGGGGCCAGGTAGATGAAGCCTCTGTCGTCAATGTGCTTGACAAAGAACCCGATCTCGTCCATGTGAGCATCCCAGACGAGCTTGACGCCGTCGCGGGAGCCCCGCTTCACAGCGACCACGTTGCCGAACCTGTCCACGTAGAGTTCGTCGGCAGCCTCGCGCAGCTCGTCCACGACGATGCCGCGCACCTCGTCCTCGTAGCCCGAGACGCCGAAGGCGTCGGCCACGCGCTTGAGAAGGGAGAAGAACTCTTCAAGCTCCCTTTGGGAGGGCACCTCCGCTACCCCCGCACGTTCTCTGTGTCTCCGTGTAGCTGGCAAGTATTAATGGTTACCGTAGAGCGTGCGCCGCATCCTCCAAAGCCTGATGGGAGGAACTCCAGCGGTGCTATTGTGATAAGGTATTACCAAGCTAGTTGTCCGCAAGGGATCCCCTCCTGTGCCAGGAGACTGGTTCCTGGACATATTCACCAGCGCAGCCGAAAAGCTCGTAGAGTACCTCGGCCGCGACGGATACGCCCACTTGCCCGACGACATTGACTTGGGCTGGTGGATCCCCGGCCTTCCAGAGGTCAGTGAAGTTCCGCGGCTGGCGGCCGTGGACGGCGGCGCCGGGATCATCCAGCTGGAAGGTGGAGCGTCCCTCTACATTGCGCGGGCGTTTGGCTACGTGGAGGATGGAGAACCCGAAAGAGACATGGAGCTTAGGCTGTACCCTGTCCGCGATGCTCGCGTCCTCGACATGCTGCGAACGTGGGTTGAGCACCGGACGGCTAGGAGGATGGTTTACCGGCTGCCCAAAGGCTCCATACTCTTCATGGACGGGAGCATGAAAGCGGTGATCTCGACCGCCTTGTCCCAGGTACTCAAGCTGCACTCTGGGCCGGCTTCAAGCCTAACCCTCGTCTATGCCGGGCTCCTGGCATCCTACGTGCTGATAGAGCTCGTCGAGCTTGTGGCTGAGGCCTCTAGACGCGGGGTCCTCCTGGCCTACGTCTCGAAGGACCACCGCTACACGGCCCTCAAGGAGAAGGTCCTCCTGGAGCACGTTGCATCAAGGGCCCCGGAGACGTCGAGCCTTGTTAGAGCTGCCCTGGAGTGGTACCCGCTAGCGGCCCGTGACCAGCTCGTAGGCTTGCGCAGAATCCTACCAGCGAGGCTCCGCAGGGCCCTCGACGCAGCGCTCGACCGAGGCTACACGGACTCGGCGTTCATCGGCGACGTGCAGGGGCCGCTGCAGGGCTACACGTACGAGCTCACGCTTCCTCCCCCGCTAAGGGTGGCGCGCCTCCTCTCGAGGAAGGGGCAGAAGGAGCTGGCGGAAAGGCTTGTCGAAAAGGCTTCGGCGCTGGCTCCCGGCGAGGTGGAGGAGGCGGAGTTCGCTGCAACAGCTCCACGCCTATCAGAGGCCCTCCCCCTCCTGCCCCAGGTCAGGCTTACCTACGCGAGGCTTGGGGTCCACGATGCGCCGCTGCTAATCGAGCTGCCAGGTCCCTTAGCCGGGTTCTATTCTGCTGGGCGCGAGCTGAGGGAGCCTGGCGCTGATGTGGTTACGGTCGTCTCTGCGCTCAGGCGGAGCTACGCGGGACCGGCGCACTACAACGTGCCGCTGGTGGCAGCTCACGTGAACGCTACGCTAGACTCGAGGCAGCTTGCAAGCTATGCCAGGCTGCTCGAACACCTGTCGTCGCTCCGCGGCTACTCGCTCAAGCCTGCAAGACGTGCTGTGATGGGAAGGACGCTCAGAAGAAGGTCAGGATGATACCAGACTGTACGTAGTGCCTCACCACGCAGCCTATGCGGGATCCCCTGCAGGCATGTTTGCAAAAATCCAAGGTGGCTCCAGCAGATGCTGAAAGACTGCCCCAACCCGCTAATTTCAAGCTACCGCGATCATACCCACTTGACATAGCATAGTTACTTTAGTTGCTAAAGTGTATAGTATTCATTATAAGCACAGTATTGATATCAATGCTAGTAAATCCTCCCCCTGTCGAGCTCGCCCAGAACCTCGCTTAGGCTTAGAAGCCCCATTGCAGCAAACGTGTCGCTGGCGCCGTACGAGATAAGCACAGTGTCCCGGTCCACCTGCCAGGCCCCGCAGGGGAAGACGACGTATGGTCTATCGCCATATACTTCGTAGAGCTCGCGGGGCTCCATGATGTAGCGCCTAGTTACAGCCGACACCGCGACCTCCTCCCGGGACAGCTCAAGCTCTGCAGCTAAGACACGGTACGTGGGCAGCTCGCGGCCTACTGCATGGATCAGCACGAGCACGCGGCCCCTGCCCACCCTTATGGGCGGCGTGGCCCACCCGAGCTTCCGCTCAAATGGTGCCGGCCTCAGCACCTCGTAGCTGGGCCCTGCCCTCAGAACCTGCAGACCTTCCCCGGCATCTTCGGTGCTGCTGGCGGCCTGGGACACGAGGAGGTAGAAGCCGTCGTCGTCCATGTGCAGCCTGTGGAAGAGAAGCAATTCTCCACTCTCCTCGAGCATGAACGCGTCCTTGCTGCTCACCAGGCGGGACTCCAGCTCCCTTGGAGGAAGGTGTACGTACACCTTTCTCCAGGCGCAGCTGCCGTTTTCCGCGCAAACAGCCGTTAGAGGCACTGTCCTAGGCATTGCTGGCCTCTCGTCGAAGTAGCTCACTGTTCTCCCCGTGTAAGTGATGTGGAGGGTCCCCGAGATCAGGTAGGCTCTAGGATCCTCGGCCCCCCACATATCGTACCTGCCCCCTGGATGTATCACTATCCTTCCGCGGTACTCTCTCGAGCCGAGCCTACCCTCCAGCACCTCGCTCAGATCCAGCTGCAGCTGGGCTATGCTCGACGCGTAACTGTAGTACCCCACGACGATCCTTGCGAAGAAGCGGAGCTCCTCGCCGCGGCTGAGGACGAAAGTGGGGTTGAAGATAGCCATGGGTTTGGCAGCGCGATAGCCCTCGATAACCACGCTATCCCTTGATATGGCACCCAGCCTCTTCACGATGTCGCGCACCTCTGGCGTCCTCAGCTTCGCAACCTCATCCATTCCGGAGGCCTTCCCAAACAGTGGCGAGTATCTGTAGCTGTCCACGGCAGCTCCCTGTACAGAAGTCTTGAAGGCCGGCTAGCTCGACTTAATAAGCTAGCAACCTCCTAGACACAGGTTTCGTTTCCGGTAATACTGTTCAGTGGGCGAGAAGATCCGGAGACCAAGGATTCGGGCTAGCTGCCTTTTCGAGCGAAACGATGAGCAAAACTAATCAGTTTAGGCTCCGTAGCTCTTGCTGTGGGATCCTCGTTGGGCGTACAGAAGCTTACCCCCGAGCTCGTGGATAGGTTCTCCAGGCAGATGCTGCTGCGTGAGATAGGCCTTGAGGGCCAGGTGAGGCTGCTGAACTCTAGGGTGGCGATAGTCGGCTGCGGGGCGACGGGTAGCACGGCTGCCGAGATGCTAGCTAGGATGGGCGTTGGCTACCTGCGCATAATAGACGGCGATTTCGTGGAGCTTAGCAACCTCCAGCGCGTACACATGCTGGACGAGGATGACGTGTTCCTTCCCAAGTCTGTTGCCTGCCGCAGGAAGCTTGAGCGGATAAGCAGCATAGCGAAAATCGACGCTCTGGTAGCCAGGCTGGAACCGAGTAACGTGGAGGGGCTTCTGCAGGGCGTGGATCTCATAATCGATGCTACGGACAACATGGAGACGCGCCATTTGATAAACGAGTTTGCAGTTAAGGCGGGGATCCCGTGGATATACGTGGGCGTTGAGCGCTGGTACGGAATGGTCATGCCGGTCGTTCCGGGCAAGACTGCGTGCCTCAGCTGCGTTCTGTCTCGGAGGCTAAGGCCTAGGCCGAACGCATGCGAGATGCTTGGAGTATCGGCAACCACGGTGGCCATGACCGTATCGGTGGCGGTCACGCTCGCCCTCAAGCTGCTGCTTGGGCGCGAGGTCGACTCTGCTGTATACGTTATCGATGCCTACTCGCCATCCATCGAGGTTGTGAAGGTTTTGAGGAGCGAGAACTGCCCCGTCTGCAGCCACAGAAGGTTCGAGCTACTCTCCAGGAGGGAGACCCCTCCAAGGGCAGCGGTTGTCTGTGGATCAAACCAGGTTGAGGTAAGGCCCCCTCTCCCGGCAGAGGTGGATACGCACAGCATTGCTAAGCTGCCCGAGGTTAGCGTCATAAGGGCTGTTGAGGAGGTTGCTGTAGTTGAATACAAGGGGCACAAAATCGCCGTCTTCAGAGACGGGAGAGCCATCGTAATGGAGACCCAGGACGTAGATAAGGCCGAGAAGCTGTACATGGAACTCTTTGACAAAATGGCGAGGATGGGGGCAGCTAGGACGGGTGAAGGGCAGCGGGCAAATCTAAGCCGCAGGCAGCCAGCAGGTTAAGCTCGTACTAGGGCACCGTTGGACCTCTGCAGCTAAAACACTCCAAATTTTTCTTTAAATTTGATATGGTAGCTCTGACTTGTTCTACTGTGGATGCGGCCCGGTGAGGAAAATCTAGAGCCTGCGCTGGAGGCGCCGAAGGCGCGTCAGCCTTACTCTACGAAGGAGGGGTGCTTGAAGCAACCGTTTCCCAGGTGGTCATTCCGGCCACTTTATACGGGTTAGCGGTCGCGCCTAGGGTGCTCCACCTCGCCCATAGCCTTCCGGAAAGGGCTACGGGTTCGTGGGTGGCGGTCGAGCCCAAAGGCATGGGGCTTCCATCTACGGCTAGCCTACCTGGGCTTGGAGCAGTGCTCCCATCGCCAGGTGGGCTCCACCCCTCATTCCTAAAGCTATCAGTTCATATAGACGTTTCCACTAAGCATCAAAATATTCCTGCCCCTATTTTCCTAATACTGTAGTTTACCCAGCTTTACCTTGCTGATGCCGGCGGCCGTGCTAGCTATGCAGCGGGTGTGGAACGATGATGGAGATTTTTAGGTTCTTTCTGGAGAGCTTCTCTCTGGCAACCAAGATCGAGTGCTCAACGTTGAACCTTGCAAGAAGGATTGGGGGCTCGTATTCCAGTATGGCTGCGCCAAAGCTGCGGGCGAGCCTTAGAGCTGGAGTGTTGCTTCGGTGTACGAAACCTTCCAGTATCTCGAAGCCCTTAGCCCTTGCGAGGACGAGCAGCGTGTAGAGTAGCGCGGTTCCTAGCCCCTTGCCGCGGTAAGCTTCTGCCGTAATTATAGCGGCTTCCCCCGTCCTACCCTTAGGGCTGCCGTACACCTCTGCGAGGCCGGCGATGCTTCCCTCGACAACCGCGGAGACCGCTACGGGGGTGCTCTCCCTGTCAAGCACCCTGCTTACTATGCCTTCGAAGTCCCTGACAACCTCGAGGAAGCGGTTCCATATCGTCTCGAGCGATAGACTTCTGAAGAACTCTAGAAGCCGGCCTCGGTCACCCTCATCTACGAGCTCCAATGCAACGCTGCCTATACCCGGCACGCGGGCTTCGCCCACGCGTTTACCCATCTTCGGTTCTCCTCCTGGACCTGCACCTTACGCCGAGGTGCTCCTCCGCGTTGCCGTGGAACACTAGCTCTAGGTCTCTCTTCCCGTATCCAGCTTCGAGGAGGATCCTGTAGACCATTGCCTGGTGGTCTCCCGGGTTAAGTCCATCTACCACAGGGTAGTCGCTGCCATAGAGCATCTTCTCGGCTGGAAGCTCTCTAGCTGCTTCTAGAACAACGACAGAGGGCACGGCTGACACGTCCACGTAGACGTTGCCATAGCTTTTGGCAAGGTTTATCGCTTCGAGCGTGAAGACTCCGGGCGCAATGGCGCTGTAACCGCCTACGTGCGCTATGACAATCCTTACATCGCGGTATCTCTTGACTATGCGTTCAAGACGCTTTGGGTTTCCGTACTTGCAGTACTTGGGGAGCTCCCACACGCCAGGATCGCAGCCAGCGTGCACGACCACCGGAACGTCCTCCTGGGAGGCGACCTCGAATGCTGCCTCCACGGTGGGGTCATCAAGGTACTTGAAGAATAACGTCGATATAACCTTTATCCCCCGCGCGTAGCTCTTGACGCAGCCTTCTAGGCGCTCCTTAAGCTCGTCGGGCTTAAGAGATAGGTCGGCTGCAGCGTAGAAAGCCACAGCATTCTCAGTAGGGCTGGCGTCGCTGCGGCACGCTGCACCGTAGCTTTCTGCCAGCTTCAGCGTAGAGAAATAAAGCCCCTCGGGCGAGAGAGCCTCAACGAGCTCAGACGCGTATTTTCTTATAAGGGTCTCCGTGACCTGGTACGCCGATCTAATGTCGTCTAAGCTCAGCTCGTTTACTATATGCTTCATTGGCGGTATAAGCAGTACTACTGCCCCGTCGATGCCCTGCCCCAGTAGCCTGTCCGCGTAGGATAGGTCGTGGGCTCCGCTCCTTGCGGGCACGTGCACGTGGGCGTCGATAACGCACTCCACGTCGATGTTACCGTGTGACCTCATCTCTGCAGCGCACCTGGTGCTAGAAGTGTCGAGGCTACAGCTGCACCAAATTAGTAGGTGCTCGCCTGGTATATTTTTGTTTCTTTTGTTTCCACCTATCAGCAAAAAGTGTGTGCCTTCCGCTCTAGATGGCGCTTACAATGGCTGAGATCAAGGTCCCAAGTATGTAGGGTACACCGAATGCTACCACCAGCTTTGCCGTTCTCGGGTCGGCGTCCACCGGCACCTCGCGGGACATCAGCCTTGCCAGGCTAGCTGCCAGAGGAAGAGAAGCTAACGCCGCGAGCGATGCAAGGGGTACCAGCTTTGCAGCGTATAGTGCAGCCACTATGATGTGCGGTGCAAGTATCATGGACTGGTACAGCCTGATAGCAGGCCTCCTCCCAATCCTCACGGCGAGCGTGTAAGCTCCCGCCATTCTGTCGTCCTCAAGATCTCTGATGTTGTTGGCCAGCAGGACAGCGGCAACCAGCAAGCCAAGGGGTACAGAGGCTGCAGCAGCCTCTAGGCTTAGGTGCCCCGAAGCCACGTATGCCCCCCCAACAACCATCAGCGGCCCCCACGCGATGAAAACTCCGAGCTCGCCGAGGCCCCTGTACTTCAGCTTGAGCGGCGGGCCCGTGTACGAGTAGGCGAGGATGAAGCCGGCGAGCCCCAGCAGTAGGGCCAGCGGGCGGCCAGCCAGCGCCAAGATCCCTCCAATGCCCAGAGCTGCAAGCCCCAGCGAGGTTCCGAACACCAGAACCTGCCCCGGCGCCATGATGCCGGCGAAGATCGGATGAGGCCTGTACACGGTTGTCCCCACGCCCGGCTTATCGACACCGTACCTGTAGTCGAAGTAGTCGTTCCAAACATTGACAGCGGCGTGTAGCAGGACGGAGCCAAGCAGCGCCAGCAGCGATAGCGGCACGTTGATGCTCCCCGTCAGCCAGAAGCCGTACGCTATGCCGAAGCCGACACACATTAGGGTCATCGGGAAGCTCCACGGCCTAGTCGAGATGAAGACCCCTGATGCTCTGGGCAAGGGAAGCCACCAGTGGGACGCATCCTCAGCTTCCCGGAAAAAACTTAACCTAACAGGAGGTTGACCGGCGCTACGAGAATGACGGCATAAAGCCAGAGCACGTGGGTGAGCGATGAGGCGGCAATCCCGCAGCGGTGGGCTTCGTAGCCCAAGACAAGGCCTACAACTAGCGCAGCTGCCACCAAAACTGGGTTGCCTGTGAACACGTGTACAGCTGAGTAGACCAGGCTGGATGCAAGCCACGGCCTCCTTGTGGCCCTTGACAGCAGCCCCTCCTGGAGGCCGCCGCGCCAGTAGACCTCCTCCAGGAACCCTATCCACGCTAGGGCTGGTACGAGGTGCAGACCTCCTCCAACCATCTCGTAGACGGCGGCTACGCCCTCCCAGAAGCCGAGCATCTTGGAGAGAAGTCCTCCAGCGACAAACAGCGCGTATAGAAGCGCCGCGTAGGCCACCGAGCACACCGCCTCTCTAATCCCCATCCCTCCCAGCCTAACCCTGGGACCTATCGTGGCGGTGGCAAGGCCGAGCACCCCGGTAGCAGCTACCATCGCTGCTAGGAAGCGCTCCCGAAAGACGACAAACGCAAGAGGCCAGAGGATCCAGGGCAGAAGCACGTAAGCGGCGACCTCCACCCTGCGGCGCGGTTGCCGCTCAAAACCAGCCAAGCTGGCTCCCCCTTGGCCACCCCTGCGTGCCCCTAGCCGGCCTGGGCTTACCATTTACTCCTCGCCTCCTCTGCGCCACAACGACACGCATCGGCAGTCTGGAGACGCGCAGCAACTTCTGCCTAGTGCAGCCCTCTCCTCTGCACCGGTAAAAGGGTTGTAAAATGCAGATGGCAGCTCGCCGCCTATCTAGTGCAGCGCTCCACAAGCTGGCACCCTTGGTGTAGATCCCTACTGCGGCTCTATCGTCGCTGGCGGTTTGCTCGTGATGGCGTAAGCTACCATAGTGACCTCTGGCAGCTCGCTAGTTATCCTCCTAGCTATACGATCCAGCACCTCGTGGGGTATCCTGGCCCAGTCAGCGGTCATCGCGTCCTCGCTCTCAACCACCCTCACTATCACTATGTGCCCTTCGGCGCGCCTATCCCCCTTGACGCCCACCCACTTGTCGTCGCCCACAACCGCGAAAGCCTGCCACACCCTGTAGTACAGGCCAGCCCTCAGCAGCTCCTCCTCGACTATCCGTGAGGCCCTCCTCGCTATCCTCAGCTTCTCCTCGGTAACCTCCCCTATTACCCTCACGGCCAGGCCTGGCCCGGGGAACGGGTGGCGGTATGCATAGCGGTGGGGTACGCCCAGCGCAACTGCTATCCTCCTGACCTCGTCCTTGTACAGGTAGCGTAGGGGCTCAAGGACCTTCAGCCCCAGCCAGCTGGGCAGCCCGGCAACGTTGTGGTGGCTCTTGATCCTGTCGGCTCCTTGCTCGGCCCCGCTCTCCACGACGTCGGGGTAGGTTGTCCCCTGGGCCAGCCACTTTATCTTGGGGTCCCTCGACGCCACCTCGCGGAATATCCTGGCGAACGTCTCACCCACAACCCTCCGCTTCTCCTCCGGGTCCGAGACCCCCCTCAGCTTGGAGAGGAACTCTTCACGCGCGTCAACAACTATCGGGTTAACCCCCAGCTGCCGGAGCATCGACGTAACCTCCGCTACCTCGCCCTCGCGGAAGAGTCCGTGGTCCACCAGCACTGCGACGAGCCTCTCCCCCACAGCCCTCTTAGCTAGCAGCGCGGTAACGGTCGAGTCTACGCCGCCGCTGACTGCAACGAGGATCTTCTCCTCGGATCCTACAGCCTCTCTTATCTCCCTCACAGCGCGATCGATGTAGTCCTCAGGCCTCCAGGTCCTATTGGCCTTGGCTATCCTCTCGACGAAGTTCTCCAGTAGCAGTGTGCCCTTGGGTGTGTGCGATACCTCAGGGTGGAACTGAACCCCGTAAACGGGAATCTCGCGGAGCTTAAAGGCGGCAATGTACCCGGTGTCGCGCGAGTACGCGAGCACGCTCGCGCCTTCAGGGGGCTCGGCAACGTAGTCGCTGTGGCTCATCCAAACCTCCTCCTCTTCGCCCCAGCCCTCGAAGAGTGGGTCCCTGGCTGCGATCCTAACGATGGTCCTGCCATATTCACCTGCTCCTTTCTCGACTCTTCCGCCGTACATTGCGGCGATCAGCTGGTGGCCATAGCATATCCCCAGAACGGGCTTGCCCAGCTGCAGGATCCTCCTGTCGATCCTCGGGGCCCCCTCCTCGAGGACGCTTGCGGGGCCCCCCGAGAGGACTATGGCTTTCACTCTCTCGTGGGAAGCCCTCTCAACCAGCGAGGGATCGCTGTAGCTTACAACGACCGTGTAGACGCCGAGGTCCCTAAGCCTGCGCGATATGAGGTGCGCGTATTGGCCCCCGAAGTTTACGACAAGCACCGTATCGTGCTCCCAGCTGGGCGAACCGCTCTCCACGGGCAACCCCCACCTGCCTTTTTGGAAGCTGGCAGGCTATCAGCTTAGGGGTGTCAGCTGCCGCTGCAGAGCTTGGGCTCCGCTACCGAGGAGGTGTAGGCCTCGAGAACCCTCCTCTTGGCCTCCTTCAGGTTTGGATGCACTACGTGGTCCAGTGCCGTGCCGCATGCCTCTGCTATCCTCATGTGCCTTACAACATTGGCTGAGCTTCCTCCTAGGAGACCTTCGACCTCTAGAGCGTAGCCCTGCGCGGCGTGCTTGGAGGCCTCAGCTCCCTCCAGGGGTTCGAGCTTCTCTACCTGAATGCCGCCGGGCAGCCGGGATGCTATGTCGTCCGCGATTCTCCTGCTCGCCGAGAGCCTCCCCGAAAGCAGCAGCCGCCTTACGCCCCGCCTGGCATACAGCCCGGCCACGACAGTTGCTATGGAGTCTAGCATGGCCTCGTAGGCATCTCTACAGGGCCCCGTAGAGTTCAGAGCTCTGGCTGCAGCCTGCTCGGGCTCTACAACGCCGCAGGCCTCCATGACGCCGCCGTGGAAGACGTCCACCCTAGACCACGTCCTGCCCAGCGCTACAACCTCTAGGTCTAGCGGGCCGGCTGTGAGCATTCCGGTCGACAGCGAGGTGCCTCCGAGCCCCCAGACAACCCTCCCCTTCTCGACTAGCATGAGAGCGTTGTAGCCGTATCCCAGCTCCAGCAGCATGAAGTTGGCCTCTCGGGGGCTCCTCCTAGCCTCCTGGTAAACTGCTAGGACAGCTACAGCCAGCTTGTCCGCTGTGCCTAGGTCTACTCTGTTGTACTTGGCGTGCGGCTCGACTGTTGGTAGGTGTACCACACCCGGTATGAACACCGACTCGGGGGTACCCCTCTTCACAAGGGTTTCGACAACCCTTGCGAGGGCGCTGTAGACTAGCGCTCCAACGTCTCCCCGGCGGACACCCTCCTCGATCTCCTCCTCCGTCGAGAGCAGGAGGACGCTGACAGCCAGCCTCCTCGCGTTGAGCACCTCGCTGGAGCGCGTAACGGGAACACCGTACCCGGAGGGTGCGGCTATGGCATCCACCCCGCCTGCCTCATCTACAGCCTCCAGCAGGATGCTGGGGTCGGCGGCAATCCTGGCAGTCTCTATGCTCCGCTCCCAGGCAACCCTGCCATCCTCAACAACCGCCAGATCGAAGGACTTGGTGCCGGGATCTATCCCGAGAACCCTCACGCAGCCCACCCTTCATTAACGTGCAGCAGAGGGGCTAAAGGGGCTCCGGAGCCCCGGCTCCGCAAGGCTGGCAAGGCTCTACGCGCAACTGCTAATAGCCTTCAGCTCGACCGTGTAAACCGGCGCCGTTACCGCGGTGAGTTCCATGAAGTTTAGGGTCTGCGTGAGGCTGGGCTTCAGCGCAGCCCACAGGGTTACAGGCCACAGCGGCCTCGGAAGCAGGATGCACGGCCACGATTTCCAGGCTAAGCTTTGTGCTGAATCTCAGAGCCTCGACGATAGGGGGATATCCCACGACCTTGTGGTGCTTGAGGAGGCCCTCAAGAGCGTCCTCGCCGACCTCGACTACAGCGTCCTCAACGATGTCCTAGGAGACGAGAACGTTACACTCGAGAAGCTTGCACTGCACATTATCCAGAAGGCAGCGGCGAAGGTTCCGGCGGCCTGCTGCGTGGAGGTGTGCGTGGCCGGAGGAAGGCACTGTGCAGAGGTACGGACTTAGCACTGCGCACGGGTAGGAAGCCGGCAGGAGGGGCTCTGGCCAGCTCCTCAGCCCCTGCCAGCTCTAGCCGAGGAGCTGAGAACCCTGTGGATAGCAGCAAGCGACGCGGCCAGCAGGAAGCCGATGTACAGCGCAGCACTAGCTGTCTTGGCGGCCAGGAGGGCTATGGCGATGTTGCCCACAGCCCAGTAGACGCCGCCCATGCCGCCGAACAGGCCGAACCATAGTGCTTCCTCGCCCCTCGGAGCCAGCTCCGCTATGGTTGATTTGGCTACAACCTCCTCCACGGCCATTGCGGCTCCCCAGAGCAGGGCTGCCGCCAGCGGGCTCCATGCAAGGGTGGCGGCCGTTGAGGCAGCTGCTAGGACCGGGTACGCCAGAAACGCTCTGACACCAACCCTCTGGTACAGGGCTCCCAGGGGTATGGCGAGGACGACGTCGGCCAGCATAGCTGCGGCATAGAGCGCTGCAACGGCCTCCACCTCCACTGAGCGCGTGGAGAGTATGTAGCCCAGCAGCGCCCAGTGAACGTAGTACAGCTTTGGAAGCGCCAGCACCAGGGCTAGGCCAGCTCCACTCCTACCTGCAGGCAGGCCTGCGGATCCCAGGTTCCCCGGGCGGCTGGGGCCGCGGCTCCACAGCTTGTAGGCTACGAGCAGTACGAGCAGCGAGCCGGCGGCGGCCGGAGCCAGCATGACGTACGCCTCGCGGTAGCGCCCGTACTTCGCGATGGAGTAGGCTACAGCCAAGGGCCCCGCAACAGCCCCCAGCTGGTCGAGAACCTCGTGGATAGCGTACGTCCATCCCTTGCCGATGTAACCCTCTGTAACGCTCTTCAAAAGAGCATCCCTTGCGGGAGCTCGAATGCCCTTCCCAGCGCGCTCGATCATCACGAGGAGGAGGGCCAGCCAAGGGGAGCCGGCTAGCGCCAGGAGCGGTATCGAGAAGTTTAGGGCGTAGCCCGTGAACGTGAACAGCCAGAGGATCCTCGTAGAGCCGCGGAAGACGCGCGACGCAGCGTATCCAGACACTATGCGGAGAAGGTAGCCCAACATGTCGCCCGCGCTGACGACCCCAACCACAACGGCGCTGGCACCCAGGAACCCCATGTAGGGGCCTATGACCGATCTCCCGCCCTCGTACGTGAAGTCGGCAAGCATCGAGGTTAGTCCCAGCAGCAGGAGGAGCGCTACAGCTCTAGTTCTACCCTCCACTCACCCTCTCCGCCGGAACACGGATTCTGAATGCGAACTTAAGTATGGCGCTGAGCGCCAAAGCTGCAGCTGGAGGCTGCCAGCTGCTAGAAGGTCTTGGAGGCTTGGCTGAAGCCGTCTAGGTTGCCAGAAAGTACATAGAGCCATAATCTGTAGTGGAAAAAGGGGGGATGGGTTAGAAGTCAGCGCTGCCCTTCTTCGGCTTCTTCGATCTTCCATCCAGGGTGGTGGTGCTTAGCCCACTCCACTGAGACCTTGCCGTGGGTGAACATAGCCCTTAGGGTTTCCCAGTTCACCGGGTTTATCGCCAGCATGAAGTGGCCTACTATCGGTACTGCCACCATTAGGAAGCCTATATCGTGTATTAGCAGCAGTAGCGCCCTGTACTCGGGGCCTATGTTGAGCAGCGCCATGGGTATGCCGGAGAGCCCCAGCAGCAGCAGACCCGTGTGGACTGAGATGAGCAGCAGCTTCTCTAGCGGGTGGTGGAACCCTATCTCAGGATACCTGTCGGTCAGCTTGAACCATCTAGCAGCTACCACTAGCCCCTTCCGGATGTCGGCCCAGCCTGGCCACCAGCTCTCCTCGCCCCTCCGGTAGGTCTCAATCCCCCGGGCTATCACCAGCGGTACGGCGATTCCAAGCACCACGGTGGTGAAGTAGTGGTGCAGGATCTCTCTGCCGGTCTCGCCGCCGACCAGCGTGTAGAGGAAGCGCAACCTGCCGTCGAGCACAGGCAGGCCAGTGATAATGCCTACAGTAACCCCCAGGAACAACAGCCAGTGGGTTACCCGCGCTAGGGGAGTCCACCTTAGAACCATCTTACGCTCGCCCATCTAGGTTCACCCCCTCCTCCTCTCCCTAGCCATGTGGATTAGGCCCAGTATCACGGCGGCTGCGGCTGCTGCCTCGAAGAGCGGCCTCACGATAGAGCTCTTGACGCTAGCCCAGGTGGAGTACGTTACTAGCTGGTCCTCTCTCCTTACAGGGTACTCTATCAGCTCTATGCCTCCCCTCAAAGGCGTGATGAAAAGCTTCGGCTTTGTACCCAGATCAGGCCTAGGCCTCGTCGCTATGCCGTACTTCGCTATTATTGCCACGGGGTCGGCCGGGTTGTCGAGGTCTCCAAAGAGCCTTGCCCCAAACGGGCATGCCTCAACGCATGCTGGCGTCCAGAGCCTGCCGTCCTCCCTTTTCCTGTGGTAGCAGAACGTGCACTTGTCCGGCACCCTGGGCTTTAGGGCGTGCTCGTGCTTTGGCTCCCCTTCGAGCTTGCCCTCGTAGAACGTTCGGACATTGTAGGGGCACGCGTATATGCAGAGCCTGCACTTTATGCACTTCTCGGCGTCGACCAGCACCACACCCTCGGGCGACACGTAGGAGGCGCCAGTAGGGCACACTTTGACGCACGGCGCGTTCTCGCAGTGCAGGCACTGCACGAAGGCTCTCCTTACGGAGGACTCGTACTCGAGGATCTTGGGCCTGGTCCTAGCGTAGCTGGCCACGTTATCGGGGTACACCATCTCTCCATTGGGGCCTATCCTGCTGATGTTCTCGGTTATGCAGGCCTCGACGCAGGAGAGGCAGCCCGTACACCTAGTGAGGTCTATCACCATGGCTGGCCTCATGCCCACCACCTCACGCGGCCTTCCTAACTTTCACCCTGAAGTCAAACAGAGCGGCCGACCCGATGTGGTCGACAATGGTGAACGGTGCCAGGTAGTTGGTGTTGATCCCGTGCTTCGGCATGTAGGTGAACTTCACCATGCCGCCCTCGTGGGGACCCGGTGTCAGCCCGTGCACGCCCGCTATGACCTCCGGCGCCACAAGCGTCGTCACCTTTACCTTGACCTTGATGCTCTTGCCCGTCTCGGGGTTCTCGACTATGACCTCGTCTCCGTCCCTTATCCCCAGCTTCTCAGCCCTGTCTCTGTGTATCAGTACCCTGTCGGCGTCCTCGGCCTTCACGAGCTCGAGCAGGAGCCTCGTGTTCCTTGCCCAGGTGTTGACTGCCGTCAGCTTGTGCATGTAGTCCACGGGCACGAACTCGTCGTCGGCCAGCGGCCCCTTCCGCATCCACAGAGGCCTCACGAAAGTCGGCAGCGGGTTGAGGTTGCTCTCCTTGCCTAGGTGATCCCTGAATCTGCTGAGCGCTTCGACGTTGATTAGCTCTATCTCGCCGGTCTTAGTTGGCAGCGCCCCCTTGCTGGTGAGCGGGCTGTAGTCGGGGCTCGTATACTTGGCTACAGTGCCTCTGGACATGAGCTCCTCGTAGCTTATGCCCAGCTTCTCGCACTGCATTCTCCAGACCTGCTCTGGGTTCAGTATGATGCTGATCTCCCTGGCCTTCTCCTCGCCAAAGATCCTTCTGACGAGCTCGTAGACTATCTCCCTGGGTGGCTTAACGTCGACGTCTGGAGGCGGATCTATAGCCTTCCTCATAACGGCTACCTGGCCTATGTTGCCCTTGCTCGCCCCGTAGAGGGATGCATTGTCGAACTCGAAGAAGAAGGGTATCGGCAGTATCACGTCGGCGTACTTGCAGATCTCGCTCCACATGGTGTCGAGCACTACAATGAACTCGAGCTTCTTGAGAGCCTCTATCAGCTCGCGGCTGCCGTTGGGCATGTGCGATGCGACGTTCTCCATCGAGATGAATGCAGCCCTTATGGGGTAGGGCTTCTCCTCGAGGATTGACCTTACGGCGAGCATGGAGTAGGACTTGCTGCTTGCGAGCGGGTAGCCATTCTTCTTCCAGTAACCTATTATGCTTTCAACCTTCTTCGGCTTAGCGCTGAATGGTGCGGGAGGATTCACCTTCCTAGGCCAGGCCCACCCTCCCTTCACGCCTATGGAGCCCAGCAGCGCGTTGACTATCGCGTTCACCCTGTGCCACATGGGCTCGTTGTAGTAGCGGACAGCCTTGTAGCCGTGGTCTATGAACGCCCTGGGTGCAAGCCTCGCGAGCTCCTCCGCCACCCACACTATCTCGTGGGCCGGTACGCCGCTCACCCCGCTGGCCCACTCCGGCGTGTACCGGGCCAGCTCCTCCTTGAGGATCTGCAGCACGGTGGCGACTTCTCTACCGTTGTATGTGCCGCTGTACTCTAGGGCAGGTTTCACAGCCTCCGTCTTGTAAACAAAGCTCCCGGTTGCCTCATCGTATACCAGGTAGTCGAGCTTGCCCTTCCTTGGCCCGCTCTCGATCTCCCTCATCTCGACGGGCTCAAGGGTGTCGCGGTACAGCAGCATGGGCGCGTTGGTGTACCTTACCAGGTACTCCGCATTGTAGAGGCCCTTCTGCAGGATGTAGCTGGCTATCGCCAATGAAATGGCCAGGTCGGTTCCAGGCTTCACGATGAAGCACTTCTCGGCCACGGTGCAGACGTCGCTGAACCGTACGTCGAACACAACCACCCTCATCCCGTTGGCAACTCCCTTGGAGAACACATGGGCCCAGGGCGTCGCCACGAAGCCTCCGTAGGGGTTCCTCCCCATGAGCACAACGAACTGGGCGTGCTCGTAGTCAGGGTATATGCCTCCAGGCCCCACGTGCTTGCCAAAGACGAAGTAGCGGCCGGCGTCGGCTGAGAGGTGGCACGTGTCGGCGTGGTTGGTGATGTTGGGTGTTCCCAGGAGCTTGGCAAACGACGAGATTATGCCCTTCTCGCAGCCCTGGTGAGAGAAGAACACTATCTGTTCTGGCTTGTCAAGGTACTTCTTCAGCCTTTCAGCTACGTAGTCCAGGGCCTCCTCCCAGGAAACCTCCCTAAACTCTCCGCTGCCGCGCTCGCCAACCCTTATCATAGGCCTCTTTATCCTGTCGGGGTGATTCCACACGTCGAACAGTGCGCGGGGCCTCCCGCATGCTGCGAAGTAGTCTCTGAAGCCCTCAACCCCGTTGTGCACTATCTGATGGAGGAACTTCCTCCCCTTCCACTCGATAACCTGTATCTTTATAGGGCAGCCCTGACCGCAGATGATGCATGCTGAGGGAACCCACGTGCTCTTGCCCTCCCGTTCCAGGGTTTCCGCAAGCGCTGGAGGTATGTAGGGGTTCCTTAGAGCAAGCCACGTGGACACGCCGAGCGCTGCAACCAGCTTCACGAAATCTCTCCGGCTCAGCTTCACACCTTCGACCATGGCGTTCTGCACCATACCTTGCTCTAGTCCATTAGTTGTTACATCAGCTAGGTTTTTAAAATTATGCCATCGAGTTATAATATTAATAATTTCCGAAAAT
>JBEVCG010000012.1:0-40453 GCA_040514325.1 Thermoproteota archaeon | reverse complement strand
TGCCGCCGCCCGATAGGAGGGCTAGGCTGGAGATACTCAAGATACACACGAGGAGGATGCCACTAGCAGAAGACGTAGACCTAGAGCTACTAGCAGCAAAAACAGAGGGATATAGCGGAGCCGACCTAGAGGCGCTGGTTCGTGAAGCAGCGCTGCTAGCGCTTAGGGAGGACGTAAACGCTACCAGGGTACACATGCGGCACTTCAACAAGGCGCTAACAATCGTGAGGCCGTCGATAACTCCAGAGATGGTGAAGTTCTACGAGGACTGGTACCAGCAGGCGAGACAGCAGCTACCCGGTACGAAGCTCGTGCAGGCCAGGCCCACACTGTTCACCTAATTGCCTGCCCAGCGACGCACAGCTTAAAAGAGCCTGCAGCACCGTACCCTATGGCAGGCCGCTGCTGCAACGCCAGACAACCTAGTTCCCTTCTTCTCTGAATGTGCCGAGCGGGGGTGCAGGAGGGTTGGTTCAGTTTAGAAGAGTCCCTGTGTACTACGCGATAGTCGACGAGCTTGAGCAGCGCGGTGGCCGCGCAAAGGACTGGGAGCTGTTCAAGGCGCTTAGGGAGAGGTACGAGCTGACCTTCTCCGAGCTCCTCCATGAGCTCATGAAGCTCGAGGTCAACGGCATCGTTAGAGTGCACGTGCTAAAGGAGAATGAGAGACTAGTAGAGCTCGTGTCGAAGCCCTAGCAGGCCCCCAGCGAGCCGCAGGTTCTTAGGGGGCTTCTGAACGGTTTCTAGCAGGGGTGCACAGGTGGGCGTAAACATCAGGGAGATAATACCACCTGAGGCTGTGAAGACGCTGGAGCTTGCTGCCCTGCGAGGCAAGGTTGTGGCAATCGATGCCTACAACGCCCTTTACCAGTTCCTCTCCGCGATAAGGCAGCCCGATGGCACACCCCTCATGGACTCCCGAGGGCGTATCACCAGCCACCTCAGCGGCCTGTTTTACAGAACGGTGAACTTCATGGAGCACGGAGTGAAGGTTGTGTACGTCTTCGACGGGAAGCCGCCGGAGATGAAGCAGCAGGAGATTGAAAGGAGAAGGCGCGCTAGGAGCGAGGCTGCAGCCAAGTACGAGGAGGCTAAAGCTCGCGGAGACATTGAAGCTGCTAGGCGCTACGCCCAGGCAGCCTCCAGGCTGACTGACGAGATGGTGAGCGATGCAAAGAGGCTCCTAGAGGCTATGGGGGTACCTTACGTGCAGGCGCCAGCCGAGGGTGAAGCCCAAGCGGCCCACCTAACCCGGCGCGGCGATGCCTGGGCAGCTGGCAGCCAGGATTACGATTCACTCCTATTCGGCTCTCCCAGGCTTGTCAGAAACTTGGCTATTACAGGCCGCAGGAAGCTGCCTCGAAAGGACGTCTACGTGGAGGTGAAGCCTGAGCTAATAGAGCTTGAGGTTCTCCTTAAAAGCCTCGGTATAACTCGGGAACAGCTCGTAGCTCTAGGCATACTTGTTGGTACAGACTATAACCCCGATGGAGTTAGGGGGGTCGGCCCAAGAACGGCCCTCAGAATGGTTAAGGCGCACAGAGACCCGACAAAGCTCCTTAAGAGCCTCTCACCCTCGGAGTTCCCCGTGGATCCGCTGAAGATATACGAGTACTTCCTAAACCCTCCAGTCACTGACGACTACAAGATTGAGTGGAGGGAGCCAGACGACCAGAAGGTGATCGAAATACTGGTGGAGGAGCACGATTTCAGCCCCAGCAGGGTCAAGGCGGCGCTGGAGAGGCTTCACAAGGCATACCAGGAGCACTTTAGGAGCCGCCAGCTGGGCCTCGACGCATGGCTCGGGAGGAGGTAGCTCCAGCCTAGCTCTACCAGGCCTCGTGGGGTTTCCAGCCGAACTCTCCCACAAGGGGGACAAACAGCACCGGTATCGTCTTTTTCATCTTCACTGTACCATCTGCCTCCTTTCTCACAACGTAGAGGTACTGGATGAACCTATCGCCTATCGGAATGACCATTACGCCTCCAGGCTTCAGCTGGGATATGAGGGGGCTAGGCACATCGGGGGCTGCTGCCGTCACCACTATCCTGTCGTAGGGGGCCCTTTCGGGATAGCCCAGTGTTCCGTCGCCCACAAGGACAGTAACACGGTCCGAGTACCCCGCCCGCTCTAGGTTACTCCTAGCCCGCTCGGCAAGCTCTGGAAGCCTCTCGATGGAGTACACGTGGCCCCACCTCTCCCTATCGGCGTCGCTCGGCGCGACGACCTCTGCTAGGACTGCAGCGTGGTATCCCGAGCCCGTGCCTACCTCCAAAACCTTCATCCCGACCTCCAGCTCTGCGAGCTCCGTCATCAGGGCTACCATGTGGGGAGCGCTTATGGTTTGACCCAACCCTATGAGGAGGGGGGTGTCGGCGTACGCCATTTCAACCAGCTCATCTGGAACGAAGAGGTGGCGGGGCACCCTAAGCATAGCCTTCCTTACCTTCTCGCTCCGTATGTACCCCTCCTCTACGAGCTTCTCTACAAGCCTCCTCCTCTGCTCCAGGTAAGGGTCGCCAGCTTCCTGCACGCTCAAGCTAGCCTCCTCAGGTTTGCAGAGCTGCGCCGCTTGTTTCCTACCCCAATTCTCTGTCAATAATTTATCTCCTGCAGCCCCTACTACACCTTGGATGATGATTCGTGCAGGTGTGCATAGACCTCTACAAGTGCCGTGGTCACCCTAACGTGGTGGCAGATCACAAGTCGACCTTCGAGCTCGAGAAGGACACGAGGCTAGGGGTTCGCGGCGACTGCGTCGTGTGCGTGGGCTGCAGCTCGAGCAAAGATGGGGGATGCGCCTCTCTGAAGGGCCCTGCGGCGATCTACCTTGTAGCCATCCAGCTTTGGCCTCTAAAGGTGGTGTGGGTTCCAGTTTACGGGACGTCTCCGGGATCGAAGCCCTCCAGGTTAATCGTTAGGAGGAGTAGCCACAGAGAGAACTCGCTCATGGTGGATGCTACCAGAGCTTCAGCCGATCTTCCTGACGAGGTTCGCAGGGCTCTGACTTCCCCGTTCACTAAGTGCTTAGCACTGCATGTAGTGCTGAGCGAGCAGGCAGGCTAGCCGAGCTTGGCGTCAACTCGGTAGACGTAAAGCTTCGGAGCGTAGTCGAAGGCCCTGCTCGCGCTAAACCCGCCGGGAACTTGAGACAGGGCGTCCTCCTCCGAGGATGCTACAACGTATACGTGGGCTGTGCACCCAGGCCTGCACAAGGCCCTTGCAGCCGGTATGAACCTGGTAGCGCCGTGGGGAAGGTTCATGATAACTCTGTCAAACACGGGCCAGAGGACTTTGGGGAGCTGAGCTGCGTCCATGTTGAGTGCGAGCAGCGGTGATCTGAGCAGCCTCCTGTTCATCTCGGCGGACCTCACCAGCGCAGCCACAGCCCAGGGGTTGGCGTCGTTGGCTACAACGAGCCTGGCCCTGCCGAGCTTCGATATGGTTAGGGCGAAGCCGCCTACGCCAGAGAACATGTCCAGCACGATCTCGCCCTCTCCAACCATTTCTGCCACCCTGAGATGCTCCGTCGCTAGCCTCGGGTTGAAGTAGACCCTACCCAGCGGCACCAGAAACTTCAGCCCGTTCTCCCTGTGCACGACTTCGTCAACACTTTCCCCCGCCAAATGCACAAGCTCCTGGACCCGGAACTCTCCCGATGTGCGCAGCTTTCCGTATACGGCCCTTAGTCCCGGCACAGCTCTGAGGATCTCCTCAGCGACCTCCCTCTCCCTGCCGGCCAGCCTCTCATCCAGGGACACTATGGCCACTCTTCCAACGAGGACGTAGCTTACCGGCGGCTCTCCGCCCAACCTCCGCCTAGCGCAAGCAGCCTCCACAAACTCAACGAGGCTGCACCTTGCAAGGAGCTCCAGCAGCCCTGGAACGCGCTGAGAGGGCAGAATGAACGCAGCGACGCTGCCCCTCGTGCAGCAACTCTTAATTGGTTTAAGGGTTGACCTACTCTTGGCTAGCTGCCTAACGGCCTGCCTAGCGGCCTCCCCGCACGGGGGATCCACGATAAGCAGCATGCAGCGAACGGGTTGCTCTGCCATGGCTGAACCCATCGCGATATACGCGAGGACGGACCGCGAGTACGCCCTCCGGCTGGCTAGGGAAGTTTTCTCAAGGCTTAAAGAGCTAGGCGCTGAGCCCCTATACGACGTATCAGTTGCGAGGCACCTCGACGGCCCCTCCGTGGACCTCTCGTCCGAGGACAGCGACGTAAGGAAGGTAGTCGTCGTAGGGGGCGACGGAACAGTCCTGCGCCTCCTCCAGCTACTTGGAGACAGAACGCCCATACTCCACCTGGTGCGTGCTGGCAGGAAGGCGTTCCTCTTTGACGAAACAGCAGATGAGGCCCTAGCGCACCTCGAGGAGTTCGTTGCCGGGAACTTCCACGTTGAGAAGGTGATGAGGCTTCTAGTTGAAACCAAGTGGTCCAGACTGTACGCGCTCAACGAGGCAGCCATACTTGCCCTGGGAGCCAAGACCGTCGACCTGCGAGTGGAGGTTGAGGACGACACCGTGTACGAGAGGCTCGAAGGCGATGGAGTGATAATTGCAACCCCCACGGGGTCTACAGCGTACAGCTACAGCTGCGGAGGCCCCGTCCTCCATCCCACAATGGACGCCTACGTCATCACCCCTGTGAACGCTGTCGACAGGATTCACTCCCCCGTCGTTGTTCCCGGCAGCATGAGGGCACGTGTAACCGTATCGAGGTCGCCTAGGCCAGTCAAGCTCGTAGTAGACGGAAGCTACGAGGCCGTGCTCTCGGAGGGCGAGGTGGTAGTAGCCGTCCTCCGGGCACCTTCGGTGAACATAGCAAGGTACAAGCCCGTTAGGCTGAGAGCACCATGGCGGATGAGACCTGCTATGTTCTAGACACGACCGCATTCATAGCCAAGCTCCCTCTCTATGCCCCCATAGGGAGGGCGTACACGACGCCCAGCGTGGTATCCGAAGTCCGAGACGAAGAGAGCAGGGCGGGATCCAGCATTGCCCTTGAGCTAGGCCGCTTTGAGGTGGTCCAGCCCGAGGCCAGGTACGTGCATGAGGCCGAGCGAGAGGCTGTGCGGCTAGGTCTCCACGTATCGCTGTCGGAGACCGACATCTCGGTTGCAGCTCTGGCTCTGCAGCTTTCCGACAAAGTGGGCTGTAAGGTTGTGGTTGTGACCGACGATTACGCTCTCCAGAACCTGGTTGCAGCTATGGGGTTCAGCTACATGCCTGTGAGGACCCGCGGGATACGGAGGGTCGAAGCGTACGTGGCCGTGTGTCCCGCCTGCGGCTACGTGTCCAAGAGGGCTGGCGAGAGGATATGCCCCAGGTGCGGCTCTCAGCTGCGCAGAACTAGGAGGGCTTCCTCAGCCTCGCTATGAAGTACCCGGGCATGCTGTGCACGTGTGGGCTGAACCTCTGAGAGAGGAGGCCGTAGGGCGGAATGCCTCGTCCACCTCTCAGCGGCACAGCGTCCTCCTGCCTAAACCCGAGCCTCCCCACCGCGTACGCCACGTTCTCCTCGTTCTCGAGGAGCGTCACAGTGCACGTGGAGTACACCAGAACGCCTCCTGGCTTCAGCAGCTCGTAGGCTGCTCTCAGAAACTGACGCTGGTAGTTTGCGGCACTCACCACGTCGGAGTACCTCTTCCGGTCGTACACCTTGGGTATAACCCCTATGCTCGAGCAGGGGGGATCCAGCACCACGAAGTCAGCCACACTCTTGCCCAGCTTGAGGTCTAGGTACCTCGAGTCAGCCTTCAGAACCTCGACCCCCACGTGGCCGAGCCTCCGAAGTTCCGCTTGCAGCTTGGCCACCTTCCTTGAGGAGTGGTCCACAGCAACAACGCGCGCCCTGCCTCTGACCAGCTCATAGATGTGCCCCGTCTTGCCTCCCGGCGCTGCGCACATGTCCACTATGACCGAGCCCGGCTCGGGGCTGAGGATGCGCGCTACCGTCATAGATGGCAGGCTCTGCTCGTATATCAGACCCTCGCGGTAGAGCCTCGTGGATCTGAGGCTGGGCAGCCTGTAGAGGGGTTTCACCACCTCCACGACTAGGCCACGCCCCCTCTCGAGAGCCTCTCTGAAGCCCCGCACAAGCAGCCCGTTGGCTACGTGGACCCCGTTCTCCGAGTAGACGGAGACCTCTGCGCCCTCCCTGGCGCAGCTCTCGTCCACGCGCACTACGCCTGGCGCGTAGACGTGCGCCCCAAGCATGACGCTCTCGGCTGCGTACTTGTCCACAACCACGTGGCAGCCAGCATCATCAAGCCTCTCGGGCCCTTCCACGGGCATCCAGACGGCCTCCTCGAACTTCTCGTCAGCGTATGCCCTCCAGCCCAGGCTTCTCAGCTCGTCCAGCACCTCGCCGGGATCCGCCTTCAGGGTGTTGACCCTAACGTAGTACCTGGCCGGCGGCTTCAGCAGGCTTTCCAGAAAAGCCTCCACCTCGGCCCCGAACACCCTCTCAAGCTCCCTGAGGAGGGGCTCATCGTAGTCGATAACCCCCCTCCACCCACGCAATGTGCTCCAGCCTCTAGAATTGCTGCTAGCCGCAGCAGCCTCCTACCCCGCCGCGCATTGGGCCGTGCATGGGATCGCCCCGCTCGCTGTAACGCTGACAGAGGCTCCAGTCTTTCCTAGCGAACGTATCCCCTTCCACAACAACCTTTGCGGGCAGTATGACGGGGCCGTGCATCATGGTGTACAGCTCCCCCTCAACTTCAACCTTCCTTCCATTCAGAAGGGTGGCGAGCTCCTCCCCGCTTAGAGCTCGGCCCTGCTCGGAAACCCAGCAGCCGGGCAGCGCAACGAGCACCACCCTAGACCCGGCCAAGACGAGGTAACCCATGTGGCCGTGCATCAGCATGAACACACCCTGCGCCTCGAAGCCCCGAGCACTCATAGATGCACAGCCCCACACACCGGCAACGAAGCCGGGCCTACGTACATGCTCAGCGTAGAACGTCTCGATGTACACCTCTGCCGTTGTAGGGTATGTGTAGTAGACGAGGATAGGGCCAGCTACTGCCACCGCCAAAGCTGCGGCCAGTCCCAGCGTGAACCTTACCTGCACAGTCCGGATCCTCCCGTAATCCTTGCATCTCCATATGGCTTCGTGGGGCGCAAGACCCCGCTCATTTGAAAGCGCTCAGTCTAGGTGCTAAAATTTGTAGGGGTCGGCCTATCCGTGTAAAAAGCATTGATGGTAGTTAGGGTTCGGGCGCATTTAGCCTTCAACGTTGATGTGCCAGGGGGTTACGTACTCCTTGCCGTCGACAGATATAGAGTCCACGAACCCTCCAAGCACAGTGAGGGTCGCCTGCTTGCCTATAAGGCTCTTGGCGAGCCACGCTCCGTGCAACAGCACGCCGGTGTCAGAGTCGATGTAGACTGGCGCGAGCCTATAGGCAAGGACAGCTGTACCGTTATTAACTACCAGCAGGCCATACTTGCTGTAAGCTATGGTTCCTGTCACGGTGTACTCCTCGTAGCCGCTCCAGGCCGGCCACTGCCCCCAGCCCCACATCATGGGGCAGCCCCAGCCGTAGCCTCCCATGTGCTCCAGCATCTCCTCCCACATCTCTTCCCAGTAGCTATCCACGCTGGTGTTGCCCTGCTGGGCCTGCGGCACTCCGTACGGCACCCAGCCCATGTGCCCCATCATAGGCCCCATCATGGGTCCTGGTGTAGCTCTTGGTCCAGCCTGCCACGGCCACCACGAATCTCCTCCGTGTGCTAGCGCTGCAGCTGCCACGGCTGCTACAACGAATACTCCAACTATCGCTGAAAGTTTTACCCATAGGGTGTCTAGCCTACCCATATCATTTCACCTTTCTCTTTCCTTTCAAGCTTGTTAGTGGGATCCCGGAACTATATAGGGCAGACTCACCCTCTGAGAGCAAAAGTTTTATATCAAAGTATGCGGGCTGCTACAACACCACATGACGTCTACAGCCAGCGCTCAGAGCAGCTTCTGCGGGTTGACGCAGAGGTGGACCTCTACTCGGCAGCGCTAGCAGCTATAGAGGTTGCCGGCGCCGCTGCCTTCTCCTACATAGCTGCGCTGCTAGCTAGGGTTTACTCCAGGTTGCCCTCTGAGGAGGTTCTCGGCTATGTGGTGGCGTTTGCTCTCCTGGCCGCCAGCCAGGTGGCGGCAGCAGCGTCTGCCCTAGCTAACGACCCACGCACAGCCGCCACGCTCTACTCGGCAACCTCCTCGCTCGCGGCCGCAAGCTTCATAGTGATGCTGGCTTCCCGGGAGCCGACAGCCTACGCCCTAGCCCCCACCGTTATCGTATCTACGGACTTTGCCGCAGGGCTCCTATCGTCGCTCGCCCTCAGCCGCTTGCGGGGGAAGGCGAGGCTGTTCGCTGCGCTGCTGTCAGCCTCCTACTACGGGAGGGCAGTGAGCTCGGCGATTGCACCCGATCCAGCGTCAGAAACAGCCCTCATTCTGTCGGAGCTTTTCCGGGCAGCTGCCGCCACGGGCATGTCCATGTATTACGCAGCGGCGGTGTCGAGGGGTGCCGAGGAGGAGCAAGCTTGAGATAGTCGCAGAGGTGCTAGAGGCGCTTGCCCGAGGGCCCACGAACCCAACGAGGCTAGCCACACTTGTCAACATGCCCTACGACAGGCTCAGAGCCCTCCTCGACGAGCTTGAGGCAAGGGGCGTAGTGAGGATCGCAGAAGGGGGGAGGTCAGCGACTGTAGAGCTGACACTTCAGGGCGGCAAGCTACTAAGGGAGTTAAGGAGGCTCAAGAGGGTCCTAAGAGACTTTGGGCTCGAGCTCTAGAAGCGCTTTGGAGTAAAACCCAAAAAGCTGCAGGAGCAGAACTAACGACAACCGGAGCAGCTCCAAGGGCCCGTAGCTCAGCCAGGATAGAGCGCCGGCCTCCTAAGCCGGTGGTCGGGGGTTCAAATCCCCCCGGGCCCGCCACACCGTAGAGCCTCTGCTGGACCTTTCCCCCTCCTACACTGATCAGGGCAGCCAGCTGCAACGTTTACTTGCTGCAAGAGGGTTTAATAGTACGCTAGAAAAAACAGACACGAGCTTTCTATGAGGTCTTGTTCGGGTTAGGCCCTTGCCTAGGATCCCTGGTTTGCGGCCCTCTAAGGCTGCTTTGCTGCATAGGTGCTCACGCTCTTATTCCCAGCGACCTCAGCTTAATAGTGGGAAGCTGCCCGCTCTTTGCGGAACGATTGCCTGTGGTGGACGCCTTGGCAGCTGAGCGCGTATGGATTCTGAGGGACTTCGAGAGGTGTTCAGGCTGCAGGCTGTGCGAGATAGAGTGTTCTCTAGGGCATGAGGGGAGGGTCTGGCCGGAGGCATCCCGGATAAAGGTGTTCGAGTACGCTCCCGGCGTGGTGGTGCCCCACCTCTGCACGCAGTGCCCGGACTATCCCTGCGTCTCTGTCTGCCCCACCCAGGCTCTCCGCGTGAGCGAGGAGACCGGTGCGGTGCTCGTCGACGAGGACAAGTGCGTCCTCTGCAAGCTCTGCGTGGACGCTTGCCCGTCCAAGGCGCCTAGGATCGTGAAGGGCAAAAGCTCGGTGCTGATATGCGACCTCTGCGGCGGCGACCCGGCGTGCGTCAAAGTGTGCAACGAGGCCGGGTACGGGGCGCTGCAGGTCGTAAGGAGGCCCAGCTCGGCCACAATTAGAGCCTACACGGTCCACCCGGACGAGGTGGCCCGAGAGCTCGAGGAGAAGATCTACGGGGGTGCACCTGCGTGAGCCTCAATGGCCTGTGGGGCAAGCTCCTCGACGTGGACCTATCCACGGGGAAGGCCACCACCTACAACGTTCCCCCAGAGGTGTACAGGAGGTTCATTGGAGGCCGCGGCCTCGCGGCATGGATTCTGTGGAGAGAGCTGGGCTCAAGATGGCAGGAGGTAGATCCGCTGGGCCCAGACAACCTCCTCCTGCTGCTCACAGGACCGCTGACCGGCTACTATCCTGGCATCAAGATGGTGGTCTCCGGCAAGAGCCCCCAGAGCAACGGCGTGGTAGGCTCGACTCTATCCTCCGAGGTTGCCGTGCAGCTCAAAGCAGCAGGGTACGACGGCATCATAATCCGCGGTAGGGCGGACTCGCCAGTATACCTCTACGTTAGAGACGACAGCGTGGAGCTGAGGGATGCCTCGAAGCTGTGGGGCCTGCGGGGAACAGAGCTGCTGGCGAGGCTTAGAGAGGAGCTGAAGCAGGACGGGCGCGAGGGAGCCAAGCCCTCGCCGCCAGCGCTTTACATAGGCCCCGCCGGCGAGAACATGGTGCGCACCGCAGCAGTGATGTCCAACTACGCCCACGCTGCCGGCTACGGCGGCTACGGCGCTGTGATGGGCTCCAAGAAGCTCAAGGCTGTTGTTGTCCAGGGTAGCGGCCCCCTGCCGGAGGTGGCTGACCCCGAAGGCTTTGCCAAGCTAAGACGGGATCTGGTGGCTAAGCTCAGCAAGAGGCACGGGCTCCGCTACTGGGGCACAGCATCGGGCCTCTACTACCACGGGTACGAGACGAGCTCAGAGCCTGTTAGAAACTGGCAGGAGGAGTGGCACGACGAGAAGGAGTTCTCAGTAAGGGTGCTCGAGGCGGGAGTCTGGCGGAAGAGGTTCTGGGCGGACTGGGGCTGCCCGCTAGCCTGCATGAAGGTCAGCGTGGTCGAGAAGGGCGGTAGAGCCTACGTGACGGACGCCCCAGACTACGAGATGGGCGCCTACCTTGGCGCAAACCTAGGCGTCTTCAACGTGAAGGAGGCAGCATTGCTGTCGGCTGTAGCCGACGATCTCGGCCTCTGCGGGATTCAGACAGGGAACGTTGCAGGCTTCGCGGTGGAGCTCTGCGAGAAGGGCGTGCTGTCCAAGGAGGATGTCGGCTACGAGCTGCGCTGGGGAGACGCAGATGCCATGAAGAGGCTGCTCGAGGACATAGCCTACAGGCGGGGGATAGGCGACGTCCTCGCCGAGGGAACCTACCGCGCAGCTCTCCGAATAGCCAAGATGAAGGGGCTGGAACCCAGTGAAGTGCTCAGGTACGCCGTCCAGGTTAAGGGCATAGGAGTGGGGGCGCACGGGATAAGGAGCAAAAGGGACTACCCGCAGCCCATAGCCTACGCAGCCAGCGTCCAGGGCGGCGACCACACGTCCGTAGCGGGGCTGCCAGCCGACAGCACGGAGTCAGAGTCCTGGGCTGCCCTACTAGATAGCTTGGTGGTCTGCATGTTCCTCGAGGCAGACGAGGACACCATGCTCGGCTACCTCAACACTGTCACGGGCTGGGACGTGACCCGCGAGGAGGTCTACAGGGAAGTAGGGCCGAGGATACTCACGCTGCAAAGGCTGCTGCTCCTCTTGGGGGGCCCCGACGTTTACTGGGACCCGAGGATCCACGACGACAACCCGCCCAGGTTCTATGAGCCCCTCCCCAGCGGTCCCTACAGGGGAGCCAAGGCCGACAGAGAGGAAGTCGAGAAAATGAAGCGCGAGTACTACAAGGCTCTCGGGTGGGACGAACACGGTATACCGACGGAGGAAACGCTTAGGAGCCTGGGCCTAGAGGACGCTGTAAGCGCAGTAAAGGCTGTAAGGAGAAGGCTGGGTCTCGAGCCATGAATACCAAAGTGTGCATCAGGTTCCTGGGGGCGCTAGCCTACCAGGTGGGGGGCGAGAGGTGCCTTGAGCTGGAGGGCTGCCCACCGCTGTCAGCGCTGCTGGAGAGGATTGCGCGCGAAAATGGAGCACACATAGACTTGGACACCGTTGCAGCATACTCCGGGGGGAGGGCTGTCGACCTCAGCGAGCCCTCGTGCAGGCACACAGAGTACGTGGTGGCTAGGATAGCACGCGGGGGCTGAGGCGCTGCAGCGCAGCCTTAAGCCCTCTTCACCCCAAGGCCCTAGGATGCTACCTCACGAACTCGGTGAGCCTCGTCTGCCTCTTCCCCGCAAAGATCGGGCTCCTCCTCTTGATAACATCCGGGCTAGCGCTAAGCAGGGTCAGCGCGTACCTTAGCGCCTCGTCAAGGTTCTCGAAGACCACGGGCTCCTTTGACATCGTGATTCTGACGTTCTCCCTTATCTGCCAGTTGCCCACGGGGGCGTAGTAGGAGGGCAGGATCTCCCTGAGTATTATGGCGTCGGCTGACAGCCTTCTCGCGTCTAGATGCTCGAGCACAGCCAGCCTCGCCGCCGAGAACCCCCCGTCTATGTCGGGAGCCCTCCCCATGGGGTTTTCCACGAGCCTCCAAACCAGGGGCTCCCTGGACCTTCCTGTCCACAGGCTCCTCGGATGCCACACCTCGATCCACTCGAAGGTGCCAGCTCCAGGGTAGAGCACCACAACGAACCTGTTGCCTAGGTACTCGCCAACTCTGACCTCAACCCTACCCAGCCACCGGTACCCCCGCACCCTCCTCCTCAGCTCTCTCGACACGGCATCGTCCACAGCCGTTATAGCCCACCTGGTGGGAACCAACTTCCGCAGCCTAGATCTGCCTAGAAGGCCGAGGCTCATGGCCCTCTGTATCGTGTACACGTCGATGCCCCTCCGGTAGAGCTCCAGGACGGCCTCTTCGGCCCTGAGGTCGTCCCACAGAATCTTCTCCAGAGGCCTGGGAACCCTCGGGTTCTCGGCAACAACCACCTTCTCGGCGGGGCTCGCTGGCCCCACCGGCTTGGTGACCCCGTCGAACCTTAGCCTCGGTTCCGGCGGCTTTTTGAGCAGCGCCTCGGAGTCCACAGGCCTCTCCGAGACAGCTGCCAGCGATATCTCCTTCTCGTAGAGCTTCCATGGATCGCTCACGTGCAGCTCCAGCGTGGCAGAAACGAGGGAGCTGCGCAGCGCCACTATGCTGTCGAGGGGCACTCTCCTTGCAGCCCACTCCCGCGGAGCGTCATAGAACCACGCCCTGCCTCGATCCTCGCCGGGCGGAACCATGTAGTAAACCCTTACACGGGGATAGCCCCACTCCCCCACTATGGCCGAGGGGGGTGTGTAGCCCTCGAGCTCGCGCCCGCGTATCCTTACTGAGGTGAGCGTCTGAGCCCTAAACCTCTCAAGGATAGGGCACCTGGGCAGGCCACATAGCAGCTTGTACCCCTTGCACCTAATGCACAGGCTCGGCGGTATGCTAGGCATTCCTGGAACCTCTCCCTAAACGCAATAGTAGTCACTAGCGCACTAGCTCGCCAGGATGGATTGAATACATGGTTATACCTTATTATTTAGAGCTCCCGTCGGCTGCTTCAAACCGCATAGGGCTTAAACAACAAACAATACCATACTATCTTTCACAAGAAAATTTTCACGATGGTGGGTATCTTCCACGACAATGTCTAAACACTCTATAGTAGGTGTGTAGTATCTAGTGCGAACGGTGGGCTCGGCTCCCCCTCGCGTGCTCTCCAAGGCTTTCTCGACAGCCCTCCTCATCGCGATAATGTTACTCCAAGCAACGTTGCTGGTGGCACTTTCGCAGAAGGAGGAGATGCACGCTAACATTTTCGGCTACATGCACAGGGAGCCGTGGATGAAGCCCGGAGGGACAGCTAGAATACCCATGATGGACGAGGCTGAGACGCTTAATCCGTCTACTTTCACTATAAGAATGGAGCACTAATGATATAATTAATGATATACCGGGCCCCGCGCCCTGGCGCTATACCTAGTGGAGCATGGTGGTAGATGGCAGCCCCCGGCCTCATGATAACCTTAAGTGTTATGGGTTTTGCGCAGATAGGCTACGCGCTGGAGGAGTATGTAAACCCGAGGCTTAGAAGGTAACGTTAAGGGGGCTTTACACCGCCCCTAACCTAGCCCTCCCTCTTCTCAAATAGGGCCAGCTTAAGCTCAGTGCCGCATTGAGGGCAGTAGCTGAGATACGCTAGCGTCTTGTAGCCGCAGCTCGGGCATGTTACAGCTATCGTCGAGCCGCAGGAGGGGCAGTAGCTGTAACCCTCCTTCACGGGTGCTCCGCAGAACGGGCACCTGCCCTCTAGCGCCCTTCTCGCGCGTACGCGCTCTGGGCGGTAGTACTCCCTGCGCAGCCAGTAGAGTGCTGCCCCAGCCGCTGCTGCCCCCACAGCCGAGACGCCTACTACCTGTGCGGCGCTCCACGTGAACGTGACAACAGCGTAGCCGAGCAGCAGTATGGAGTAGGCGAGGAAGGCGTTTGCGTGCAGCTCCCACCTTCCACCCTGGGCCCTGCGGGCCGCAGCTATGGAGCCCAGCAGCAAGGGTACCGCTACCCCGAACCTCAGCCCAAAGACCTTCAGGTTGTACTCCAGCATGGCCCTTTCGTACTCCTCCCACGCGCTCCTGTACGCATCCTCGTACTCTCTCCGCGCCGCCTCGAGCCTCGACTCGAGGTCCCTTACGACTTTCAGGGCCGCCTTGTACCTCACCAGGGCAGCCTCGTAGCTGCTCCTCGCCTGCTCGTAGAGCTGCCTTAAGGTCTCGTTCACGGCTCCCTGCTCCAGCGAGACCCGATACTCCTCCCTCCTCATGCTGTACACCCTCTCTGCGTAGTCGAGCTCCTCCTGGGCCTGGCTAAGCTGGTTTCGAGCCTCGGCGAGCATCTTCTCGAGCCTAGTCACGTTCTCCCGGAGGAGGTAGACCTTGTACTTTACAGCGTAGGTCTCGAAGCGCGGCCTTTCGATAGCCTCTCCTGCTGACTGAAGAGCCCATATGCTGGCGGTGAGGAGGAACAGCGCAAATCCCGCAGCGAGTATTTTCTCGAGCCTCGTATACTCGGACAAGAGCGCTCATCCAGACTGAAACATTATGCTTTGCCAGATAGTTATGAGTTTCCAGCTTAGAGTGGCCAACCCCGCGGGTTACGCGCTCAAGCACCTGGCACGGCTAGGCGGATGTATAGGCTTTTACGCCCCCGCAGAGCTAGGATTGGGTGAAAGCTCTATGGCGGTGTGGATGCGCGTTGTCGTTCCACCGTGTGTACCCGGAAGGCTCGGTTAGGCTGGATCTCAACGAGTCGCCGTACCCGCCGCCTAGAGAGGTTCTGGAGGCAGCCTCCCGCGAGCTGTCTAGGGCGCACTTGTACCCTGACGGCTCGCTGACGTCTAAGGTTGTGGAGCTGCTCTCAGAGTACACGGGGCTAAACCAGGAGAACATACTGGTTACGGCGGGTGCCGACGGCTCTCTCCACAGCCTGTTTGCAGCGTACGTGAAAGAGGGGTCCAGGGTAGCCGTGCCTAGGTACAGCTTCCCTATGTTTAAGAGGTACAGCTCGCTGTACGGGGGCAGTGTTGCCGAGATCCCGATGGAGGCTGAGGGGGATCTGTGGAGGCTCGATCTCGACGCGCTGTTCGATGAGGCTAGGCGGTCGGCGCTCGTCGTAGTAGACAACCCGAACAACCCTACAGGGGCGCCTCTGCTGAACAGGAGCGACGTGGAGAAGCTGGCGTCGGAGACCGAGGCCCTCGTCATCATCGACGAGGCCTACTACGAGTTCTACGGGAAGACGGTAGCTGACCTCGTTAGGAGCTACAGCAACGTGGTTGTTGTTAGAACGTTCAGCAAGGCCTTCGCGCTTGCCGGGATGAGGGTAGGCTACATCCTGGCACCGGAGGAGGTGGCCGAGAGGGTTAGGAAGGCGGTGCCCCCCTTCGCGGTCACCCGCGTTAGCCTGGCAGCAGCTGCTGCAGCGCTGGAGAGCAGAGGCTACGTGGAGGGGATAGTGAAGCTCGTCAAATCCGAGAGGGAGAGGCTGCGCGGGGAGCTGTCGAGGGCAGGATTCAGAGCCTTCCGAAGCGAGACCAACTTCCTGCTCGTAGACACGGGGATTAAAGGTGCAGCAGAGAAGCTGCGCAAGCTAAACATCTTTGTCAGGAAGACGGAGATTTCCAGCACGATGGTTAGAGTTACCGTCGGCAGGCCCGAGGATAACAAGGCGTTCCTAGAGGCTCTCGGCAGCTTGAACAGAGATATTTAGCGGCTCCATGCAAGAATACGCCAGCGCTTAGCCTCTTCCCAGCTGCTAGCTGGGCCGCGCAGCTCTCTGCGACGCGCTGGCAACGCGGCTGTGAAGAGCCCTCGCGGCATAGGACGATGCAGCTATAGCCGCCAGCGATGCCGCTGTCACTGCTCCGAGGTACGTGCGAAGCCCTGGAACCCCGCCGGGAACGGTGGAGGCGAGGCTATGCAGAGCGGTTAAGCTGAACATCAACATGGCCGTAGCCGTAAATGCGGCATGACCGCGCCTGCTCAAGTCACCTGACACGGTGTATGCTGTGAGCGCCGTCACAAACGGTGCAAGCACAAGGCCGATGAACACTGCCGTCTCGATGCAGTAGATTAGTATGTTGCTGTAGGTCCCGAAGTAGTAGTAGCTGGTGGTGTTGCCCCTTCCTATGAACTCTTCGACCAATCCCACCGGCTTGTACACGTAGCCCTCGCCAACGCAGACGTAAACGCCCTGGAGCCCTGCCTCCCGCGTGCAGGTCAGATTACCCTCGGCGTAGGGGTACCATGTAACCCGCCATGGGCTGCTTGCATTTACCTCAAGCCTCTCGTAGGCCAGGCCGCGCACCCTCGCTGCAACGCATAGGCTGGAGCTATCTAGATCCCTAACTGACAGCCTCTTGTGGTGGTGTATAACTGCGCCCCGCACCTCGACGCTGTAGCCATCTCCGGCTAAAGCTCCGAGGACAAGCATCACCAGCATGTAGAGAGCTAGGCCGGCAGCCTTGCTGGGATGCGCCCTCAGCCAAGCTGCAGCTTTAGACACTGCTTGCCCGAGCTCCACCATTGCGTGCTCTCCCAGCTCCCCGGATCCCTGCTGCCAGGCTAGACTAGAATAGGGAAAACAAGCTTTCCGGTGAAAATGGGTGAAGAGGCGTGCGGCCAGCCTCAGTCCTTCTCCTCGACACCCTGCAAGTGCTTTAGGAACCAGCGTACTATGTGCTTGAGCCTTTCGACCCTATGCTTTGGCTTCCCGCTCCTGCTGAGGTCGTGGTTTTCGCCCGGGAACAGCACGAGCCGGGTCTCGACGCCGTTGAGCTTCAGTGCTGTGAAGAACTCTATCGCCTGGTCCAGCCAGCAGCGGTAGTCCTCCATGCTGTGTATTATCAGCGTGGGGGTCTTCGCGTTCTCCACGTGCATTATGGGGCTCTTCTCAAGGTAGGCCTGCGGATTCCTCCACGGAGGCTGGCCACACCCTATCATGTCGGAGTTGAAGTAGAAGCCTATGTCGGTGGTTCCAAACTTGCTTATCCAGTCGCTTATCGACCTCTGAGTCACGGCCGCCTTGAACCTGTCCGTGCGGGTCACTATCCAGTTGACCATGAATCCGCCATAGCTGCCTCCGGCGACCCCCACGCGGTCCGGGTCAAGCTTGCTGCCATACCTAGACAGCACGTAATCGACTGCCTCCATTATGTCCTGGTAGTCTCTCTCGCCGTAGCGGCACCTTATGTCGGCGAACTCCTCGCTGTACCCATCACTGCCCCGAGGGTTGGTGTAGACTACGGCAAATCCCTTGTGAGCGAGCAGGTGGAACTCAAAGAAGAATCCGTCCCCATACATTGTCTTGGGGCCGCCGTGTATGTATAGCACCCAGGGGATCTTCTCGCCCTTCACGGCGTCCTCGGGGGGCCAGAGCACCCACCCGTCGATCTCAGCACCGTCGCTTGCCCGGAACTTGAAGTGCTCGGGCTTGGTCAGCTTGAACGTGCTGGTAAACCCCTCGTTGAACCTGGTTAGCTTCTCAACCCTCTTCCTCTTCGCCACGTACAGCTCCCTGGGCTCGACAGGGCTCATGACAGTGAACACAACAGTGTCCCCGTCTGGGCTGACGTCAAACTCGTCCACGCTCTTATCCTCGAGCTTGAGATACTGCTCCAGCTTCCCGTCTGGGGTCGCCCGGTAGAGGATCACTTTGCCTGCATCGGACACGAGGAAGTAGATGTAGCCGTCCCGCCCCCTTCTGCCAGGAACCCACTTGAGAGTCGGCGAGCAGCTCTTCCACCTAGCATCGCTGCCAAGCGTGTTTAGAGTGTTCCTATCAAGCTCTTCGGTTAAGACCTTCAGCTCTCCGGAGTCTAGGTCGTATACGTGCACCCGGTTGTGTGAGGCGAGGCCCCTTCCCCTCTCGAAGTTCCTGCCGATGAAGGCTATCTTCCTGCCGTCAGGGCTCCAGGCTAGGGCTGCCACCATATAGCCTTTGACGGGGAGCTCCACCCTTTCCCCAGTCTCAACGTCGTGTATGTATATCCTGGCCTCGTGGGGCTTCAGCTCCTCGACCGAGGCTGCGTAGGCTATCTTCCTGCCATCGGGGCTCCAGGCCATGGTGTTGACGTCGAAGTCTCCGCTCGTAAGCTGCAGCGCGGATCCGCTCGCGGCGTCCACAACGAACACGTGCTTCCTAACATTGTAGGTGAAGCCCTCCCCGTTCCTCCATATGGGTATCCTATCTATCACCTTGACATCGTCGTGGGGCCGGCCTACCTTGGATATCACGGCTATCCTCTTCGAGTCGGGGGACCACTTGTACTCGGCAACCCCTCCCCCGAAGTAGGCAAGCTTCCACGGCTCCCTAGACTCTAGCGACGCTATGTAAATGCTGGCGCCCTTCTCGCCCTCCGCCAGCCCGCGGCGTGACACAAACGATAACCTTCTCCCGTCGGGACTCCACTGCGGGCAAGTATCGTCGGGACCGCCGGTGAGCGGGTACACATCGCCACTCTCGATGTCCGCTACCCACACAGCTGACTCATACCTGTCCTTCTCAAGGTTTATCTTAGCTACAAGGAATGCTGCCATCCTTGACGAAGGGTGCAGCGCTGGGCTCGACAACAGGACGAGTCTTGAAAGATCCTCGTAGCTGAGAAGCCTACCCAAGGCCTACTCCTCGACGCCCTAGATGCAGATTGAGAGTAAAAATGCAGTGTGCCGCGTCCATTCAGGTATCTGACCGGGGGCCGTCTCCTTGTATTCTGCGGGTACTGGCTAGAGGCAGGGCAGCTACCACCAGAGAGAGGGCTGCAACTACGATGAAAGCTGCACCCTTCAAGTACAGCCCGAAGACGGCACTCTCCAAGCTCTCGGCGCGCTCGTAGAGGGCTCCAGCGAGCAGCGGCGCAATGGAGGCTCCGAGGCTCGAGACGGTGTTAGAGGCCCCCACCACAGTTCCGACAGTGCCGCTGGAGCTAGCAGCCATGACGGTTCTCGTTAGCGGCATCAGCGCCCTCTGCGCCGAGAAGGCTACCACAACGCCCACAACGGCCGCAGCCGGGCTTACCGATGCTAACATGAGGAATCCCGCAGCGTTAACCAGCAGAACGGTCCGCAGCGTGGCTACGAGCCCAAACCGGTCTGCCGCCCTCCCGGCTAGCGCGGCTGAGAGTATCGAGAGGGCGCTTGCTGCAGCTAACACGGAGCCCAGCCTCCCTCGCTCAAGCCCCTGCACCTCACCCAGGTACACGTACATGAACTCAGCTGTTACACCGAGCGAGGTCCCTGTGACGAAGCTGGCGAGGAGGACCCAAACGGTCTGCGGTTCGAGTAGTAAGCCTCTTCTCTCCCGGGCTCCAGAAACTGGGCCACCCACAAGGCTTCTGGCACTCCTGCACAGCGCAGCAGCTCTGGTGAAGCCTGAAAATGCCGTGACGGCAGCGGCAGCGTGAAGCAGCGCAGATGCTAGCAGCATCTCCTCGTGGGGGAGCTTCAGAAGGCCGTACAGCTGGTACCCCAGCGCCGACCCCAGCCCCGAGGTTGCAAAGTACAAGCCCGTGTAGAGCCCCGGTCTACCCACGAGAGAGCCCGCAAGGCCGACAAGCACTTGAAGAGTCGGCCAGTAGACTCCGGACAGCACCCCCCAAGCCGCCATGAGCAGGACCAGCTGAAGTGGGGAGTGGAACACGTACATAGCGAACACTACAGCCGCGAACCCGGCTAAGGCGAATCTTGCTACTTCGATGCGCGCCTTCGGCCTTCTGTCGCTCAGATAGCCGCCAATAGCAGCCGATGTGGCGCGGGCAGCTGTAAAGGCGGAGGTGAGCGTCGAGACCATGACCATGCTTGCACCCTGCATTCTAGCGAGGAACGCCACGGCCGGCCTAGCGGCTGAAAACGCTGCTGCAGCTAGAACCACCACTGCCAGCGAGGTGGCTGCAACGGTCCTGCTGCATGCGCGCTTACCTGCATCCGTGGCCAACTCGAACCGGCCCTAGGCTAGAACTGCTGCTGCAGGCTCTCCAGCATTAAAGCATGCTGGGCGATGGCGTGACCACGTGGCATTCTAAAAAGTTTGGCCGACGGAGGCTTATAGGCTAGATCTTGGGGCCTCTCCTCAGCCTCGGGTTGAAGTACTCCTCCAGGCCTAAGCCTATGAGCATCACAGATAGCACTGCTATGGAGATCATCAGTCCCGGAGGTATGAACCACCACCAGAGGCCTAGGTAGAGCGCGTTCCTCCTCATAGCATAGTATATTATCATGCCCCAGCTCTTGGCTGTCGGGTCTCCGAGGCCCAGGAACGCAAGCGAGGATTCCGTTAGCATCGCGATGGCAGTCCTTGTTATGACCTCTATTACTATTAGCGGCGTTACGTTGGGGAGTATGTGCCTGAACATTATCCTAGTGTGGGGAACTCCAACAGCTATTGCCGCCTCTATGTAGGGTTCCTCCTTTATCCGCAGCACGGACGATCTTATCAGCCTAGCCACGCTAGGCCACGAGGTCAACGCTATAGCCATTATAACGGCCATCATTATGGTGCCGCGCGGCAGCCTCGAGAACACGGCCACGAGGAATATTGTGAAGAGGAGCGTCGGCATGGACAGCCACATGTCGGTTAGCCTCATCAAGACCTCGTCGACAATCCCTCCCTTGTAGCCCGCTACAATACCTATCGTTGTCCCCAGCATGGTGCCTATCAGTGCCGCGATGAATCCTATGAAGAGCGATATCCTTGCGCCGTAGATGAGCTCGCTGAATATGTCCTGCCCCATGTCGTTAGTGCCCAGCAGGTGCTCGCGGGAGGGTGGAAGCATCGGCTCAGCTACTCTAACGTTGGGGTTGTACGGCGCTATGTACGGGGCGAAGACGGCTATCCCAACGAGCACAGCGAGTATGGCTATCCCAGCTTTGGCAGGAGTGTGCATCCGCACAAACGAGATGAATTCTGAAAGCTTTGACAGCCACTCGGAGGCGGTGCCCCCCAGCCTCGCCCGCACAACTCTCCTAACCTCAACCACCGCATCTCACCTCAGCCTAACCCTCGGATCGAGAAGCGCGTAGACCAGGTCTATGATGAAGTTGGCCACTATCACGCTGGCTGCCAGGATCACCACGACGCCTTGAAGCAGCCAGAAGTCCCTATTGTATATCGCCTCGAACACAAGCCTGCCGGTGCCGGGGTAGGAGAATACGGTCTCAGTGAGTATGGCACCGTCTATTAGGAACGCGTACCTCAGCCCCAGCAGCGTTATTATCGGGAGCATGGCGTTCCTCGCAACGTACCTGCTCTTGACGAGGTTCAGAGGCATGCCCTTGGCGTGGGCAGTCCACACATAGTCTTCGCCAAGTAGGTCTATTACGGAGTTTCTCACGTACAGCACGTAGGCTATTGTAGCCCTTACAACCAGCACTGTGAATGGGAGAGTGTAGTGCCATAGATAGTCCTTAAACCACTCCCAGGTCAGCGAGAAACTCATACCGGGCGAGGTTGCGCCGAACAGCGGGAATAAGCCGAGCTTTACTCCGAACGCGTAGAGGAACAGCATTGCCAGCCAGAAGTAGGGTACCGACCTGAAGATTATCGACAGAGTCATGAACGTCACGTCTGCCTTTGTCCCTCTCCTCCAGCCCACCTCAACCCCTATCTTGTATGCTAGGAAGTTCGAGAGGGTTATCGAGGGTACGAGAAGCGCCAGCGTATACGGCAGCTTCTCCAATATCACTGTCATCACAGGCCTTCCGTAGTGTAGCGAGTAGCCGAGCTCGCCACGGAAGAAGTTCTTAATGAACAAAATGTACTGCTCGTGGAGAGGTTTGTCCAGCCCGAACCTAGCCCTTATAGCTTGTATCGTTTCAGGCGATATCCTGGGATCGTTCTCCAGCTCCGCGAGGGGGTCTCCAGTTAAACGTGCAAGGAAGAAGACCAGCGTTATGATCGCAAAGAAAGTTATCAAGGAGGTGATTGCACGCCTAGCCAAAAAACGAGCCAAAAAATTGGGGGTGGACACACTGCATCACCTCCCAGCCTACCTCCTTCTGAGGGCTATGGCTGCCACTATGACTACTATGATCACGGCGATGGCTGCACCAATGACGGCTGTGTTTACCCCTGCTGGCGCCGTCGTCGTCACAGGCACGGTCTGGGTCTGGGTAACCGTCACAGTTTCGCCGGAGGGCGCCACCGTCGTCGTCACTACGGTGGTCACTGTCTGCACGACAGTTGTCGGTGCAGCCTCAACCTTCTTCTGCACACGCAGGATCGTCAATCTGTTGAAGACGTCGTCGTCAGCCGGTTTAAACCATCCAGTAAGCTTGTCCGTCCTGTACGGGTTTACGAACTTTCTGTAGTACAGAACCACTATGGGAACCTTCTCCGCCAGTATCTCCTGTATCCTCCACGCTATCTCCTTCCTCTTCTGCGGGTCGAATGTGGTCTTCAGCTGCTCCGTTAGCCTATCCACTTCAGGGTCACTGAACCTAGCCCAGTTTCCTGTACCTCCAGGCCAGCTGTGGAACCTCCTATACAGCCAGCTGATGTCATTGCCGGGCCCGCTGCCTAGCAGGTAGGTGTCGACCTTGCCCTCCCTTATCAGAGGCCACACAGTCTTCCAGTCGAGCACCCTTACCTCAGCCTTTATCCCGCCGCCTGGTATCTGCGACAGCCACTCGGCAATCCTCTGCGCAGCCCTCACCCTAATGATGTCGTAGGACGGCGGGTATATCTCAAAGGAGAAGTCGCTGCCGTTTGGAGCCTCCCTCCAACCATCACCATCAACGTCTCTGAAGCCCAGCTTGTCCAGTATCTCGGCTGCCTTGGTCAAGTTGAACGTAAAGGCGTCAGCCACGTTCGGGTTGTACCACTGCGCGTTGACGCCGACGGGCGGCACGACGCCTGGGCTGCCCGGCATGCCGTAGCCCATCAGAATTTCACGGACTATCGCCTCCCTATCGACACAGTGCGCCATAGCTCTCCTGAACTCGGTTATGTTGAAGGGCCACCTCTGGTTGTTGAAGCCCCAGTGGTAGAACGTGGAGCTCATGAACAGGTGGATGTCAACCCCCTCTGTCGCCAAGAGCTGCGGCACAACCTCTCCGGTCACCCAGCCCACGTAAGTGTCCACATCTCCTTTCTGGACTGCTAGCAGGGCTACGCTCGACTCCTTGATGAACACTATGACGAGCTCATCAACGCACGGCCTCCCCAGCCAGTAGTCCTCGTTTGCAACGTACCTCACGTACTGGCCCGGCACATACTCAACGATCTTAAACGGGCCGCTGCCCACAAGCTCATCGGGTATCTTGGGCATGTAGGTTGTGAGCTCCTCACCCTTCTCCTTCACCAGCGGCTCCCAGATGTGCTTAGGCATGATCCTCATCGATGCGAGAGCGTTGTATATGAAGCCGGCATCGGGCTCCTTGAAGTACACCTTGACCGTAAGCTTGTCTACGGCCTCAGCGTGATCGACGCTGGCAAAGTAGCCGTGGTAGTACGTCCACTTCTCCTTGGCCAGCGTGTTTATAGTGAACGCAACGTCCTCGGCTGTGAGGGGCTTACCGTCGTGCCACTTTATGCCGTCACGTATCTTTATAGTAAGCACCATGTAGTCTGGCGAGTACTCCATCGACTCGGCGACCTCGTACGTTAGGGTGCCGTTGATGAACCTCACCAGCCTATCGTAGATAGGATCCAGCACTAGAAGCGACCACGTAGATCCAGCCCTAAACCAGACGAACACGTTTGGCTCCTCGGGGAGGGCTACCTTCAGCGTTCCCCCGTAGGTTTTACACTCCCTCCCCTTAAGCCACTGATCGTACGTTGCTGCCTCTACCTTGAGGCCCTGCTGCGCGCTGGCTTCAATGGGTATGAAGGGGGCTAGGAGGATGCCTAGCACAGCTAGGGCGGTTAGGACCTTGTAGGCTCTTCGCACAGCTCACCCACCTCCTGCTACGTGTTGTAGTGCCGCATAGACGAGATTATTAGTGTTTTCCGTTTTCCTCACCCATATAGTGGGTGCCGTGGAGATCCTCTAGGACGTGCTGTTAGACGTCCCGTCAGCCACATCACAGAGTCTGCGCGATCACACCTTCAGCACATCTTGAGGGATAAGGTTTTTCTCTTGTTAGCCCACGGTTTAGTAGCCAGCCTAGCTCGGAGGAGGGGCTCTTGCTCGGTGAGATCGAGGGCAGGGTTCTAGAGGCCATCGAGAAGGGCTACCGCAGGTACGTCCGCGTTCTCGCCGAGCTTGTATCCGTTGACACCGTGTCGGCTGAGCGTAGCAGCAGCGAGATGATGAGGGGCGCCCAGCTCGTATCCTCTCTCCTCTCCGAAGCAGGCTTCCGCACAGAGATCAGAAGCTACGGCGGCCACCCTCTCGTTATAGGCGAGCTAGGCGACGGGCCAGTCACCGTGCTGATATACAACCACTACGACGTGCAGCCTCCAGACCCCGTGGAGCTCTGGGACTCAAACCCCTTCGAGCTCGTGGAGAAAGACGGGAAGCTGTACGGCAGGGGTGCTGCCGACAACAAGGGCAACATAGCAGCTAGGCTTGCGGCAGTGGAGGCGCTGGCACCGTACCTGGACAAGCTGGGCTTGAAGGTGAAGTGGATAGTGGAAGGTGAGGAGGAGATAGGGTCAACAACTCTCCCGAGGGCTGTTGAGGACCTAGAAGACTGGCTGAAAGCTGATGGAGGCTTCTGGGAAACCGGGTACGTAAGCCGCAGAGGCCGCCTCAAGATACCCCTGGGCTTCAAGGGCATGGTCTACGTTGAGATCGTGATTCGAGGCGCTAACAGAGATGTGCACAGCGGCTCGGCCCCGCTTGTTCCCAACCCCGTGTGGCGCCTAGCAAAGCTCCTCTCATCGATAAAGGATGAGGATGGCAGAGTGCTCGTTGACTGGCTCTACGAGGACATTGAGGATCTAGGCCCCGAGGCTGTGGAGCTGCTCAAGGACGTGGAGCCCGAGGAGCTGGAGGAGATGAGGAAACAGCTCGGCATAGAGAGGTTCAACATGGGCCTCGAAGGCCTGGAGGCCCTAAAGGCTCTTCACCTGCTGCCATCGATAAACGTCTCCGGCCTCTACGCAGGCTACACAGGCAAGGGCTCCAAAACCGTGGTGCCTTCGACCGCGGGCGTCAAGATAGATATAAGGCCCGTACCGGGCCAGGACCCCAAGAAGCTGCTGGAGAGGCTAGTACAGTTCCTGCGCGACCAAGGTCTAGGCGACGCAGAAATCACCGTACACGGTTCCATGTACCCGGCCGGGTACACGAAACCCAGCGAAGACATAGTAAAGGCGTCGGTGGCAGCAGCCGAGAGGGTGTACGGCATGCGGCCCCAGCTCCTACCGCTCTCGTCGGGCTCCGGCCCCTACTACTACATAGCAAACTACGTGGGCACCCCCCTCACGGGGGCCGGCGTAGGCTACTACGAGTCGCGCACCCACGCACCCAACGAGAACATAAGGCTAGAGGACTTCGTCAAAAGCATGAAGCACGTAGCGCTCACAATGATCGAGTTCGCGCGGATGAGAGACGGCAAGGCGGCTTCGGCACAACTTTGAGACGCTAGACGCTAAAACATGTCGGGCCCGGAACCTCCTAGGATTTCAAAAACCTACCTGGAAGGCTGGCATTCACGGCCGCCACTATTGCGCTCATAGACGTGAAGAGCGCCCCAGCCTCGGCGGTAAGAGGAACCCAAGGCTGTAGAACACACCAGCAGCTGCCGGTATGGCGAACGCGTTGTAGACCGTCGCCCACAGGAGGTTCCGCCCCATCTTGCTGTAGGCCTTCCAAGCCAATTCTTAATTCTTTCAAAAATACAACTAAAACTTTGCTCACCCTAAGGTACAGTTATAGGAGGGAGTCTTACTGGCTGGATACAGGTCTGTAGGAACGTGGTGAGCTTCGCCTTAGCGGAAATACCCTTAACGGGAGTACTGCCGAGACGAGCCGGTTAGGCGGGTCTACCAGCTGCAGAGCAGCCGGCAGGTGCTGCATGTTGCGGGTAGCCTTACTCTCCGGAGGCAAGGACTCGTTCTATGCAGCCTACCGCGTTGGGGGAGTCGACGTTGGTCTCATGCTTGTGTACAGGTTCCCGAGACCAAGCCCTCACCTGGTTAACTTGGGAAAGAGTGTTGAGACTCTGCTATCTTCGGGGTACAAGATCCTGGTAGCCAGCTTAACGCGCGGTAGGGAGAGGGAGGAGACTGTCAAGCTGCTTGCTACGCTCGGGGCAACGGAGATCGTTGCAGGCGACGTCTACGTGGAGGACCACCTTAAGTACATGGAGTCGCTAGCCGGAGAGGTAGGTGCAAAGCTCCTAGAGCCCCTCTGGGGTAGGGATCCGGTCGACCTTTTCTACGAGGAGCTTGAGTCCGGGCTGGAACTCCTAGTCATAGGAGCTGAGAAGGAGGTTGCGGCGTGGCTGGGCAGCGTCGTGACAAGGGACAATGCAGACGATTTCGTGGAGGATCTCAAAAGACGAAACATGGACCCTCTGGGAGAGCGCGGCGAGTATCACACGCTAGTTCTACATAGCCCTCTTCACAGGAGCAGGGTGAGCTACAGAATCCTGGAAAGGGTGGTCCTCGAAGACTATGAAATCGTCAAGGTGGTTTAAGCCTGGAGGTTCAAGTAAACCTTGTCATAGCCGCGAGCTTGGAGAACGAAGACTGAACCATGTAGAATACGACAAGTGCCTCCGGCCTTCAGCCTGCAGAGTGCGTAGACCTGGAGGTTCACACCCATCCTCTTAGAGGGGGCTGCGAAGCTAAGCGGCTGAAAACACCATCGGGCAAAACGCCGAGAAGCGGGTGCCGCACGGTGCGCTGCTAAGCTGCCTCCTGTAGCTTGAGCATTGCCCTTATCTGGTCCCACTCCTCTTCGATGTCCTTTTTCAGCGCCTCGATGTCCTCTGGCCTGAGGTTCCTAAACCTGCCCTGCAGCTTGAGGTACTCCTCTAGCGGCTTTCTCTTTGAGGGGTCGAGGAGCCTGTTGCTGGGAGGGTTGAGCTTTAGCCTGCCGTTCTCATACTCGTAGAGGATCCACGCTCCGGTTTCGACTGCCAGCTTTGCGATCTTCTCTGTGAGGCCTGAATCGAACCTCCACCCTACGGGGCAGGGTGCATGTAGGTGTATGTACTTGAAGCCGCGTATGCTTGCTGCCTTCCTCAGCTTGGCGATGAAGTCCCACGGGTAGCCCACACTCGCCGTGGCAACGTAGGGTACCCTGTGGGCTGCCACTATGCTTGGCATAGGCTTCTTTCTCTCCCTCTTGCCTGCGTGGGTGGTTGTCGTCCACGCACCTCTCGGCGTTAGGCCGCTTCTCTGGATGCCGGTGTTCATGTAGGCTTCGTTGTCAACGCATATGTATATTATATCCTCTCCGCGCTCTGCAGCGCCGCTGAGCGACTGGAGCCCTATGTCGGCTGTCCCGCCGTCTCCTGCCCACACGACTACCTGCGCGTCGACGCCGCGTAGCCTGAGGCCCCTCGAGAGGCCGCTGGCAGTGGAAGCACCGGCAGCGAAGACTATGTTGAGCACCGGCAGCCCCCAGCCCTGCTTCGGCCAGAGCCCCTGTATGACCGAGCTGCAGCCGGCCGGTATGACCACTATGGCCTTCTCGCCTAGGGCCATACCGAGGTAGCGGAACCCCATGGCCTCTGGGCAGCCGGGGCAGGCTGCATGCCCCGGCATAACGTACTTCTTCCTGGGGAGCGCCTTTATGTTGATGGCCACCCCAACATCACCTCCAGTTGGGCTTCTTGAGCGCCACGAACTTTGGGGCCCTGCTAGGCTCGAGCCTGGGCCCCGGCCTCATGCTGAGAAAGCCTCCCAGGTGGTACCACAGAACTGGGGCGTAGACCCTGCCTAACTCCTCGTGGAGCCTTACAGCCTCCTCGGCTATTACCACGATGTCCTCGTAGGACACGTCCACGCCTCCTACGCCTGCCGGCACCCCAACCATGCTCGGCCTCGCTTCGAGAGCGCTGCTAAGCTCTATGAACAGGTGCCCCGCGTGGCCGAACGACACCGCCCTGTCAAGCACGACCACGAGCTTCTTGCCCATCGCAGCCTCTCTCACCTCGTCCCACGGGAATGGCCTTATCCACCTCAGCCTCAGAGCCCCAAAGCGGTAGCCCCTCTCGCGCAGCAGGTCTACAGCCACCTTAGCATCGCCCATCCAAGAGCCTATCCCAGCCACGACGTAGTCGGCGTCGCTGCAGCGGTAGCACTCCGTGAGCCTGCTGTAGTCTCTGCCCGTAAGCTTTCCGTACTCCGCTCCAGCCTCCCTAATGACGCTTACAGCATTTGCCATGCTGGCGTGCATGTCGATCCTATGCTCCTCGAACACCTCGTCTGGCATCAGGTTACCCATAGCTATCGGGTTACCGGGCTCGTAGACGTATGGTTGCCTGCGCTCGGGGAGGAAGCTGTCCACGTCCTCTTGGCTGGGCACCATGACGGGCTCGACGGTGTGGCTGAGTATGAAGCCGTCCAGCCCCACTATGCCCGGCAAGTATACCCTGGGATCCTCCGTCACCCTGAACATCATCAACGTGAGGTCAAGGGCCTCCTGGTTGTTCTCGGCCATAGATATTAGCCAGCCTGTGTCCCTCACCGACATAATGTCTGTGTGCTCGACGTGGATGTTCCACGGCGGCCCTATCGCCCTGCTGACCACCGCCATGACCACCGGTATCCTGCTGCCAGCAACCCACCAGAGGACCTCGTGCATGTAGGCAAGGCCGTGGCTCGATGTAGCCGTGAACGCCCTAACGCCGCTGGAAGCGGCACCGTAGGTTGCCGCTAGCGCGCTGTGCTCGCTCTCAACGTGGATGGTCTCTGCATCTAGCTCGCCGGAAGAGATCATCTCGTCTATCTTCTCCACAATAATCGTCTGGGGGGTTATCGGGTAGGCGGCGACCACCTTGACCCTGGCCAACTTTACCGCGTACGCTACAGCGTCGTTCCCCCTCATCGGGATAACTTCCTGCCGAGCTTGCGCGGGGTGTGCCTGGACCTCGGTCACTGTGCCTCCACCTCCCTAACCATGGATATAGCCCCCACGGGGCAGGCGTTGGAGCAGACACCGCAACCCTTACAGTACTCGTAGTCTATCACGGGGATCTCCTTGCCCCCAGGCCCGACAGGCTCCATCGATATCACATCGTCGGGGCAGTAGAGCCAGCAGAGGTAGCAGCTTGTGCACTTGCTGGCATCGACAACAGGCCTCTCCGTCCTCCACTCCCCCGTTCTGCCTGCAGCGCCCTTGTCAGCCACAGCTACCGGCAAGAAGTGGTCGGCTGGATCCACCCTAAGCCTAACGCTTGTCCCGCTCATCTCACCACCACCTCGGCTTCCCCCTTGAGCTGAACCGTTCCCGCGTACGCCTTGCGGGCAGCCTCGGCGTTGGCCTCTGCAAGCCTCTCGTTGTGCCTCCACTGAAGCCTTATGGCCTTCTCGATCGAGCTGAGCGACACTATCCCCGTCGCCCTAACCAGGGCTCCCAGCATTGCAGTGTTGACAGCAGGCCAGCCTGCAAAGACGAGCCCCAGCTCCTCGGCTATCGAGGTGGCATCGACAACGTAAAGCTTCAGCCCGCTCTCCACAACCTTTGGCAACAGCTGCCTGGCTTTCTTTGGTGGGAGGTTGGCTACGACCGCACCCCCGGGCCTCACACCGACCAGAACCCTGTCCGTGGCTACAGCTATAAGAGAGGGGTCGAGAACTACCACGACGCTGGGTCTCCTAACCTGGCTGTGAAGGGGCACAGGCTTAGGAGCTATCCTTGCAAAAGCGTAGACGTGCGCTCCTCTACGCTCAGCGCCAAAGAGCGGGATAGCCTGGCCCCACTTGCCCTCGAGCACAGCAGCTGAGACCAGCAGCGATGCCGCCGTGACGGCGCCTTGACCCCCACGGCCGTGAATCCTAACCTCAGTAACCTTGTCCACTACCTCCAGAAAAGATCCGTTTCTGTCTACGCTAGAATCGCCCATGCTCACCACGCTTCCACAAACAGATTTAATGTGAAAGATAACTATTAAAGGCTTCTAGAGTGAAGATGGCTGCAGTAGGGTCTAGCCTTCGTAGATCCGTGAAAAGCCCCATGCCCGCTTGATCGTGGATTCGGTGCCAACCCCTTGCCCGCGCCCGCTACTGAGCACGGCGCAGTGCGGAAGAGATGTCCCAAGTGCCTGCGTGTGGCGCTGCTCTACCCCTCCCTCTACCAGGCTGCTGTGGCTAGCTTGGCCTACCAAAATCTGTACTATATGCTGAACAGCCTGGAGGGGGTCTACGCCGAAAGGTTCGTGGCGTCTAAGCTTGCCGGCGAGGAGCCTCCTCCACGAAGCCTGGAGACGGGCACCCCCCTCGCAAAGTTCGACCTGATCCTTGTCTCTGTCAGCTACGAGCTAGACTACGTCACGCTGGCCCGTATGCTTCTGTCGGCCGGGCTGAGTCCACTAGCAGACAGCAGACAGGGGCCTCCCGTGGTGGTTGGTGGCCCCGTTCCAACGTCTAATCCCGAGCTTGCACTGTCAATTGCCGACGCAGTTGTCGTGGGAGATGCTGAGGGCGCTGTGGATAGGCTAGTTGCGAGAGCGGCTGAACTCGGTCCATGGAGGGCGCTTGAAGCCGAGTCCTGCAGCAGGGGGATCCTCACGAGGGCCTGCAGCGAGCCCGTTGAGCGCAACTTTTCAGGGGACCTCGACTCGGCGTTCCACTCCGTTATGCAGTTCAGAATAGTTGGCAGCGGAGAGCCCTGGGGAGAGGCCTACATGGTCGAAGTCTCGAGAGGATGTCGACACATGTGCAGATTCTGCATGGAGGCCCACGTCTCGCTTCCGCTGAGGCACCGCAGCTACGCTAGGGTTACCGACCTTGTAAAGAAGGGTGTAGAGGTAAACGGCGTCTCCAGGGTAGCGTTCTACGCGCTCAGCTTCTTTGACCACCCCCAGGCAGACAGCCTGCTGGAGTTTGCGGTGAGCTCCGGCCTTGAGGCTGGCGTCGGGTCGCTACGCGCAGACACGCTGACAGAGGAGCGCGTCGAACTCATAGCACATGCTGGACAAAGAGTTCTCACCGTGGCGCCAGAGACTTTCAGCCCAAAGCTCTGCAGGGCGATCCTCAAGTGCATCCTCGAGGAAGACGTAGCCCAGATAGCGGAGTGGGGCTGGAAGCGGGGCATGCACGTTAAGCTGTACCTGATGGTGGGGCTACCCGGCGAGAGAGACTCCGACGTTGAACTTGCAGCTGAGGTTCTAAAACGTCTAAGCGCACGCGCTCCACCGCGCAGAGAGGCTATAAGGGTATCGCTTAACCCTCTGGTTCCAAAGCCGATGACCCCGTTCCAGTACCTGCCTCTGATCGACGAGAGGACCTACCTTAGGCGTGTATCGATCCTAAGGAGGGTTCAGAGCAAGGTCCTCGCAGTAGACGCTCTGAGCTACAGGTACGCCTACGCTCAGGCTGTGCTAGCACGCGGAGATGCTGCTGTTGCAAGGCTCGTGGAGAGGTGGGCTGCTCACGGCGGGAGACTGGGCCAACTCTGGCGTGCAGCTAGGGAGCTGGGAGTAGACCTGGAGAAGTACGCTCGGGGGAGGGTCGAGCCCCGCTGGCACATGTACGTTAAGCCGGGCTTCTCCAGGAAAGCGCTCGAGAGGGGTCTCGAGGATGCGCGGGCTCGGGCTGGTTCCTAGAACTTTTTACTCTGTGATCCCAGCTATAAAGCTCACCGGTAGCGCAGGCTAGAGCCGGAAATATCTGTGATGAGGTGGTACCTTCTTGGTAGGTGAGGCGTTCCAGATAAAGCACTTCATGCTAGTGGAGGACGTCAAGTGGATAGTCTACCTTGCATCCATTCTGGCGCTTGTAGCGATCGTGTACAGGCTGAGATGGTACTATAGGCGCTGGACCTATGGTGGCCAGAAGCTCGGCTTCAGCAACATGGTGGAGCGTGCCAAGAGGTTCCTGGTTTACGGCATCCTGCAGAGGAAGGTGCTGATGCAGGCAATGCCTGGCACTATCCACGCCATGATCTACATCGGAACAGCACTTCTCCTGCTTGCAACAATTCTAAGGTTCATTGAAGCCGATATCGCTCTCCCTCTATTCGGCATTCGCTTCCTGACCGGCAGAGCGTACGCTGTTTTTAAGCTTATGGCCAACGTGGGCGGCATACTCCTACTGGCTGGCGTCGCGGCTGCAGGCTACAGGAGGGCAGCCAAGCTCACCCGGGACCTTCCACACTCGCTAGAAGATGCTGGCATCCTGATTCTGCTTGCAACGATAGCCGTAACGGGGTTTCTCCTCGACGGAATGGCTACGAGGCTTTACCGCTACCCGGACATAGGCTTCTGGGACCCGGTGGGCTACCTCGTAGCGTCAGCCCTCAGCGGTGTAAGCGAGGCGGCAGTCGCGCAGGCCTACCGCATACTATGGCTTATTCACATGGCTTTAGCCATAGGATCCATAGGGGCCCTTCTCTACACCAAGCTAGGTCACATAGTGCTGTCTGGCTTCTTCAACACATTCTTCTCGAGGTTGGAGCCTACGGCAGCGTTTAAGCCCATCCCAGATGTCGAGAAGAGGGCAGACGCTGGCGAGCCCATCGGGGTAGTTGCGCTGAAGGATACTAGCTGGAAGCAGCGGATGGACTACGACGCTTGCACCAAATGCGCTAGGTGCCACAACGCTTGCCCTGCAAACCTGACCGGCAAGCCGCTGTCGCCAATGAACCTCGTGCTGGACATGCGGAAAGCCATGGATGAGGAGGCCTGGAACGAGAACCTGATTCCAGCACGTATAGACCCCTTGGTGGTGTGGTCCTGCGTCACGTGCGGTGCCTGCGTCTACGAGTGTCCGGTGCTGATACATCATGTTGAAACAATACTCGACCTCCGCAGAGGCCTAATATCGCAGGGCGAGAACGTCCCGGAGGAGCTGCTCCAGGTATCGTACAACATCATGAGGACCGGCAACCCCTATGGCGGTAACCCATACGACAAGGAGGAGTGGCTCTCTAGGCTCTCCTCCGAAGGGCTGATAGAGGAGGCCCAGGAGGATAAGGAGTATGACTACGTGCTTTGGGTGGGCTGCTCCTACGCCTACGATCCTAGGCTGAGGCGCGTGGTCGAGTCGTTACTGCGGGTGCTCAAGCAAGCAGGCTTGAGTGTTGCCTACATGCCCGAGCAGGGCTGCTGCGGCGAGCCGGCTAGGAGGATCGGTGATGAGCTGATGTTCAAGGAGGTTGTCGACCAGAACCGCGAGCTGCTGCTGAGGTACAAGTTTAGGAAGCTCCTCGTTCCCTGCCCTCACGGCTACAGCGTGTTCAGGAACGAGTACCCGCTTTTTGGGGTCCGCGTAGACGTGGAGCACCACTCGCAGCTGCTGGCTAGGCTCATCGACGAGGGCCGGATAAAGCCTGCAGAGAAGCTGCCAGTAAAGGTCACGTTCCACGACCCCTGCTACCTAGGCCGCTGGAACGGCGTGCTTGAGGAACCTAGGAAGGTTCTGAGGATCTCTACCCAGGAGCTTAGGGAGATGCAGAGATCCGGCCCGAGGAGTTTCTGCTGCGGAGGAGGGGGTGGAGGGGTATTCTACGATATAAAGATAGGCAAGAGGGTGAGCAGGGTTAGGGCGGAGGAAGCCAAGAGCACGGGAGCCAGTGTCCTTGCTGTCGCGTGCCCCTTCTGCAACGTGATGCTGAGTGCTGAGGCTCCGGACATGGGGTTCGAAGTCAAGGATATAGCGGAGGTACTGGACGAGGCCCTAGCCGGAGGGCAGAGAAGTGCTTAGTTTTTAGCATCGCATTCTTGCCCTTCTCCTATCCATAGCGCCTTCTTTCGGTGTGCCACGCCACACCACTTATTAGGGAACTTTAACGGCTGTTAAAGATCGGGTGCAGATCCCGTTATAGGCGGCCAAGCTGCCTACTACGTAGGGGGTGCAGGCTATGCCCCTTGAGGTTGTGAAGCTAGCAGTCAGTATCGAGGGCAAGAGAGTTCTCAACGAGGTAACCCTGAAGGTGGACAGAGGAAGGATACTCGCCGTTATGGGGCCTAACGGCAGCGGAAAAACAAGCCTTCTCTATACGATAATGGGACATCCGAGATACAAGATCATTGAAGGTGACGTTCTACTCGACGGAGAGAGCATTAAAGAGCTTCCTCCACACGAGCGCGCGCGGCGCGGCATTATGCTGGGCTTCCAGAACCCCGTTGAGATTCCTGGAGTGAAGCTCTCCACGCTCATGCTCGCTGCCTGGAACAAGCTCTCAGGCAAAAGCGACCTGCTAAAGCTGGACCCAAGGTTCTCCTCAGAGGTGGAGAAGCTGAGGGAAGTAGTGGGGCTGGCCAGAGAGCTCTTGTACAGAGAGGTTAATGTCGGCTTCAGCGGTGGCGAGAGAAAGCGCTCCGAGGTGCTCCAGATCCTAGCGCTTAAGCCCAGGTACGTACTGCTAGACGAGCCAGATAGCGGCCTCGACATTGATGGTGTACGAACGATAGCAAGGGCGGTGGATATAATGAGGGATGAAGGGAGGGGGATCCTGCTTGTGACCCACTACGCACGGATACTAGAGTATGTGGAACCCGATGAGGTCGTGGTACTCGTAGGAGGACGTGTAGTGGATCGTGGAGGTCCCGAGCTCGCCCTAAAGGTGGAGCGGGAGGGCTACTCCGCATACGTTAGTGGAAATTAAGGGGTGATGAAGCCGTGTCGGGCGGTATATCGGCGAAGCCCCTTGAAGAGCTCATACGCGTTAAGAGCATAGACGAGCTGCTCGGCGTCGTTAGACCCTACCCCAAGGAGATTGAGATCCGAGGCAAAATCGAGAGGAGTCTTATAGAGGAGATCTCGAGAGCGAAGAAGGAGCCTGACTGGATGAGAAGGCACAGGCTAAGAGCGCTCGAAGCCTTCGAGAGGCTGCCAATGCCTAGGTGGCTCTACGGTGTGGACGAGATAGACCTGGAGGAGATAGCATACTATGTGAGGCCAAAGGCCGAGCTTACAGAGAGCTGGGAGGATCTTCCCGACTGGGCAAAAGAGGCGTACCAGAAGCTGGGGTTGCCACAGGCTGAGGCCATGTTCTTGGCAGGATTCACGGCAGTGTACGACAGCGAGGCAATATTGGCACGGTCTAAGGAGGAGCTGCAGAAGAAGGGCGTCGTCATGCTTCCAATGGAAGAGGCCGTGCGCAGGTACCCCCACCTAGTCAAGAAGTACTTTGGCAGGGTGTTTCCCTACGCCGATCACAAGTTCGCCGCCCTGCACCACGCTCTTTGGAGCGGTGGGGCCTTCGTCTACGTGCCCCCTGGGGTTAAGGTTGTCCAGCCCATCGAGGCATTTTTCTTCATAGGGAGCGAGCTAGAGGGCCAGTTCGAGCACACCCTCGTTGTAGCTGACGAGAACAGCAGCATACACTTCATAGAGGGCTGTGCAGCCCCTATAATGAAGCGGTACAGCTTCCACGATGGCATGGTCGAGTTATACGCCCACAGAGGAGCTAAGCTGTACTTTTCAACAATACAGAACTGGAGCAGGAACATCATCAACTTCAACAACAAGCGCGGCATCGCCGAGGAGGGAGCACACATTGAGTGGCTGGAGGGGAGCATAGGCAGCAAGGCAACGTTCACTTATCCTGCCACGATACTCAAGGGCAGGGGTGCAACAACCCGCAACATCTCCGTCTCCCTAGCCCACGGACCTGTGATAAAGGATGTGGGAGCCAAGGCCATACATGCTGCACCCGAGACGAAGAGCTACATAATATCCAAGGCTATAAGCGGTGCAGGAGGCCTCTCCACGTACCGCGGACTCGTGAGGGTGAGCCGCGGGGCTTACCGGAGCCTAAGCCACGTGCAGTGCGACAGCCTAGTGCTGGACGAGAAAAGCAGAGCTTACACATACCCGAGAAACGAGATCGAAGAGCCTACGGCAGAGGTAAGCCACGAGGCCAGCGTAGGGAGGCTGGGAGAGGGCCAGCTCTTCTACCTATCCAGCAGAGGGCTCACAGAGGGCGAGGCGAAGGCCCTCATAACCATAGGGTTCATACAGGACGTGCTCAGAGACCTCCCGCTGGAAGTTGTCAGCGTGCTGTCGAAGGTTATAGAGCTAGAGTTCAGCGAGCTGGGAGCTGTGGGCTAGGCGATGCACGAGGTGTTGTCCTTGTCCGTAAAGCTCTCCGAACTAAGAGAAGTGGCAGCTAAGAATATCGCCAAGCTCTCGTGGCAGGAGGTGGCCGACTCTCCAACGGCTAGGTTCTACACGGACTGGAGGGCCTTTGAAGCGCTGCTGGCTAAGGGTAGGGAAGAGCCTCTCTTCAGCAGGCCGGAGGGGTACTGGGACGCTGTACTGGGGCCCTGCGGCGAGCATGGTGACGAGACGTCGACGTTCTCGTCTCTAATCAAGCCCTTGGATAACAAGCTGGCTGCAGCACACTATGCAAACCTTCGGGACGACGCCTTCTCGCTGCTAAGGCTAAGAGACGGGAGCATCTCAGTAGCTCTCTGCGAGCCGCACGGCGACAGTTGGGTTAGCCAGCACGTAGTAGTGGAGGTTCCGCCAAAGGTGCGAGCGGAGCTGCTGCTAGCGGACCTGCGCGCTGCCCCAGGCTCGACAGTGATAGAGGTGTTCATCGGCAGGGGAGCCCAGCTCTCCCTCCTACTCATCTCAATACCTAAGACGGAGGGTCCCGTAGCCCACATAGTGAGAAAGAGGCTGGAGGAGGAGGCGAGCTTGAACGCCGGCATGCTTGCATCCGGCACTCTCATGCACCGTGTAGAGGACGATGCCGTACTGGCAGGTTCAGGCTCCAGGTACTACTATCGGGGGGTTACGGTTGGACGCGGCAGGGAGTGGGTCGACTACGTTGTAAACATGGTACAGCTTGGCGCAAAAACCAGAGCCGAGGCAAAGGCTTCCGGCGTAGCTCTAGACGGCTCGAAGGTTGTTGCACGGGGTGTAGCCAAAGTTGCAGAGAGCGCCCGCGGCGCCTTCAGCCTGTTCGAGGCTGATGTTATGATCCTTGGGGAGCGCGCTGTGGGCTACACGGCGCCGATGATGGAGATAGACACCGGCGATGTCGAGTTCGCCACGCACCATGCAGCAGCCTTTAGAGAGCCGGAAGACATCATCTTCTACATGGCCTCCCGCGGCTTGTCGCCCAGCGAGGCTGTATCGCTCATAGTCAATTCCAGGATAGGGATGGTTGTAGAGCAGCTGAAAGATGAGAGGCTCCGCAACGTGGCCGCTCAGCTGGCCTCTAACCTACTCCACACCCACGCTCCTGAAGGGCGAAGATAGCTGCATGGAGATGCCTGCGCGCAGCCGATGCCCACAGTCCTCGCCGCGGTAGGCTAAAATTCTCGCGTTGTAAGTCCTCGCATGGTGTGTGCCGATGCCGCTGCCCCTCGAGGCTAGGATAACAAGAGCAATAGTGGAAGCCGCCTCCGCCGAGTGGAAGGAGCTCTCCGAAACAGACGCAGTGATAGTTGGCGCAGGGCCTGCCGGGCTTACAGCTGCCAGGTACCTGGCAGAGCGGGGTCTCAGAGTCGTCATCTTCGAGAGGAGGCTAAGCTTCGGCGGAGGAATTGGCGGAGGGGGTATGCTGTTCCACAAGGTCGTCGTCGATCAAGCAGCGCTGCCTATACTGGACGACTTCGGGATAAGGTACAGAGGACCTATAGAGGACCTCTACGTGGTCGACGCGGCAGAACTCATGGCAAAGCTTGCGACGAAGGCTATCGACGCTGGCGCAAGGATAGTTCACGGCGTGCACGTGGACGACGTCATCATCCGCCGCAACCCGCTTAGGGTGGTTGGTGTAGCCGTGCAGTGGAGCTCTGTCATAATGTCGGGACTGCACGTAGACCCTCTGTTCGTATACAGCAGAGCGGTTGTTGACGCTACGGGGCACGACGCGGAAGTTCTCAGCGTGGTAGCGAGAAAGGTTCCCGATGCGCAGCTGATGGTTCCCGGCGAGCAGTCAGCCTACGCGGAGGAGAGCGAGAAGCTTGTCGTGGAGAAGACCGGGAGGGTTCTTCCCGGTCTCTACGTGGCTGGGATGGCTGTAGCTGCGCTGCACTCTCTGCCGCGGATGGGGCCGATTTTCAGCAGCATGCTGCTCTCTGGCAAGAGGGTTGCAGAGCTAGTGGCCGAGGATCTGAGGAGCTAAAGACGCATAGACAGCCTGCCCCGCCCCCGGCTTGCAGCTAGATCCTGGTTTCTCATCCACTGAGCCAGCCACTTGCTGGCACAGGCTCTGCTGCAGAACGCCACGGGCTTGTTCATGCAACAAGTCTTGTAAAGTATGGGCTCCTTCACAACACGGCCGCAGACAGCGCATCTGTACAGTCCCTGCCCCCGGTCCTGCTGCACTTGGAAGGGCATGGATCCTTCACCCACTTAGTGGCAGAGTTCTGTACTGCAATATAAGTCCTAAAATATAAGTCCTACAGCGCCTGGAATGTAGGGCTAGCTAGCTCGACTCCCGCGGGGCCTAAGCTGGGCGGCACAAGCCCTACAGAGGCCATGGCCTGCATGACACGAAGTGCACACCTGCCTACCGCACCTTCTGCACAAAACGGTCGCCACCCTCCTCCGGCACAGCTGGCAAAGTACAACTACTCTCAATCTGCCTTGCCCCGTGCTCAGCAGTAACGCCTACACCCAACCTAGACCTAGACTGTACTGTCACTACTCTACTATACTACACTACTATTGTGTAGTGTAGTGTAATATTATTGCATTCCTACATATCGCGTTCTGGCAAATGTTCGCTTCATAGTTCCCCGATAATACTATCGCTTTTGTCCTTTACCGTCGTGTCTGGCTGGTTTTTTCAGAACGCGGCTAGCGTGGCTGCTCTCTTGGTTCGACTACAAGAGGCTGTTCACCACTGTAGCGACCAAGGCTTAGAACACAACGTGGCATTGATCGTAGTGAGCCGAAATGCTAGCAGGACACAACTAGTGTGCTGCAACGCTGCTAGGCCTGTAGGCAGGACGGTGGTCTGCGATAGTCGCTGCTTCTGGGCCAACGGAGACCTAGCAGCTGCCATGAAACTCTGAAAGAAAGCTCCGCCTGCCAACCATGGGGATGGTAGAGTCCAGGTTCTCCTGACAGTGGGGCTTGATGGTGGTTGATGCCTTGCCAATCGGGCTCTGAACATTGGAGGGAGCATGCCCCGCATAAAGGGGCGGATTCCCAGAGAAATGCTCACCGCAGAAGCCTCCGCCGGAGCAGCTAACCGACATTAGCGGGAGCAGGCCATTACTTAAGACAACAAGAATTTTACTTAATCCTAGGCTTAAGGTAAGTTCCGGAGGTGGCCATTTTGGCCATCAGAGTGGCTATCGTAGGCGGCGGCGCTGCTGGCATGGCTACAGCGAGCAGGGTCAAGAGGCTTCTGGGCGACAGAGCAGAAGTTTTGGTGTTCGAGAAGGGCAGGTGGGTGAGCTTCGCCCTATGTGGTACGCCCTACTTCGTGGGCTGCACCGTCAAGACGCTCGATCAGCTTATCCACTACCCTCTGGAAGAGTTCACCCGGAAGCGCGGGATAAAGGTCAAGCTAGAGACGAGGGTTCTCGATATAGATCCTGACGCTAGGAGGCTGAAGTACAGGGAGCTGGCTAGCGGGAACGAGGACTACTACGAGTACGACTACTTGGTGCTGGCCACCGGCGCGAAGCCGAAGATCCCAAGGGACTGGAGCGAGCTGCTAGCCTACGAAAACTTCTTCGTGCTGCACAGCCTCGAGGATGCCAACAAGATGAGGAAGTACGTTGTCGACTCCAGCGTGAAGCGGGTACTCATCGTGGGTGCGGGCTATATAGGCTACGAGCTTTCCGAGAACTTGAAGGCCCTTGGGAAGGAGGTCGTCCTTGTCGAGATGCTAAACCATGTTCTGCCGGCAATGCTCGACGAGGACATCGCCGAGCTGGCTGCGCAGCCTCTGAAGGAGAATGGTGTTCAGCTGCTGCTGGGCCAGGGTGTCCAGAGGTTCGAGGTGGAGGGAGGTAGGGTTAGGAGGGCTATCCTCAGCAGCGGCGAGTCTCTTGATGCAGACGCGTTCATCGCCGCTATAGGCATCGCGCCCAACGTAGAACTGGCCAGCCGCGCAGGGCTGCGTATAGGCGAAACAGGGGCTATCTGGACGGATAGCAGGATGAGGACAAGCCGCGAGGACACATATGCGGTAGGCGATGCTGCGGAAACCACCGACCTTGTCACCGGGAAGCGCGTCTGGA
>JBEVCG010000011.1:0-13315 GCA_040514325.1 Thermoproteota archaeon | reverse complement strand
GTACACTCTGCCCGTCGAGAGCATGTAGCGTAGCGCTGCCATGTAGGGTTCGCCCACACCTAGCTTCTCTAGGTCGCGAATGGTCTTCTCAAAGTCGTACTCGACCCTGTAGAGCTCTATACTCTGCCTATCCGCGTCGATGATGGCGAAGGCTGCGCGGGGATCGCCGTCGCGCGGCTGACCAACGCTTCCAGGGTTTACCACTATGGCTCCGTATACGATGCGGTAGAACTGATGGTGCGTATGGCCTACCAGATACAAGCCTTTGGGGCACTCTCTGTTATCCCCGCTAGGCCTCAGCCTCATGGAAGGCCTTCTAAGCATTGAGCAGGCTTCGTCCGGGTTTAGCCATGGGTAGAGGTAGCCGTAGAGGGGGTTCCGAGGCGACCCGTGGACAGCGTATGCCCTAGAGGAGCCTAGTCCCAGCTCTTCCATCAGGGGTAGCTTCCTGAGGTAGTCTATGTCGTTGCGCGAAACCAGCTTTAGCGTTACGTTCTCTCTGAACCATACGCTTAACCAGCGGACCTCCTCGCCACACCTGCAGTCAACGCCGTAGGCGACGGCATGGTCGTGGTTACCCCTCACCACCTTCGCGCCAAGCTCCCTAACGGAATCGATGACCTCTGCTGGGTGTGGGCCGTAGTCCACCAGATCGCCGAGAACGATTACCTCGTCCCAGCCGCGTGCAGCATTGAGCACAGCCCGCAGCGCGTGGAGGTTTCCGTGTATATCGCTTACAACCAGAATCCTCAACCTCCCAACCTCCTCTGTGGGCTGTGGTCGCTCGTCTCGGGCCCTTCTCCCTGCTTTGGCACCGTTTAGGCCGGTACCAAGGGCTATAACACTGCCGCTGTCTGCGCTGCCTACCGCTGTAAGCGGGGCAGCTGTAGCGGCACCCCTACCTCAAAAGACTCTACAGGACCCGGTGTCGGCTTCGCGGCTCTGCGGACTCCGGGCTTGAAGGGGGAGACTCCACTAATGCCGTTGCCCCATCTATGGATGCAGCTACGAGTTGTGCAGGAAGCGTGCACCGTGCTGCCCGCCTATCCCACGGATCGCGTACCTCACCATTCTCTAGGGTTTATCGGCTCGCGGTAGGGGCTATTCGCACAAAGCTCATGCGCAACTCGCCTCCGTCACCACGCAGACTATATTGAACGGAACGCTTACCCCTACGAATCAAGGCAAAGCTTCGCTCCTCGGCATCTCCCCTAGGACGCCTTCACTCCACCCCACCTTCAGTTGTTCGAAGCTCAAACAAGCAGTAGGCCCACTAATGCGTGCCCCTGCAGGCAGGTTAAGCCCTCACGTACGCCCTTAACGCCCTTAAGTTGTTCTCGAGCGCCTTCATGACGCTGGGGTGGCTGGTCGTGGCCTCGTCGTCTACGGGGTCGTCCTCGCCCAGCAGAGCGGCAGCGAATGCGGGTGCCCCCCTCTCTATCCCGACGGAGTATCCCCCCTCCCATATAGCTACGATGCCGCGCGGCTTGACCTCCGAGATCGTGGCAGATGCCACCCAGTGGAAGAATCTGCTGGTTGCCCGGAGGAGCCCTAGGCCGTCACCTTGGTAGGCATCAAAGCCCGCGCTGAACACGACGTAATCGTAGCTCCTGCTCACGGCTTTTGCCAGGTCGAGAGCCTCCTCGTAGGCCCTCCTCAGAGCGTCGTCGCCCGCTCCGGGGGGCAGTACCACGTTTATCTTGGTTCCGCGCGCCTCCCCATCTCCGGTCTGCCACGGCCAGCCGCTGCCGGGGTACACAGTGGCGGGGTCCTGGTGGAGGTCTACGTGCACCACCCTAGGGTCGCTGTAAAGTATGTCCTGCGTTCCGTTGCCGTGGTGTAAGTCGAAGTCCACCAGGAGGACCCTATGGCCCATGTCAGCTAAGGTCACAGCCGCTAGGGCGGAGGCGTTGAATATGCAGAAACCCAGCGTTGGCGCTCCCATGGCTCTGCCGTAACGCCCAGCGTGGTGTCCTGGAGGCCTTGCAAGAACCATTGCCGCCCTGCAGCTTCCCCGGGCAACCTCTCGGGCTGCAGCATCGGCTGCTGCAAGCACTAGGAGAGCAACGCTGTAGGTGTGCCTGTTCACGTAGGTGTCCGGATCCAGCATCTGGTCTCCCAATTTGGAGGCTCTCTCGACCTCCGCCACGTAGCTTTCGTCGTGGATCCTCAGCGCAAGGTCCCTGGCTGCAGCGGACCTAGGAGGCTCTACCACCTCTGCTCTGCCCCACACGCCGTACCTCTTTAGGCTTGAAACGATCAGCTCCAGCCTCTCCGGGTTCTCTGGGTGGTGGAACCACGGCTTGTGGAGCTTGAAGCTTTCGTCATAGAATATGCAGAGGTCGGCCAAGAGCACCCCTCTGGGTAGTATTTGCACATGTGGCTACGTATATGGGCTTCTCGCCTACGGCTGATTTGGAGAGGGCTAGCTCTGGGACTTGTTCGATCGTCTAGCAGGTAGGTAGGATGAGGTGTTCTCGAAAAGCAGGGTTGGTTTACGCATTGGCGGCTTCGACAGCTTTGCGTCATCGTACGGGCTCAGCAGGGCCGAAGCCCGCCCCGCTCTTGGATACCCTCCGAGCCGCCTCCAGGCTGGAGGATCCAGGCCCGCTGAGGATCTGAGGGCTTTTGGCTTTGTCTGTGCCCCATACGTCAAAGTCAGCTAGCGGGTAGGAGGACCACCTTACTCTTAGGCTTGCTGCTATGCGCTTCCTGCAGGGGCTCGGCGGTCTATTACTCCTAGCCTTACAGTTCCCTTGGCATTCGCGATGACGCCTGCCGCTCTCCTCCACGTAGGCACGGTTTTTACCCGTCTCCGGAGGGTATTGGTCGTAGAGAAGTCTAAGGGTGGGTGAATTGGCTGTAGGAGCTAGAGTGCTCCGCGAGCTAGCTCTCCTAGAGGAGGTTGCGTTCGCCCCTTCGCACGTTGTTGTGGGTGTGGCGGCGCGTGGCACGCTTGTAGTCGGCTCGACTGCTGAGGGGCACTACCACCTGTACGCCCTTGATCCCAGCCAGAAGGTGTTGAGGAGGCTCACACGGCAGCCTGTGCACCTTCTGGCTCGGGCTCATCCGGCATCGCAGACTGTAGTATTTACCAGGGACGTTTCCATGGGTCGCGAGCTTTCGAAGGTGTTCTCAGCTGACGTGAAGAGCGGTATGGAGGCCGAGGTTGCACCGGACGTGGAGCCTCAGAGGATAGCGGGGCTCGCGTTTGATGGCAAAAGGGTCGCATGGTCGGGTGCAACTAGGGAGTATGCAGCGGCGTTCCTTGCGGAGCCTGGAAAGGGCGCTGAAGAGCTTGCTAGGCTAAGCGGCCGCGAATTCGTAACCGACGTCAACGAGAAGTACGTTGTGGGATTTGGCAGTCTCAGAGGAGACCCGTTTTCGATGGAGCTCTTCATCATAGACCTAAGCAGTAGAGAGCTTCACGTATTTACACCCCGCGAGGGCTCCACGAACGTAGCACCCAAGCTGAGGGGCGATACCGTGCTGTTCTCCAGCGACTACGCCGATGGGGACAAGATGAGGCTCTACACGTACAGTATAGAGGAGGGCACGCTTAGGGAGGTAGATCTAACCTATAGGGACATGGAGAGGTTCGACCCAACTGAGTTCGTTGACTACGGGTGGACAGAAGATGGTAGAGTGTGGGCGGTAGCTAAGAGGAACGGCAGGACGAAGCTGTTCGTAGACGGACGTGAGGTGCCGACACCTCCAGGCTTCATATCATCAGCTGAGGTACACGAGGGTGCAGCCTACGTCGTGCATTCCAGCCTTAGATCCCCGCCGAGGGTTCTCTCGATAGACCTGGAGACAGGTGAAAGCAGGATCTTGGTGGACAACAGGCTTTCGGACGAGGTTTCAAGGAGGCTTGGCGACGTCCGCTTTGCAGTGGTGGAGTCCAGCGGTGGCGTAAAGGTTCCGGTCTTCGTGCTGGAGAGCAGGGTGGCAACCAAACCTGGGCCAGCAGTTATCTACCCGCACGGCGGCCCCTGGTCGGAGGTTGCCGACAGCTGGTCTCCCATGATAGCGTCGCTAGCGGTGCTCGGCTACCACGTAGTTGCCCCGAACTTCCGCGGATCAACGGGCTATGGGCAGAAGTACAGGAAGATGGACATCGGCGACCCCGGCGGCGGAGACCTTCAAGACGTTGTGAGCGCAGCCCTATGGGCTGTTGAGCAAGGCATAGCTGAGAGGGAGAAGCTGGCTATACTGGGCTACAGCTACGGCGGCTTCATGACCCTCACGGCGCTTACGCGGGCCCCAGACATCTGGAGGTGCGGCGTTGCAGGTGCGGCCATCGCCGACTGGAGAGAGCAGTACGAGCTAGCGGACGCATACTTCAGAAGGTTCACAGAGATACTGTTCGGAGGCAAGCTTGAACTCATGGAGGAGAGGTCGCCAATAACCTACGTCGAGAGCCTGAAGGCGCCGGTGTGCATCATACATCCGCAGAACGATACGAGGACACCTCTAAGGCCCATCATGAGGTTCGCCTCAAAGCTCATGGAGCATGGGAAGCTGTTCGAGCTCCACGTGATACCTGGCGTGGGCCACGCGATAAGCCTGGATAGGAGGTCGCTGCTGCAGTTCCTGGTGTACGCTGCGCTCTTTCTAGAACGTGAAATGAGAGCTGAAAGCCGGGGTTAAGCCTAGCTTAATAGGTTGTCCTGGCGCCTGCGCAGCGCTCATGTCCTTCCGCCCCCATTCTTTGCCCGATGCACTCAGTACGTGAGGGACCTTAGCGCAGCATCTTCTTGTAAGTAATATATTCCAATTCGTTTCAAATTTCATATTTTGGTTTAGCTGAAAGCTTAAGTAGATTTAGACGCGTCTAAGAAACATGGTGGCGTCCTTGGCTAGCCAGGAGCTCGTCGGATCCGCCCTCATAGCGCTTAGGGAGGCTTTAGAGGCCTCGCTGATAGTAGCGATAGTGGTAGCTACGCTCAACAGGCTTGGCAGAAAGGATCTGCTGAAGTGGGCATGGCTGGGTGTAGCTAGCTCTATAGCTACCGGGGTGGCATCGGGTGCTGGGGTATGGCTGGCGTACGGCGCCTTCCCTGAGAAGGAGCTTTTCGAAGCGGTATCGTCCTTCGTGGCTGTGGCCGTTCTGACAACGGTGATATACTGGATGGCTCGGCATGGACCGCGTCTAGCGTCAGAAATACGGGAGAGGCTGGGTGTAATAGGGACCGCTGCAGGTGTCGCGGGGTTCGTGTTCGTGATAGTGTTCAGGGAGGCGTTTGAGACCGTCTTGATAACTGTTCCATACCTTGTCCGAAATCCTGCTTATACTGTGGCAGGAGTCGCCGCGGGCACGGCAGTGGCTGTAGGCTTTGCTTCAGCCATGTACCTCTTTGGGGTGAAGGTGAATTTGAGAAGATTCTTCTTCACTACATCTGTGCTGCTAGTCCTTATAGCATCTGGAATACTGGGCTACGGAGTCCACGAGCTGGCCGAGTGGATGGAGGAGGATATGGGCTACGAGGGCTTCCTCGTAGAGAGGGCCTACGACCTAGGGCTGCCAAAAACCCACGTGCTAAGCGCTAAGGGTGCCGTAGGCTCTGTGCTAGCTGTGCTCTTTGGCTACTCCGATTCGATGGAGTGGATGAGGGTTATTGCGCAGCTCGCCTACCTGGCTCTAGGCCTCGTAGTGGTCCTGCGCGCGTACGGCTACGTGTAGGGTGCAGGTCACAGCCTCACCACCACTTTCTGCATGTCCTCGGCAACCACCACGTGGGGGTGGAATCTCCTCGCCTCGTCTTCGAGCACCCTGGCGTCTCTGTACCTCGCGCTTACGTGGAATAGCACCAGCGACCTAGCTCCAGCCCTCGATGCAGCCTCGCCCGCGTCAGCAGCCGTGCTGTGGCCCTGCTTGTACGCCTCCTCAGCCATGGCCGAGGAGAACGTGGAGTCGTGCACGAGAACATGGGCTCCTCGGGCAGCTTCGATGATCCGCTCCGCCGGAGCTGTATCGCCCGTGTAGACTATCACCGCCCTCGGCTGGGGCTCCAAGACGTCCTCGGGCTTAACGACCCTTCCGCCGACGATTACAGCTTCGCCGCGCTGCAGTCTACCCAGGAGGGGGCCCGGCTTTATCCCCAGCCTCCTTGCAGCTTCCAGGTTTACCTTGGGCCTTCTGGGGGGCTCCACCACCTTGTACCCATAAGCCTCCACGGTGTGGGCTACGGGGAACGCTTCCACCTCCAGCCCGCTGAGCGTCTTTACAACACCTCCGCCTCGGAGCTCCACGATCTCGACGGGGTAGGGTGGGAGCCACCCTGTAGCCTCGGCGGCAGCCTCAACGAAGCTCTTGAGACCGCGCGGGCCTACGACCAGAAGCTCCTTCCGCCTGCCCAGCATAGCCATGGACTGGAGGAGCCCGGGTAAACCGAAGAAGTGGTCTCCGTGAAGGTGCGTAATGAATACGGCTTCGACTTTAAGGGGGCTGAGGCCTGCCTTTGACATAGCTCTCTGGGTTCCCTCGCCAGCGTCTAGGAGCACTATAGACCCTTTGTAGACGAGGGCTATACTTGGCAGCCCGCGCTCTGGTGTCGGGAGTCCAGCCCCTGTACCCAGCATTACGAGGCCGAGCTCCAAGCCAGAGCACCGCTAGAACTGGATGGGTGAAACTTTGATAAGAAATGCCAGCCTCTCAGCGGGCGGCGATTGCGTCAGCTTCACTGGTAACTTCTAACCTCTTTTGGAAGAGCTCTACTCTGCAAAGCCCTTGCCGGATCTGACAGACCCCGTGGCCGCGTTTAGGATGTAACTCATTACAATCATACAAGGTGTATGTAAGGTGTCAAGTATGAGGCTGACCTCCGCCACGTACGGGTGCTGGTGTTCCGTGCACCTCTCAGGAGGCACTTTTCAGCCACAGATCACACGATGGCTGCAGCGCGCTTGCTGCTGGATCTGAGGATTCCGCCGAGATTTCGAATGCTGCTAGAACATACTACAACCAGCATTCATTGACCTCACTTGCCCATGGGGCTTCATCGTGCTGTATAACCTATTCTAGGCTACGAGCTTTCCAGTGGGGGGATTGAGATTCTACAGGTCGTCGTCTCTGCTGCTGGCTTATCGGCGGCTAATACTGCGTCTGTAGCTGGCCTTGAGCTCTTGAATGAAACCCTTCGCGGAGGTGGCTAAAAAGTAGAGCATTGCATTATCCTATGTGACCGTGCTTAAACTTAAATTCCAAGGCGGCGGGTTCCAGGCAGGGACTCTATTGGCGGGCTCGGCGCAGAGTCCCGAGCTACTGATGGTGATGGGCCTCCTTGCCGCATTCTATGTAGCTTGGAACATTGGTGCTAACGACGCCGCCAACCCCACGGAGACGGCTGTTGGTTCTGGGGCTCTGTCGATGAGGAAGGCGATCCTGCTATTCACTGTGTTCGTGTTTCTCGGGGCGATAGCGCAGGGCCACCGTGTCATGAAAACTGTGGGAAAAGGCGTGGTCAAGGATCTAGACCCCATCATGGCCCTAAGCGCTAGCGTTGGCGCGGCGCTGTGGATCACGATAGCCACTAGGAAGGGGCTGCCGGTCTCTACATCTCAGTCAGCTGTCGGCGGAGTTCTGGGCGTGGGCCTCGCTAAGCTTCTCATGGGTGGCGAGGTCCACATAGACTGGGGTGTGGTGTACAAGGTGCTTCTCAGCTGGGTGTCAAGCCCGCTAGGAGCGATAGCGCTAGCGGCCGCCCTCTACTACGCGATAAGGAGCGCGCATGGCTTTATATCCAGAAGGTGGGGGGAGCTTGCAGCCGATAGAGTGTTTAGATGGTTCTTGATAGGAACCCTTGCTTTCAGCGCCTACGCTTTCGGAGCCAACGATGTTGCTAATGCAACCGCTGTGTACATTAACACAGTCTCCCAGGTAACGGGGCTCCCCGACCCGAAAACCATCCTCCTATTAACCGCGTACGGTGCGCTGGGCATAGCCTTAGGAGCTATAGTGTGGGGCCATCACGTTATAACGACAGTGGGCTTTAAGATCACCAGATTAGACTATGTAACTGGGACAGCCGCCGAGCTCTCCAACGCATTGGTGGTTTACGCGTTTAGCCTTCTAGGCATCCCAATATCAACGACGCACGCCAGCGTCTCCTCCGTTATAGGGGTGGGAGTAGCGAGGGCTAAGAGCCTCAGAGGAGTTAACCCTAGGGTTGTGCTAATGATAGTGGCAGGCTGGCTCGCTACGCTGCCAGCGGCCATGGGGGTCAGCATGGCGATATACGTGTTAGCCTCATCAGCATTGTGAGGGTGTTCCATATGGCTCTCTGCTCTGTTACGTTACCGATAAAAATAACTATGCTTTTTATAACGTAAACCAAGACTCTCCGTGAATGTAATGGTACATACGTGGGGTGCAAGGTTCGTGAGCACGTGGGCCTGGATTAGCAGGAGGAGGGAGGTCGAAATACTGAGCATGGAGCTAGACCACCTTAAGGCCGTTAGAGATGTCGCAGTGTCGACAGTTAGCGAGGTTGAGGCCATCAAGAGGGGTGATAGACGTTCGGCTGAGGAGGCCTATGAGAGGGTCTTCGAAGCCGAGAGGAGGGCCGATGCGATTAAGGCCAAGATTATCGACGAGCTCATGAGGGGGGTCATACACCCCATCGATAGGGAGGAGATAGTAAGGCTTGTGCTAGCAGCTGACGATGTTGCTGACCACCTAAAGGCTGGAAGTAGAAGGCTTGTGATAGCTGCTAGGCTGGGGGTGGCTATACCCGGCTTTGCTTTGGAGGCTTTCGAAAGACTGGCTAAGATAACACTGCAGGCTGTTGAGAAGCTCATAGACTTGGTCGAGAAGCTGAAGGCGGACCCCAAAGAGGCGATCAGGATGGCTGGTGAGGTAGAGGCTCTCGAGGAGGAGGCAGACGAGGTGAGGATGAATGCTGAGGAGAAGCTCCTTAGATGGTGTAGTGACGTAGATCCAGGCTCCTGCCTTGTTCTGTACAGGGTTCTAGAAAGCCTTGAGACGAGCAGCGATAAGTGCGAGAATGTAGCTGACACGGTAAGAAGCATAGGCATACTATCAGCCTAGCGCTCTTAGAGCCTTCAACTTAAGCAGAAGTACAGCATCTATGTTCCTAAAGGGCGTATTGGCAGGACGCCGACCCCCGTCCCCCATTCAGCAGTAGAAGCTCGATGAGAAGCAACAGAGAGATCTAAAGGCTTGACATACCGGGCTCTACCTGCCTGGACTCCAGTGGGGCAGAAGGGTGCTAGAACTCAATGCTGAAGTGGTTGAAGACCACGAGCAGATGCTCGAGGGAATAGGCGCGATAGACAGAGTCCTGGGATCGATCTCGTTATCTTTGCGCACTCTCTGGGAGAGGCTGGGAGGATATCCTGCAGCTTGGCGTGCATTAGGAGGCTGACGATGAGCCTTGCCTGGCGGTACTCGGTACCGGTACATGCTGGTGGAGCATGCGTGCGCCTTTATACTGGACGAAGTCGAGAGAACGCTTAAGACCTTTAGGTACGTTGTGGAGCGTAGGAGACCTCCCGTACCCAGGCCGGTACTTACCGCTCTGTGCCTAGGCGTGCTCCGAAACTACAGGCTCCTCTCTAGGGCGCTCCGCGCTTGCGGCTACCGCGGTCCGATCAGGGGCTCTGCTCGGGGCTGGCTTAGCCTCGTGGGCGCCTACGAGGCGATGTTCAGGAGGAGCAGGTTCACGCCGGAGGAGGTCTCGCAGAGAACGGACCTGGATCCAGAGATCGCTAGATGTCTCTCCGAGACTAGGCCGGAGGATGTGGTCTCGGGGCTTAAGGGCCTGGAAAGGCTGTCTATCCTCTACAGCCTTCCCACATGGGTTGTAAAAGAGCTGGCAAGGCTCAATGTACCTGGGGGCCTCGAAGAGCTTCTAAGAGCCCTCCAAGAGCCCACCCCCCTTTGGATTAGGTTCAACCCCAGGCTGCTCTCCGTCGACGAGGCTGTTAAGGAGCTGAGCGAGCTCGGGGTCGTAGCTGTCCCCGACCCGCTGCTCCCCGACCTGCTTGAGGTTAGGCGGATGGCTCCCGATGCTCCGGCCAAGATGGATGCGAGGAAGTTCTACATGCAGGATAGAGCCACCGCGCTTGCTGCGCACATCCTCAGAAGTCACGCCGACATCTCGAGCCTCGGGGACTTCTTCAGCGCTCCAGGCAACAAGTCGGCCCACCTCCACTGGCTTGCTGGCCCCTACTTCGGCGCTGCAGTAGAGATATCCCAGCAGAGGCTGCGCGACGAGCTGCACCTTCACAGAAAGCAGGATGTACACACCCTGGACTACGTGCTGGGGGACTCCCGCTTTCCCCCTCTGCGGGCTGCGGCCCTCAGCTCGGCCATAGTTGATCCAGACTGCACGAGCATAGGGAGAGTGGGCCACAGCCCCGAAACAAGGCTCTTCCTGGAGCGCGCTGGTAGGATCATCGTAAGAAGGTTTTCCAAGCTCCAAGCTGCGTCACTTCGCGCGGTGCTTGAGAGGGTCAAGCGCGGAGCAGTGGTCGTGTACTCGACCTGCACCCTCACCCTGCAGGAGAACGAAGAGGTAGTGAAGAGCATCATCGATGAGGGTTTAGCCGAGCCGCTCGAGCCCCTTGAGCCCCTCGTAGGTGTGCCTGGAGGCGTGCCGGGATCCCAGCGGTTGTACCCCCACCTTTCCAGGAGCACTGGCGGTTTCGTGGCGGCACTGCGGAGAGCTTAGAACTAATCGCATTACTTTTAGTAATTACAATTGCAGGAGTAGAGTGGAAGTTAAAATATTAGGTGCATACCACCATCCATGCTCTCCCTTCCACTGCTCCTGCACGGGATTCCGAACACGCCTCGTTTTCGGTCTAATCTGCTTTCTCACTCTCTTCTACGCAGAGCCTCTGCAGATTACGCAAATCCATAAGCATCTGCACGGCTAGCTCTCTTCCAGCTTCCCTAAGCACCGGTGCAGTGACCTTGTAGATAAGGGCCTCTCCGGAAACTCCTAGTATAGCATACCTGGTGCTGACCTCAGGCACGGCGCCGCTGAGCCGCGCAAGCGATGCTGCCACCTTGTAGGTGTGCCCGTTCCTCTTCCGCGAACCTTCCTGAGGGATCGCTCTGTCGAGCTTGCACTTCTCCTGCTGTATCTTCAGGCTCGGTTTAGCCGTTAAGGGAGCAGATGCTATTGCGGTTGGCGGCACAGCGGCTACGAGGGCTATTGAGCTGGATGCAGCGTACACCACGATGTGGTCTCCCGTCTCGAGCCTCGCCACAGCAGGGAACCTGCTGCTGTAGCAAGACCATGCGCTCAGGGCGCCGAGGCTGTCAAGCGCTTCGATGAATGTCTGCACGGCCTTTTTATCGAAACCTGCTGGGAGGATGCTCCATATTCCCCCAACCCCTCCAAGGATCATGGCTACCAGGGAGAAGGACTCCGAGAACGATTCGGCAAGCAGCGCAGCAGCGGCCAACACAGCTAGAACTAGCACAAATACTGCTGCCTTTTGCAGCTTACCGCCTTCACACCTATATATGGGCTGCATCGCGGTTTCACGCTCCTAGCGGGATTCAAGCGGTGCAGCTTTACACGTGCCCCAGAAGCATCACAGCTGCGGCGACGATCCTATACCTGGACGGGGACAAACCACGTCCTCAGAACGCCTCTCAGCCTCCTCAGCTCCCTCAGGAGGCTGCTAGCTTCCTTAACGCTGGCCTCGACCACGGCGATGTTGGCGCAGACTCCGTCTCTCAGCAGCTGGTGGTAGAAGGCCTTGACTAGGGTCTGGTGCGCGTGTACGACCTCTATCACCTTCTGGTCTACGGAGTAGCCCTGGCTGTGCTCAGTAATGGTTACTATGATCCAGTGCAGCTGTCTGTCGGGGTCCTCCTCGACCCCGATGCTCTCAATGAACCTGCGCACAGCTTCTCTAACTAGCTCCGAGCGGCCTACGAAGCCTAGGAGGCGGACGTACTCATCGATTCTGTCGAGGAGGCTTTGGGGGAGCGAGATGCTCACGATAGGCACGTGCACCCCAGCACTAGCATTCATCCAAGGCGTGGTTTAATAACCTTTGTATAATATATTTGTGGAGAGGTTAACAAAGAAGTTTATTATATAGCGTTGACAGCAGTGTTTTCGGGCTTGGTGGTGGGGGAGGAATCAGCAGAGGGCGCTTTCTGGGCAGCTGTGGGGGCAGCGTCAATCCTCTCCCTGGTTCTCCTGGCCGTGGGCATCGAGCATGGCGCGTACTTTGTGCAGGTAGGTATCGCGCTATCGCTTGCGCTGAAATTCGCCTACACGCTAGTAGCTAGGAGGAAGTTCACTGTAGATTTCCTGATGTCCGTGGCCATCGGAATCAGCGCTCTCGAGGGCTTATACCTCGAGTCGGCGCTGATATCGCTGCTGTACTCGGCGGCAGAGACTGTGGAGCAGCGTGTCGAGAGATACGCTTTGAAGCGCATACGCGCGCTGAGAACCCTTCTACCTGCTAGCGTGAAGGTGAAGCGCAACGGATCCATAGTTAATGTTGTGCTGGATAGAGTGGATCGGGGCGACGAGGTCGTTGTAGGCTACGGCGAAGCCGTTCCTGTAGACGGTGTGCTGCTGTCTCCAAGGGCTGTCTTTGACACCTCAATCGTTACCGGTGAGGCCGCGCCCGTCGAGCTGAGGCAGGGGGACCCTGTAGAGGCCGGCTACGTAAATGTTGGAGAGCAGGTCGTGGTTAAAGCTGCAAGGCGTGCCCTGGAATCGTCCCTAGCCTTGCTTGTGGCTGAAGCTGAGCGCGCCCTCGAGTCGAAGTCGCGGGTACAAAGGCTGGTCGAGAAGATTGCTCCATGGTATACGCTGGCTGTGCTCGGAGCCTACGCGGCCGTGGCCGCTTACGTTGGAATGGCCGCGGCTCTACCCATAATACTTGCTGGCTGCCCCAGCGCCTTCATAGTTTCGTCGGCCTTTGCAACGGCGTACACCGTGGCTACGCTTGCAGCAAAAGGCGTAGTACTCCGTGGCGGCCGGGTCCTCGAAAGCCTGGACAAGGTCGATGTGCTTGTTGTGGATAAAACTGGCACCCTAACCCTCGGCGAGCTCAGAGTCGCCTCCGTCGAGGTACTCGATGGCGTTGACCCAGCAGAAGCTCTTGAACTTGCAGCAAGCGCGGCAAGGGTTAGCAAGCATCCGGCAGCCAGGGCGATAGCGGCCTTCCGAGCCCCTTCCCACGCTCCTCGTAGCGCCGTTGAGGTGCCGGGTCGGGGGATTCTCGCCGAGGTGGATGGGCGAAGGATCGTTTTAGGGTCAAAAGAGTTTGTGGAGGAGGCTGTTGGAGCTGGGCTTGAGCCTCGGTGCGCTGGCAT
>JBEVCG010000010.1:303-3622 GCA_040514325.1 Thermoproteota archaeon | reverse complement strand
ACTATAGCTGGCTTCCTAAGCAGGTATGCCTCCCTCTGTACGCCATCTGTAGAGCATGTCCACGTGCACGTCCCCCGTGAGAAATACCCTGCCTGGAACGTTCTCTGCTACTAGATTCTTTCTAGCCGAGGGAGTAGGCGCGAACAAGAAGGCTGAGACGTGGTCCACGGCTCTGCGGTTGATCTCCTCTTGCATCCTCATGTCGTGGCTGCGAAGTCCGGCCTCAACGTGTGCCACGCTGTACCCCATCTTAGCTGCTGCGAGGGCGCCTGCAAGCGTGGAGTTTGTGTCCCCGTACACGACGACAACGTGAGGATTCACCTTCTCAAGGTAGGGCCCTATGCGCCTAACCATCTCTCCAGCTGGTAGTACTGGCTTCCCGAGCCTACGCCAGGGTAGGCGTCTGGCTCTCTGAGCTCGAGCATGTCGAAGAACACTTTGGACATCTCGTAGTCGTAGTGCTGCCTGTGTGTACAACTACGTGGTAGAAGCTCTCATCGAAGATCTCCGCAACGGCTGCCGGCTTCACGAAGTTTGGCCGCGCTCCTACGATTGAGATCACCCTCAGAGCTTCAGCCAAGACACCTCTTCACCTTTACGCCATGCCATTATAGGCGCGGAGAGGGGCTTAGAGCTTATAGCCTGCATTCGCCAAGATGCATCTAGGCTCGCCTCGCTGGCTGTCTTGGCCTCACATAGTGTGAAAGGTTCAGCGTGTGGGTGAAAAATGGCTACTGTGGTGGTAACAGCTGCTGGAGGAGGACACACTGGGAGGGCTGTAGCTCTAGCCGAGAGGCTGGCGCCAAGGGTTGAGCTGGTGTTCGTGATACCAAAAGGTGACACCTGGAGTCGTAGCAAGGTGGAGAAGCTTGGAAGCATCATAGAAGTACCGAAGTTCCGTGACCCTAACGAGCCCATGATAAGGGGTCTCGGCAGGCTAGTTTCAGCGTTCATGGACGGTCTTATGAAGCTTCCCAAGGAGATCTGCGCGTTCGTCAGCATGGGTGCTGGGCTCAGCGTCCCTCTGGGATTAGCTGCTCGGCTTAGGGGTGCCTGGATCTACAACGTTGAGAGTGCTGTGAGGATAGTTAGGCCTAGTCTTACGGTTCGCGCTCTCCAACCCATAAGCCACGTAACCGTCTTGCAGTGGGAGGAGCAGCTCGCTGCGCTTCCCCGTGGCCGCGTCTACGGCCCCATATACGAGCTCCCCAAACACCCGGTGCGCGATGAAGGCTACGTGCTGGTTACAGGGGGAAGCTACGGCTTCAGGAAGCTGTTCGATGCAGTGTCTAAGCTTGGCTTCGAGAAGGTGGTACTCCAAACAGGTAGGGTGGATCCCGAGCCGTATAAGGAAAGGCACAGAGGCTGGACGGTCTTCCGCTTCACGCCGGACTTTGGACGCTGGATCGCTGGGGCCCGGCTTGTGATCACACACTTTGGCCAGATAGCCGTAGACTCTGTGCTTGCTTACCGGAAACCTACAGTCATGGTCTACAACCCCGAGTGGAGGACTGCGGCAGGGCTAGAAGACGCAAGGGTGCTAGCCAGGAAGCTGAACATCGTCCTAGTTGAAGAAGTTTCGCCGAAGGCCCTTGAGGATGCGGTTGAGGAGGCGTTCAGGAGGAGGCCTCCGAGTTACCCCGACGGTGCAAGAGCCCTAGCCGACGAGATCATCGAGCTTTGCAGGACGTGAACCCCGCCTACGCCGCTTTCACGTTGTCCATGTAGCCTTTGAACTTCTCAAGCCCCTCTTTGAGGATATCGCTGTAGGTGCTGTAGTCCTCCTCTTCCTCTAAGACGACCTCTGCGTTCCTTTTCGTTGATGCTAACATCTTCTCGCAGATGTACAGCACGGTGAACGCCTGCCGCAGGTCCACGGGAGGGTCTCCGCCGCCGGTAAAGCGCCTCAGCACGGCCAGGTCTTCGAGGTAGAGCGGCTCCTCATCGTCCACGCGGATGGCTACCTCCTCGTCGTCGGTGTAGAAGCGCAGCTCCCTCTTCATGTAGTCCAGGAACACGACACCTCTCTCGGCGGTCAGGTAGGCAACCCTCTGCTTGAAGGGTGTTACGCGGTTGACCTCGATGCTGGCGAACCCGTACCGGTAGGCTAGGATCCCGAGGGCGTAGTCCGTCAAACTCGACACCAGGCCTCCCAGCGTGTACGAGCGCACGGAGCGTGGCAGCTCCCGGTATATCGCCAGCGCGTTGTCCACCTCGTGCACGGCCAGGTCGTAGACGACGTCTGTGCTGCGGACGCGCGCGGCGAAGGGGCCCACGCGCCGTGCCACGAAGGTGAGCACCCTGCCGAAGCGCCCTCTTGCCACCCTCTCGTGGAGGGCCGCCACGGCCGGGTTGAAGCGCTCTATGTGGCCCGCTGCCACCCACAGGCCGTAGCTCTCCTCCAGCTCTACGAGCTCGGCGGCCTCCTCCAGGCTCCTGGTTACGGGCTTCTCCACGAGCAGCCCCTTCACGCCCCTTGCCACAAGTTGCCTTGAAACTTCCAGGTGGGTCTCGGTGCTCGTAGCCACTACCGCGAGGTCCACCTCGCCCTCCGGCAGCTCCTCAACGCTTCCCAGAGGCCTCCCCCCGTACCTCCTCGCAGCGATGGCGGCCCTCCTCTCGTCGACATCCACGATGTACGCCAGCTCGGCTAGGTCGGGGTGCTCGGCGGCTATCCTGCTCAGCACCCGCGCGTGGGCAGAGCCCATGTACCCTGCACCGATAATGGCTACCCGGACGGTGCTGCCCAACAGGCCTACCCCCTGGCACGCGCCTGCTTTAAGGGCTTTAACCCTATCCTGTGTGTCTCGGCAGCAGGCCCAAGTTATGGCGTTCGGTGCGTGGCGCCGGCCTCGCCGGCCCCGTGCGGGATCTCTTTGGAGCTGGAGCCCCTGCCTCCGCTATCCCTCGCCTGCCAGCCGCGCTACCTCCTCGGCGATTGCTGCAGCCTGCTCCTTGGTGACACCGGGGTGCACGGGGAGGCTCAGCACCTCCTGCGCGGCCCTCTCGGCCTCAGGGCACCCCCTGGGGCAGCCTATGCCCAGCCTCCTGTAGAGGGGCTGCTCCGGGATGGTGCGCGGGTAGTGGACTGCTGTAGCTATGCCACGCCTGCGCAGCTTCTCGGCTAGCTGGTCCCTGGAGAGCGGGTACTCCGGTGTGACCCGGATGACGTACTGGTGGTAGACGTGGCGCGCCCAGGGCCTCTCCACGGGCGGCTTGACGCCCCGCACTCTGACCAGAACCCTGGTCATCGCCTCGGCGTTCTCCCTCCTCCTCTGGTTCATGCTGTCCAGCTTGCGCAGCTGGACCCGGCCTATGG
>JBEVCG010000010.1:0-293 GCA_040514325.1 Thermoproteota archaeon | reverse complement strand
GAGCTCCACGTGGAGGTACTTCTCCACCTGGCCGTGGTCGCGTAGGAGCCTCACCCGCTCTGCAACCCTCTTGTCGTTGGTTGTCACCATGCCGCCCTCGCCGGTGGTCATGTTCTTTGTAGGGTAGAAGCTGAAGGTGGCAGTGTCACCGAGGCTTCCTGCCTTCCTGCCCATGTACTCTGCGCCGTGGGCCTGGGCGGCATCCTCTATCAGCACGAGCTTGTGGTCCTCCGCTATCTCGCGGAGGGGCTTCATGTCGGCGGGGTGGCCGTATAGGTGGACGGCTCTTATCG
>JBEVCG010000009.1:0-3636 GCA_040514325.1 Thermoproteota archaeon | reverse complement strand
TACATGGAACCCCTTACGTGATAGCAGCTCTTTTAGGCTTTCCCTGACACCCTCTTCGTCGTCGACTACGAGGATGCTGGCCTCCACGTCACACACCCGGCAGCGTGATTATAGCCTCTGCGCCCCTACCCCCATCCCTATTCCTTAGGTGTATAGTGCCACCATGCATCCTTATTATCGTAGCTGCTATCGGGAGTCCCAGCCCTAGGCCTGCCCTTTTACTGGTGTAGAACGGCTCAACGACCTTTGAAAGCTCCGTGCCGGGAATGCCTGCCCCCGTGTCTCTGATATCTATACGTACGGTGTCACCCACCCTCCTAGCCACTATCTCTAGCAGCCCTCCCCCAGGCATAGCCTCTACGGCATTCTTTACGAGCTCGGATAGTGCTATCCTTAATGTTGTGGGGTCACCCTTTACGGTGCACTGGGTACACCTGCTTCTAACAAGCTCTATGCTTCTCTCCGCCAGGTTGAACTCCGATACTACATCGTCTATTATGTCGTCTACCCTGAACACCTTTTCCTCGAATGGTGTTGTAGGATTCAACCTCTCCCTTATCGTTTTGAAGAATGCGGCTATCTTGTCCGCCTCTCTAGCTATGCTGTCGACCAGCATCTTGCCCTCGGCGTCTTCTATGCTCTGCTTTAGCCTCTCCGTGTACAGGATTATGCTTGCTAGCGCATTATTCACCCTATGGGCTATGGAGGCGTATAGCGCGGCAATAGCTAGCATGTACCTGAGCTCCATCATCCGGTGTCTAAGCTCCTCTGCCTCTTTCTCGGATGTCACATCCCTCAGTATTAGCATACGCTTATCCTCCACCCCCTGGGGGACAACAGCTTTTACGCTAAGCACTCTCCTACGGGCACTTGAGGTTATGCTCACCTCCTCTACCAGCTTCCTAGAGTTTAGATCCTGGCTATGGGCTTTGAAGCGCTCCACTATGTACTTCAGCTCCTCCTCGCCGACCATGCCCTTTGCCGCACTGTTGGCGAAGACTACGGTATCGTCTCTATCAAGGAGGACTACTCCATCCTCCATAGAGTTTAGGAGCGCTAAGTATAGCGCCTTTAGGCTTCTCATCCTCTCTGCAGTGCTTCTGAGCTCCTCTAGGTAGAGCTTAACCCTCCTCTCGCTCTCCTCTATCCTCTCAGCCATGGTGTTGAAGGCCTTCGCCAGCACGGCTATCTCGTCGTCTCCGTGGTGCGGGACTCTAACACCACGCATGCCCTGGGCCATCTTGACTATGCCGTCGAGCAGAGACTGCATAGGGTTTGTTAGACCTCTAAACGATAGGTAGACGGCTAGCGATCCGCTCGTTGCCACCAGCACACCTAGCACCGCCATGCTTCTTACCGTTCTACCTACGATGCCGCTGACGTAGCTCTCCCTTATGCCGACGTGTATCTCGCCTCCAGCCCCCATGAGCGCTGGAAGGGAGATGTCGTGGTAGATTTCTCCTCCAGATCTAAAGCTTGACACGCTAACACCCTGCAGCCCCGGCTTGTTGAAGCCCAGCAGGCTCGCCGGAACCCCATCGCCGAAGCTGCTGGCTAGGACTTCCCCCGTGGGGCCTACCACGTACACGTATGCTACCTGCGGGTTTGAGTCGATGAACTCCTTAACCCTAAACCTCAGCTGCAGCTTGTTACCGCTGAGTATAAGGTCCACCACTTCATCTCTAAACGTCTGAGCCAGCGATATGGAGGAGCGTATAACGTTATCCCTTACGGTTTCGGTTAGATGCTTGTAGGCTATGTACAGGTTTATACAGCCGAAGTATACAAGCAGCACTAGAAATACCACAGCAAACTTGACTCTAAGCTTCACCCGCGACCACCTTGCAGGAGGTACTCTCTAACCAAGCCAAAGTAGACGTCATAGAAGCCTGGGGGTACGGGGGCAAAGCCTTCAGGAAACTCTGTGAGGTTCCACGGCAGTAGGTTGGCGTGCTCGCCTCGCGGGTTAAGCTTGACGAGGGCTTCTCTTATGCTATCGATAAGCTCTGGTGGTAGCTGCTGGCTAGCCACTATCAGGCTCCTTGGATACGGCCTGGATAAGGCTATTATCCTTAGCAGACCCTCGGCTGCCAGCCTCTCCGCTAGCTGATCCTGCAGTGCGCCAGCGTCGAAGCTCCCCGATATCACCGCCTCGGCAACAGCCTGGTGGTATCCTAGGTAGGCGTAGCCTCCCAGTTCGCTGAGGCTTACTCCAGCCTCTGCCAGCATTACCCTCGGTATGAGGTGGCCCTGCGTGGAGTAGTACGAGCCGAATGCCAGTGTACGTCCACGGAGATCTTCGAGGCTGTCGATTTGGCTGTCGGGCCTAACGACTATCGCTGCTCTATAGTATGGGCTTCCCCCGGGCCCCTTTCCCACTGCTACGGGTACAACGTTGCCGTACTTAATCATAACCATTACGTAGGTAACGGGCCCCACGGCAGCTAGCTGGATCTCGCCCTCCCCTAAGGCTCTCTGCAGCTTGGCGTAGTCGGTGTAGATCTTGATCCTGAACTCCCTACCAGTAGCCTGGCTGAGGTACCGGATCAACGGTGTGTATATCTTAAGTTCCGACTTCACGTCCAGCCTGAGGTCAAAGCCAAAGTATATCACCTCACGATCTGCTGCCTGATAGCCCCTCAGACTTAATGGGGCGTTTAGATCTACTGCTGGGATCTCCTCATACAGCGCTTTAGGCGGGTATATCGCGAGAACAGCCGCCGATGTGAGCACTAGGATCGCTGAGAGCATTAGCCATTCGCTTCTCAGCGTGAACCCCCAATCACTCCTGCCCTTGGTGCTCCTAATTATGTTTACAATTTATTGATATATTATGAATTATGCGTAGAGTCAATAAGTTAGTGAATATTAGCAAATAATTAGCGGCTATGCTCTGGGCGCGGTGCCAGCTTTAATGTCCCGGGGATACTAGGTACCGGTGGAGGTTGGATTGGCGGAGCAGCGCGTGATCGTGGTCGGCGACTCGGCGCTGGCGAGGGTTGCCCCCGGAGCGGTCGAGGCTGCCAGCATAGAGGATGCAGCAGAGCGGGCGGCTAGGCTCGCCGACGAGGGCTACAAGGTCCTCGTGGCGGCTAGGGGCGCGTGGGAGGCCTGGAGAAAGGCTGCTGAGAGGCTCCGGGAGGTGGGGGGCAACCACTTCCTGCTCGACGCAGCAGACTTCGCCGAGGCGGAGCTTGCCCGGAGGAGCCTGCTGGACTTCGTCCTGGCTCGTGTGGCTTACCAGGCAAGGGTTCCCAGCGAGAAAGCCCCCACGCGCGAGGTTCGCCCCAGAGAGCGGAGGGTTGCCCGCAGGCAGCTGCTGGAGCGGCTGGCCAGGGGGTCCCTCCTCGCCGAGTACAGCGACTCCGCGTTCAAGGGCGACCCGTGCTCCTCCAAGCCTCTGAGAAGCCACTGCGAGGAGCTTGCAAAGCTCTGCGGAGGGTGCCCGGCGGCTGCTGCCCAGCCCGGCCTGGAGCTGCTGAGGGTGCCCAGCTACTCGAGGGAGGGCCTGCAGGAGATGCTGGCCGCGCTGAAGGCTGTGGGCCCCGGCTACCTTGTCTTCGTGTGCCGGCAGTCGGCGGGCGAGCTGGTCGAGAGGCTGCGGGGGCTGGAGGGCGCCAGGTTCCCCATATTCAC
>JBEVCG010000008.1:0-14279 GCA_040514325.1 Thermoproteota archaeon | reverse complement strand
TCCACCCCGACGGCTCGGGCAGGAACACGGTGAGGCTGAACTTCAGCAGGCCCTCAAAGGACGATATACGGGAAGCGGTGAGAAGGATCGGTGAGCTCTACGGGAAGCTGTACGGCTAACCTTTAGCGGTGCGGCCGGCTTCCAGCCTTTTTCCTTTGATCCCTTTGATGCGCACCGCTATTACCCGCTTCCTACTACCTAGGTTTATGTATTTGTAATTGGGAGCTGCACCCTATGCCCGGGGTCACATACAGCGACAGGGTGGAGTACAGCGAGAGGGTTGTGGAGGTAGCGTACAGGGGTGGATCGGTCGAGCTGAACTTTTCGCGGGCAAGCGTAAGCGGCGTACGCTATAACGTGGATGGGTGCTGGGGTATAGTCTCGGTCCAGGGCGGCCGTCTGGCTGAGGCGCTGGAGCGTGCGAAGAAGGTAGCTGAGAGGCTGGCACGGTCGGGAGGCTGCGGCGGCTTCGCCGAAGCTGAGCTGTTCAGCGGCAGGGTTGCGCTGGGGCGCCACGTGCCCGAAGCCGATGCACTTGCATCGCTTCTTGCAGAGTACTGCAGGGACGCCGAGCAGGCCGGCGCTCGCGTCTGTGAAGCCTACGCCGCGGTTAGGGAGACCTTTAAGCGCATCGAACGCGACTACGGCGGCTCAGCAGAGGAGGAGAGGAGGCTCATCGAAGTCGACGTGGGGCTTCTCGGAAGCAAGCCGTACGGGGGCAGCTTTCTTGCATCTTCCTATACTGCATCCCTACTCTGGAGCGAGAAGGATGCAGAGCGCGCTGTAGAGAGCGCGTTTCGGGATGCTCTGAGGGAGCTGGCTGCACTCTCAAAGCATGAAGCTGCTGTATTTCCCATGGGCCCGATTCACGTCGTTCTTGGGGGTAGGGCTACCGGGGCCCTTATACACGAGGTCTCCCACCTAGTAGACGCCTCAAACGATGCTGCGCGGGGTGTCCTTGGAGCCAAGATATCCTCCGAGGACCTCGAGATTTACGATAGCCCCCACGAGCCCGGCTCGCCTTCCTCGCGCTTCTTCGACGACGAGGGTGTAGCCACGCGCAAGCGCTACGTAGTGGAGTCCGGAAGAGTCGTAGACCTCCACCACACGCGCGCGACAGCAAGCGCCCTCGGCTCGCGGCCGGGCTCCGCCTACGGGCTGTTCCACAGGCCGGTGGGGTTCCACTCAACGCTCGTGGTTAGGCAGGGAGACTGGAGGGACGAGGAGATAGTGGAGGAGACCAGCAGGGGGATCTACGTTGAGGATGCCGCCTACGCCACGCTGGAGGAGGGCGTAGTGAGGATAGTGCCCCTGAAAGCCTATGCCATAGAGCGGGGAGAGCTTGCGAGAAGGCTTAGAGTGCGGGCGGTCAAGATCCCCCTTGGGAAGCTGAGGACGGTGTCTGCCGTATCCAAGAGGAGGGTGCTCCGCGTTTCGCGGGAGCGCGACTGGATAGTCGCCGAATACGCTCCGGCGCTGAGGCTGGAAGCCTACGTTGAGTAGCCTTAAAAGCACCATGCAGCCACTACAGTGCACGGTGATGAGCCGTAGTCGGCAGGTTGAAGAGAGTAAGTCTGGAGAGCGCTGAGAGGCTCTTCTACCCCGTGATCCCCGCCCTCGTGATGGCTGAGCACCGGGGCAGGGTAGGCGGAATGCTCGCAGCGTGGTGGACGCAGCTATCGTTCAAGCCGCTCCTCGTTGGAGTGGCTATAGCGCCGGAGAGGTACACTTACAAGCTGATCAGGGGAAGCGGCGTGTTTGGGCTAAACCTCCTGGACTTCTCAAAGGTGGAGATCACACCCTACCTGGGAGACGTTTCCGCGAGGTTCATGCCAGACAAGCTCGAGAGAGCCGGGCTCAGCATCGTTAAGGGCGAGGTTCTGGGAGCCCCCATCGTTGCAGAGGCCGCGGCCGCCGTAGAAGCAAAGCTCGCGAAGGTTGTGGAGCTGGGGGACCACGACCTCTTCGTCGGCGAGGTTGTGGCAGCATACGCCATAGAGGACTTCCAGGGAATGTGGAGGCTCAAGGACTACAAGCCTCTAATGTACCTTGGCAGGACGAGGAGGCCTGGCCCCGTGCGCCGAGTATACCTAGCAGCCAGAGGCTGGGATAGGGTAGAGCTAGAATATGCAGGGGGAGAGCTGAGGAGGTTTGCCGAGCTCCGCAGGGAGGTTCTCAACCGCGCCATCGAGATCGTGAAGTCGTCGCCTACAGCTGATGAGGCGAAGCTCAAGCTTAGGGAGCTCATCCGCAGCTACGGCCTCGAGGAAGACGACGTGGACTTCTACCTCGAGGAAGCCCTAAGAACGCTAAAACATGGCCATTAGGCATAAAAGGAGGAATAAGAATCAGAGTGGAGATAGAGGATGAAACACGATAACCACTCGGCAGGGACGGCGCTTGCCAGCTCGGACACCAGCGAATCGGAGCTCATGGACGCGAACAGCGCGGATGAAAGGTATGAAGATTGCCTCCATGCAGTACTGCTCTAAAAGCCTCGGCAGGCCTTGCCCTAGGGCAGCGCGCCTATCCCAGGCTTCCGTGGTGATGCGGCGTTGAGCTACTCTTTCGGCGTACCGGAGCTGGATGAAATTGTTGGAGGGGTTAGAAGGGGCACGGTAGTAGCCATTGCAGGCCCGCCAGGGGCGGGTAAGACCACGCTGGTTCTGCACATGCTCAAAGCAAACGTTAAGGAGAGCCATAAGGCGCTCTACCTCTCCTTCAACGAGACCCTTGAGAAGCTCGCACGAGCAGCTAGCTCCATAGGCTACAGCGAATTTGAGAAGGAGGTTAAGGAGGGCGCCATAAGGTTCGTACGCGTTCCCAGCCTTAATAGCAAGGAGCTCGTAGAGGAAGTCTCCACGGAAGTTTTCAAAGCACTCTCCTCGGGCACCGACATCATAGTGATAGACAGCATAACGCCCCTTCTGCACATATTCGAAGGATACGCAGAGGCCCGCACGTGGCTGCAGACGTTCCTCTACGACACCCTCTCAAGGTACAGCGGAACAGCGTTTCTTGTCATAGACGATGTGGCTATTCCGCCTCTAGCTTATCAGTTCGTGAGGTTCGTATCCGACGTAGTGTTAAAGATAGACTACATGACGCTGGACGACGGGAGCTACAGCAGAAAGCTCCGCATAGAGAAGGCTAGAGGCTCTGCGGCCTCAAAGGCTGTGCTCAGATTCAGCATAACAAGAAGAGGTATCAGAGTCTACGACTATGTCGCTAAGCGGGTCAGAGAGGAGCTGCTTCCGCGGCGTAGGTCGATAGAGCTGCCGTGCGAGGAGTACAAGAAGCTGCTTGGCGTGGAGAAGCTGAGCCCGGGAACGCAGATAGCCGTGGTAGGCACGGAGGCCGAGGTAATGTACTCCCTCGAGATGTTAAGGCACATGCTAAAGCTTGTGAGGACCCTGGTCGGGATGAAGCTCAACGTGGCCATCCAGAGCTTCGACCCAACGTTGAACAGCGTCTTGAGGAACGAGCTCTCTAGGGTTGACGGCAGCGTCAGAGAGAGGGTACGCTTCTTCGACGTGTCAGTCGGCCAGGTTTCTGCAGAGCAGGTTGTAGTCTATGACGTAGAGATCGCCTCCTCTAAAGACCCCCTCTACGACGTCTACCTCGTATTCGGGCTGGAGAGGGGTCTGGAGTACTACCAGGCAAGCTTGGAAAAGATGGGGTACGTGCCGCCGGTTGTCCTAAGGAACTACGGCCTCACAACCATAAGATACTACGGGTCCTTCGAGGGTAAGATTCCTCGCAGCATGGCCGTCTTCAGCGATATGGTAGTGCGGGTTAAAATGTACCGTGGAGAGTTGTGGATGGAGCCTGTAAAGAGCTATGGCCCCACGGAGCTTGCCGTACCCTTAAGCCATGTAGACGAGAAGTGCCTGACAGGGTAGAAGGGGGCGCGGTGCAGAGGCCCAAGAGGGGCACACGCTAACCTCTTAGAGTTTAGGGCTAGTCGAAGCAAGGTTTCAAATGAAGGCCTTTTCAAAACTCATGGACCAGGTCAGACCCCGTTACCGTTTCCGTTAGCCTAGAATATGGATACCATTCTGCCCCCGTCTACGGGTATGGATGCTCCGGTTATGTACGATGCATAGCGGCTGATGAGGAACGCGACAAGGTAGCCTACCTCCCTAGGCTCCCCTATTCTTCCGAGGGGGACCGTGGAGGCCATCTCCCTGTACACCTGCTCCACCGACTTGCCCTCGCGCTTGGCACGGTCCTCTGCAACCTGACGCACCCTGTCGGTCATGATGTAGCCCGGCATTACGGCGTTGACCCGTATGCCCCTGGGCCCCAGCTCCCGCGCGAGCGTCTTGACGAGCCCGTGGACGGACACCCTCATGACGTTTGAGAGCGCTATATTGGGTATGGGCTCCTTGACTGCTATGCTCGTTAGGAACGTGAGGGATGGGTTCTTTGACTTCTCCAGGTGGGGTAGCGAGTAGTAGGCTACCCACACTGCGCTGAGAGCTAGCAGCCTGGCTGCATCCTCCCAGTCCTCGGGCTTAAGCTCGGAGAATAGGGCTGGCTTCGGTGGCCCTGTGACGTACACCACAGCGTCGAGGCCTCGGAGGAGTCCGGAGGCCGTCTCGATGAGCCTTTTGACGTCCTCTCTCCTCCTGAGATCCGCCGGGACGCCGTAGACCTCGCCGTGGAGCTTGAGCTCCTCGAGAGCCTTCTTTACGGCCTCGTGGCTCCTTCCGTTTATGACGACCCGGGCTCCCTCCTCTAGGAGGACTTCCGCTATGCCGCGGCCTATCCCGCGGGTAGACGCGGTAACGAGAACGCGGTACCCTTCTATCCCAAAAGCCAAGGCTTTGCACCGGTAAGCCTACTCTCAGGTAAGGGTAATAATGCGTAGCTCCTTCGGCTACTCTGCTCCTCCCACCCTCCGCCCTCCTTCCACTACCGCTGCCGGTACTACCAGCAGACTCGATGCAAGGCAGCCTACGGAGGCAAGCTCGACCCACGCCATAAGCGAGTGCGAATCCATGTATGCTCCCGCTACGGGCGTTCCCAGTATCCACCCCAGGTTGAATCCGAAGCTGTAGAGGCTCGAGGCAGTGTACCTCACCTCCTCGGGGCTTCTGGAGATTATGTAGGTGTTCCCCGAGACCATCATGAAGCCGTAGACGAGTCCCAGCACCGCCTGGGCTGCGACAAGCTCGGCGGGACTCTCCGCCTTTAGGTAAGCGTAGAATACGAGCCCCGTGGATGCTAGGCCTGCCGCATAGATGGGCAGCTCCCTGCGCTTGACCAGCCGGGGGGCGGCCAAGCTCGCTGCAACCTGGACGACGGGGTTCACCGCGAGGGCGACTCCTATTGCTAGCGGGCTGCTGCCAACTATTTCTCTAAAGAGTATGGATGATGTTGCGAAAACACCGCTGGCAAAAAAGTTGCGGACCACCAGAGCCGCGACTGCAAGCGCGACGGGGATGGGAACCCTCCTGAGGGCTGAAAGCGCTCCACTGGCCTGCTTGACCGCAGGCAGGCTGCTTGCCAGAGCCGCCAATGCGGATGCCGCACTAACCGCAGAAGCTACGTAGAAGGCCGTCCTGTAGCCAAAATGCTCTAGCAGCAGGCCACCTGCCACAGACCCCAGGCCCATGCCTGCTCCGGAGAAGAGGAGGGTTGCCGAAACGCCGCGTAGGGTGCCAAGTATCGTTGAAAGGCTGCCCGTGGATATCGGCAGGCTTGCTGCAAGCCCTATGCCCTGCAGCGCCCTCAGAGCCAGCAGCGCGTGGGGGGATTCCGTGTGAGCCATTAGGGCCACGGTTGCCGCGTTGACCAGCATGCCCACCGACACGACGATGCTCGGCCTCCCGGTGATGTCTGCCAGCAGCCCCGATACGAGCGTGCTGGGAGTTATCATGATGAAGAACACTGTCGAGAGGAGCTGCACGTAGGTGTAGCTCCAGCCGAGGTCCCGAACGTAGAGGGGTAGCCAGAAGCTTACGGCACCCACCGTGTAGAAGTAGGCAAACGCGGGAAGCCCAGCTGCAAGCACGCTGACGAGCCTGCGCCCGGCCACTTCCAGCAGCCACCTCTACCCCTTTTCCACCAGGGCGAGCCGCTACTGGTAGAGGCTCAAGCTGCCTACAGCGACTCTGGATAAGAAGGTTTTAGGCGTTGATGGGCACACCATAGCCATTACTCCGCCAGGGTAGAAGGAAAAGGGATCCCATCTCCACCGAGCGCTGCCGACCGATGAATGGACGCTAGGTTTCATCGGCACATGCGGAGCGTCCTCGCTAGCTTGAACTGGTTAGAAGCCTTTCCATGAGCCTGGCGTACGCTTTCGCAACCTTCTCCAGCTCTTCAACCTCGACGTACTCATCGGCCTGGTGTGCCATGTGTATGGGGCCAGGTCCGTATGATACCGTCTGTATTCCCCGCTCAGAGTAGAACCTTAGGTCCAGGCCGCCGAGGCACACCGTCAGCCTGGGCCTGCTGCCTGTGACATCCTCGATGCTTGCCGCAAGCTCTCTGGCCAGCGTCGAGTCGGGGCTTGTGAAGGCTGGGGGCATCCTGTTGGTCACCTTAACTCCTATCTCAACCTCCGAGTACTTTGCCTTCAGCTCTTCGATCATGCTGAAAACCTCCTTTTCCACCTCCTCCACGGTCTCCTCAACGATGAGCCTCCTGTCAACGGAAAACGCGTAGTAGCCCGGAACAACGTTCACCTTAGCGCCGCCCCGAACCTCGCCTCCGAAGGTTGCCGTTGGCTTCGCGCCACGAGGGTCGTCGTACTCGTACCTGCTCTGCTTGCCCTCCAAAACCTTCCTGTAGGCCTCTATGAAGTCGTTGGCAACCTTAACCATGTACTCGAACGCGTTGACGCCAAGCCACGGGGTAGAGCCGTGGGCCTGCTTGCCCTTAACCTCGACAAAGAACCAGAATGCGCCCCGATGGCCTATCCAGACGTTTCTCGAGCCGCTCGGCTCAGGTATTAGGGCGTAGTCGGGCTTCGATAGGCCGGAGGAGAGCAGGTAGCCCGTTCCCGTCTCCCCGCCCGTCTCTTCATCGGGTACGAGGGCGATCTCGATGGTACCTTTGAAGCCTGGGTGCGCTTCAGCGAATGCCCGAACAGCCAGAAGAGCCGCTGCTATTCCCCCCTTCATGTCTACCGCTCCTCTTCCGTATATCCTGCCATCCTCAACGACAGGGTTGAACGGGTCTCTGGTCCAGCCGCTGCCGGGGGGCACCACGTCGTAGTGGCCGTTGAAGTGCACCACCGGCCTGCCAGAGCCCAGCCTACCGACAATGATGAAACGGGGGTATCCCGAGCCCTCGGGCTCGTGCTTCGAAACAATGTCCTGCGGGACCTCTACGACCTCCACCTCCATGCCGAGCTGCTTGAGGACTTCAGACGAGACTTCCGCGAACCGCTTGTAGTCCCTACCTGGAGGGTTGACCGTTGGCACGGAAACGAGCCTCTTGAGGACATCTACAGCCCAACCGACGTGCTTCTCGACGAGGAGCGGGGCATTCATTACGATCTCCACGCACGCTGTAGCCACGTTCCGCTATTATCCCTTATCCTCCTCTGAGGGGGAGGTAACGCCCACCCCGAGTCCTGCAGCAGAGGGGGCTGCCGGTACCTGCACGAGCCCCAATTCGATTCTATGCAGGGAGGCTAATCCTGCTCGCAGCCCTGCCTTAAAAGGCCTCGACGCGCTCCATGAAATGCAGGTGCACGCGGGGGTGCTGAGGAAGTGTCTGAAGGTGGCGTTGTAGGGGTGGCTGTGGCTGCGAGGTCAGTCTACGGCTTAAGGGTGCTATCTGCCGCAATGCCTCCTGGCGATGCTGACGCTGCGGCCGTTACCTTGGGGCGCATAGTAGCCGGCCACGCTAGGGAGGTGCTTGCTAAAGCCGCGTCTGGGTCTCTGGGCACACCTGCAGCCGCTGTAGCTGCTCCGATGACGGCCATTACCGTGGCCTCAACGAGAGGTGTGCTCATTACTGCCGCTCTAGGTTTGGCGGGGTTTGCGTCCTCGAAGCAAGAGGTCGCCCTGACCGCTGGCGTAAGGCTGAAGCGAGGGCTCAGCGACGCGGAGCTGGCGGCGCTCTTCGTCAAAAGGATAGTGGAGGTGTACCGCGCCACGGTCTACAGGGCTGTAGCGCGCCTAGCGCAGTGGAGCAGGGGTCCTGTAGCTGCGGCTGTGAGGATAGTAGACCTTGACAGAGGTGCTAGGATGCTCAGACTTGTCTACGCATCGCGCGATGGGCTGTGCACGTCCTACTCTTCAGACGGCAGCGTTGCCGCGATCTGCCCCAGCAGCTGCAAGGGCGTCTGCCACGGGCCCAGCGTAGCAGTTGTGGACGCCTCGAGGAAGCTGCTGCGGTTCCTATCCCTAGAGGACTTCAGAGTCGCCCTAGCTAAGATATAGCCATGCCCTAAAGCAGCGTTTGCGAAGCTCCAGACTCTTGAGTACTTCTAGGAGGCGGGAAGCTCGTAGGAGCCCGAGCTGGAGGATGCTCCAGCTGAGCTTGCCACGTCTTCGTCGAGGAGCTCCACGAGTATCCGGCCGGCAACTCCCCTGCCCACGGCAACGATCGAGCCCCGCACGCTCAGAAGCATGGGGCCGCGCCCCCGGTTCTCGACAACCTCGACCACAGCGCCTGGAGTCACCCCTATCTGCAGGAGCCTCAGCTTGAGCCCCCGGCCCCCTGCATCAATGCGTCTAACGACAGCCCGTGTTCCAGCTGGGAGCGAGGAGAGGGGGACAAGAGACCCACCACCCATAGGTACCACCAACCCTACCGCTCGGGTAGCACGAATACCAGCTGCCCCTGCTCCGCTGGGATCTCGAGCTCGATTCCTCCGTTAACCTCTACCACTTGATGGCTTGGGCTGCTGAACTTGACGCAAAGCCTGGTTCCCGGCACGATGCCCTTCCTGATAAGTTCGGACCCCCAGTCGAAGACTGCCATGGACACTCTGACAACCCTGCCACAGAGCCCTTTCTGCAGCGAGGGCAGCTTCACCGCATTAGCCACCTCCTTGGGCACAGACTCGCCGGGTATCGGATTCCCAGTGGGACATGTTGATGGGCGCCCCAGCCTCTCGTGCACCCTTTCCACGATCTCGTCAGGGAGGTGCTCCATCATGTGGGCGTAGCGGTGAGTATCCACGAGATCCAAGCCCACGAAATCGTGGAGGAGCCTTTCAACAATCCTGTGCCTCCTCACTATCTTCTCTGCCAGGCGCCTGCCAGCATCGGTAAGCCTCGCCCCGCGGTACTTCTCCCAGACCACATAACCCTCCTCCTCGAGCTTGGATACTATCTTCGTAACAGTTGCTGGCCTCACCCCCAGTTCGCGAGCAATGTGGGTTGTCCGAGCATAGCCGAAAACCTCCTCAAGCCTGTATATAGTCACGACGTAGTCCTCGCGAGCTGTCGAGCTTGCGTCAGCTCCTGCCAGGCGCTTCCTATCAGCTACAGTCTTCCTGGAAAGCTCTGACACGGAAGGTCCCAGGAGTGCTGAATGAGGGTAGAGGTATTTAATGGTTTAGACACATCTAAAAGGTTGGGTGCCCGGTGATCTCTTGTGCTAGGGCACGAACACCATGGCAGCGTCACGAAAACTTTACAAAAAGGAAAAGAATGTGACTTGATAGTCGCTTTAGCCGGCAGCCCGAACGTCGGCAAGTCAGCGCTCTTCAACGCTCTGACGGGGAAGGCTGCCCACGTAGCCAATTGGCCGGGCGTCACCGTGGACATGGCGGTGGCCGTGGTAAGTGTGGAGGGTAGCAGGCTGTGCATTGTAGATCTGCCCGGCACATACGGGCTATCCGCTACGAGCCTCGACGAGGAGGCTGCGCGCAACTTCATACTCGAGGGTGTGCCCGACGCCATCGTGGTGGTGGCCGATGCAACTGCCCCCGAGAGAACACTGTACCTGGCAGTCCAAATACTTGAGCTTACACCCCGTGTCGTCGTGGCTCTGAACAAGGCGGATATGGCGCACAGCTTGGGAATCCACGTAAACGTGAAGGAGCTTGAGCGCAGGCTGGGTGTACCGGTGATTGCCGTCTCTGCGCTCCAGGGCCTTGGGCTGGACGATCTCCTAGAGGCCGCAGCTAGGGTGTCTCGAGGAGAAGCTGGTGGAAGGCTGCTCAGGATAGACTATGGCGCGCTCGAGCCCTTCATCGCCGAGCTTGAGAAGATGCTAGCACCCCACGAGCATCACGTGAAAGTGCCCGCTAGGTGGCTTGCCGTTAAGCTCCTCGAGGGAGACGAAAAGGCCGAGGAGATTGCACGCGCCCACGGTCTGGCAGAGGTCGTTGACCACGCACACAGGCTGCGAGCGCGGTTCCGGGCCGAAAGCGGCACATATCCAGAGGATATCGCCACAGCCGCCAGGTTCGACTACACGGAGAGGCTGCTCAGGGGAGCTGTAGTTAGGGTCCACGTAGGAGGGGGGAGCAGGCTCGTCGAGGCCGTTGAGGCTGCTTTCCGCCAACCAGTTGTAGGGCCGCTTGTGTCTCTAATTACGCTGTTCCTTCTGTTTACCGTGGTGTTTGCGGTCAACATAGGGTTCCCGCTCAACGTGTTGTTTGAGTTGCTGGGCTACAGCAACCTCGCGGCAGCACTCGAGAAATACAGCCTCAGCGGGCTTATGGGGATGCTGTTCGACGTCCTAGCTGCAAAGGCCGAGGTGCTGCTGGCAGGCAGGGTGCCAGAGGCCCTTGCAGGTCTCGTCGTGGATGGGATCATAACAGGAGTGGGTAGCGTGCTTTCGTTCCTACCTCTAATCGTAACAGTCTCGGCAATGCTCGCTGCGCTTGAGGACTCCGGGCTAGCGCCTAGGATAGCAGCCTCCCTTCACGGGCTGTTCGAGAAGCTCGGTGTTAGCGGCAGAGCCCTCTTCCCGATGATGGTGAGCATGGGCTGCAACGTCCCCGGAGTGATGTCAACTCGAGGAATCCCCGAGGGGGAGGAGAGGGTGAGCGTAGCCCTCTCCACGCCCTTTGTCACGTGCCAGGCTAGGCTGGTGGTGCTTCTGGCCTTCCTCGGAGCGTACCTGGCGTCACCCTTCTCGCAGGCGCTTGCCGTCCTCCTGATATACATGACCGGCGCGCTGCTGGCCCTGGTTACAGCTGGGGTGTTCAGAAGGCTACTTTTCGGGAGAACCGAGAGCCCGGAGCTGGTCATAGAGCTTCCTCCGCTGCACAGACCCAGCGGCAAGGTGGTCTGGTGGACCACGTGGAGCTACAGCAAGGGCTTCCTCAGAAAGGCTGCCGGGATAATCTTCGTGCTTAGCATGGCAGTGTGGGCACTTACCTACTACGGTCCCAGCGGCACTGTAAGCGATCCTGCAGAGAGCTTCGGAGCAATGCTGGGCAGGGTCTTCGAGCCTGCTGCTAGGGCGCTCTGGGGCATCAGCGGAGACCAGGCTTGGAAGGTCGTCTTCGCCGCGATAAACGGGTTCGCGGCGAAGGAGGTTGTTGTCGAAACTATAGCCATAGTGCAAGGGATCGAGGATCCTATAGCAGCTGTGAGGTCGCTCGGGCTGACCGTGCCTCAGGCGATGGGCTTCCTGGTATTCCTTATGCTCTACGTGCCCTGTATGGCGACGGTCGCCGTTATGTACCAGGAGACTAAGAGGGGCAAGTACGTTATTGCAGCAGTACTGTACATGGTGGCTGTGGCATCAGCCTTCTCAGCAGCCGTCTACCGCTTGCTCGAGCTCGCCGCGTAGGTGTACGGCCTTGAGAAGGAAAGACACCGTGGAGCTGCTGGCACGTGCGGCTGAGGCCGTTAGGAGGTTTAAGGTAATCTCTGCAGAGCTGCTCGCACGCGAGCTGGGAGTTAGCGTGGAGGTTGCAGAGCTGGTAATCGCCGCTCTCGCTTCGAGGGGGGTCATAGCCCCATTTAAGCCCACCTCCGCCTGCACCGCCTGCCCCCTCTCGAAGAGCTGCGGCATCAAGAAAAGCGGCTGCAGGGCAGGGCTGCGCGTCTATGTCCTCCGTGGATCCGCGCAGGCGAGCAGCGGCGGGGATAGGCCAGCATAGTTTTAGGTGCAAGGGCCAAGTGCTTCGCTAGCGGTGGTGGCTCCTGGGGCAGAGTACAGCTCGAGATGTAGTGCTGGTAACGGGCTTTGAGCCTTACGGGGGCTTCCATTACAATCCCTCGGAGGAGGTTGCACGCACCCTCGACGGCGCCGAAGTGGGAGGGTTTAGGGTCGTCGGCAGGGTTCTCCCCGTATCACTCAAGAGGGCTCCACCCACGTTGCTGGAGCTTCTTGAGAAGTACAGGCCGAAGGTTGTCCTGGCGCTGGGGCTTGCGCCAAGGGCTAGGTCCGTCGTGGTCGAGCTCGCGTTTGCGAATGTAGCCGACTTCCGCGCCGCTGACGCCGATGGGTACCGGGCAGAGCTGGTCAAGCTCGCAGAGGATAGTCCGCTGGTACTGCCCACGCACCTGCCCGTGGACGCTATTGTAAGCACTTGTAGGGGAAGAGGATTGAGGCTGTCCCCGGGCGTTTCAGCTGGAACGTACCTCTGTAACGTCATTGGCTACCTCGTCTCAAGGTACTCGCAGAGTTCCAGGGCCGTCGGTGGCTTCCTGCACATACCGCCCACCACCGACCTAGCTATGAGGCACAAGCTCGAGTGGGGAATGCCCATGCACGAAGTACTGGGTGCAGTGCGCTGCGTCCTTGAGGTGGCGGTTGAGCACGCGAGCAGGAAAGTCTTCTGAGCACTAGTGGACCTTTCCTAGGTCCACACCGCTGTTCTCCCTGTGGCTTAGCAGGGCCTCGTAGAGCTTGAGCGTGGTTTTAGCAACGCGCCTCCACTCCGTCTCGTAGGCGTAACGCCAGAAGTTCCCGTAGATGCTGTCGGCTGCGCTGCCTCGGGCGATCACCTCGCGGATTCTGTACGCCAGTAGCCTAGGGTCCAGGGCAGGAACCACCGCCTCGGGGGCGAGGAGTTCGCACTCCACGAGCTTTGGATGGCGCGTGCAAACGACCTTTACGAAGCTACCCATAGCCATGTGGAGGGCCCCGCTGACGCTTATCACGTGGGGGTCTCTGTACGGGAAGATGGCGAGATCGACTGCTGCAAGCAGCTTGAACATCTCGTATCTGTCCATGTACCTCCTTATCAGTACAACCCTGCTGCTCTCACCCAGCTTCGACCCAGCAAGCGCGTAGAGCCTCTCGTCGGCACCATGCTGCGGAGCGCCTAGGATGAGCTTCGCCTCTACACCTTCGTCCAGCAGGATCTTGAAGGCTTCAATCGCAACGTCCACGCCCTTGTTCCATCTGGCGAACCCGGGCACGGCTATCAGCGTATCCTCGCCCACGCTAACCTTCCTTCCAGCTAGCTCGCTTAGCACCTGCTTCTTCTTGACCCTCCCCACATAGGGGTTCAGCGCAGTTCCGTGCGGCACCTTGTATATCTTAGCCATGTCTGCCCCCTGGGCGTAAAGCTCGTACTCCTGCAGCTCGCTGTGAACTACAACCGCCGCAGAAAGAGCTACAACCTTGGACTGAAAGGGGACTACATCGCTTCCCCGGAGGCTGTGGAGCACCGTGTGCATTGTCACGACGACGGGCACTTTGCCTCTGAGCTTCTCCAGCAGCTTGAGGAACTCGCTATTGTCGGTGAATATGCTGTAGTCATGCTGGATGTGAACCACGTCGAGAGGGCCCAGACCCTCCAGGCATTTAAGGACATCTAGTGCCCTGAACCTTCCGACACTGAAGCACTTCCAAGACGCCAGCCCAGAGTAGGGCTCCGCGTAAGTGCGGGGTAGGCCATCCTTCTCCTCCACGTTGCCCACAAGCACCACGTCGGCGCCTAGGCTAGATAGAGCTTCACCCAGCATGGACGTATACTCTGCTATACCGCACCTAGCCGGCGGAATTCTCGAAACAAGCGCAACCTTCAAGGGGGGTTTCCGAGTGTGGGAAGAAGCTGGGACCAAGGTTTAAACTGCTTCTGACACGACACGCTGACCGTCGGAAAACCCCACCTACATCACCGGTCAGACCCCGTAGGCGAATGCTCCCCATCGCCATGTGCCTCTTATGGCCTCGCCGAAGCTTAATGTGCATCGTGGTGACCGGGTACGAGGGCAGGTGCAGGAAATGCACTCATAAGCAAGCCCTACGCGTTGACGAGAGCCGCGCCAGCCGCTGCAAGCAGAGCTGCGGCTCCGTGCCTTGGTTGCGGCTTCTCTCTAGCTTCTCTCGGGAGGAACAGCGCGAAGATGAAAGTGTGGAAGGGGAAGAGGCCCATTAGCACAGTAGCGTGCGCC
>JBEVCG010000007.1:0-14733 GCA_040514325.1 Thermoproteota archaeon | reverse complement strand
GTTCAAGGTCTCCACTATAACTGGGCTTCAGGATGCGCTTATGAGGGTTGCCGTAAATTGTTGCCTGGCGTAGGTGGCAAGCCATGAGCGCTATGTTGCTGTTGGCGAAGCTGGATGTACCCTTGGCTGTCTCACGGGACACGAATCCCACCCAATAACCTATGAAGTCCGTGTGAGGGCGGCCTCAGAGGGGCAAGCCGACGACCTAGATCAATAATAAAAATGAGGGCGCTGCAACCATATGGTTGTACCGCGGCGAGGTGCCTCGGGCTGTGACCGCTGCAAGGAGGGCTGTTCAGCTAAAGCTTAGGGTTGAGGATGTGGCCGAGGTCCTTGCCTTGGGTGAGGTCGTGCTGGAGCACGCTATGAGGACTGGGAGGTCTCACGTGGCCGCTGCCAGCTTTCCGAGGCACGCAGTTGTGCTCGGCCTCTACGAGGCTTACGCCGGAGACTTCCCGGAGGAGGACACGTACAGGAGGATGACGGGGGGACATAGAGCAGAGGTGAGGGAGGGCGACACCTACGTTGCTGCAGCCCTACCGGGGGTATCGAGGCTCTCTGCAGCCCTTCTTGCCGCCGTCAACGCGTCAAACTGCGCCGGAGGGGTGCACGGCGCCACCGTGGCTGGTGGGGTAGGGCTCATCGAGCTGTTCACCTCGGAGGACGGCGAAAAGGCTCTCGAGTGCGTGGCGAGGTTTGCCGGCTTGGAGCTGGGTCCGCGCATTGCTGCTGGCCAGATGCTCCTCTCAGAGTATGCCTCGGGGTTCAGAGCAAGGGGCTGGAGGCTCTACAGGTTTAGGGAGGCGGGCTTCACGGCCTCTACGCGGAGGCAGGGGTACTGGGCGAAGCTGAGCATTGACGTTGTCGACGGCTACGTTGCCGGCTACTGGCTGACGGGAGTTTTCTACGCCGCACCGCCGATGGAGATATACGACGTCCTCAACTCGCTTCGGGGGGCGCTCTTCCACGAGCTGGCGCTCTACAGCGTTAAGGATGCCATATCAAGGAGGGTGCAGCTGGAGGGTCTACTGCCGGAGGACTTCCACGCGCTCCTCGACGAGCTCTACAGCGCTGCAGGGGTCCGCTACTACACGGCGTAGCTGGCCAGACTCCTCTAATACGCGTTACCCCTTCCCGCAGTCTGGGTACGCTTAAATATGGGCTCTCACGACTTCTATGGTGGTGAAAAGGTGGAGTTCAAGCTCCTACGTGTTAACCTCTGGAGTCAAAAGGCTAGAGAGGAGAAGGTCGACGAGAAAACCTTGAGGAAGTGGCTGGGTGGACGCGGCCTCGGCACCTACCTAGCCCTGCGCGAGATACCTCCACATGCAGATCCGCTCGGCCCCGAGAACAGACTCTACATTCTAACGGGGCCTCTAACGGGGACTGGGGCCTTCGAGTCGGGCCGCTACCACGTCGTAGGCAAGAGCCCGCTGACGGGTATCCTCGGGGACGCGAACTCAGGGGGCCAGTTTGGCCCATGGCTTAGGTTCTCCGGCTACGACGGCATAGTCCTCGAGGGGGTCAGCGAGGAGCCTGTGTGGATAAGCATCATCGACGGCGAGGTGAAGTTCCACGATGCGCGCCACCTCTGGGGCAAAGGTGTAATGCACACGGAGAGGGAGGTTAGGGAGGCTGTCGGGATAACCAAGGAGGATCTCGGCAGCGTGCTGGCCATAGGCCCTGCAGGGGAGAACCTATCCAAGATAGCCGCCATAATGAACGACAGGTACAGAGCCGCCGGCAGGACGGGGCTAGGCGCGGTTATGGGCAGCAAGAAGGTCAAAGCCATCTTCGCCTACGGCACAAGGAAGATAGAGCTCCACGACAGGCAGAGGTTCTTCGAATATGCGAAGAAGCTGATACAGAAGATTTCAGAGCACCCCATCAGCAAGTCGCTCTACGAGTACGGCACGTCGGTGCTTGTTAACGTGATAAACGAGCACGGCGCATTCCCGACCAAGAACTGGACCAAGGGTACCTTCGAGAAGGCGTACGAGATAAGTGGGGAGTACCTAGCCGAGAAGTTCCTCAAGGCTAGGAAGGGCTGCTGGGGCTGCACCATAAGGTGCTCTAGGGTATCCGAGGTGCCCTCCGGGCCGTACAGAACCCCCGTGTCCGAGGGCCCCGAGTACGAGACCGTGTGGGCCATCGGGGCTAACACGACCATAGGCGATCTTGCAGCGATAACCAAGATAAACTACCTGCTAAACGACATGGGCTTCGACACGATAAGCTTCGGCAACACAGCCGCAACCCTCATGGAGCTGTACGAGAAGGCTAGGAAAGGGGAGATACCCGAGGACAAGGCCAAGAAGCTGCTCAGCCTCCTAGACGACGTCGAGCCCACGTGGGGCAACGCCGACGCCGTGATAAGGGTGATATGGAAGGCGGCGTACAGGGATGGCATAGGCCACTATGTTGCTGAGGGTGCCAAAAAGCTCGCCGAGGAGTTCGGCAGCCCTGACAGCGCGATACACGTGAGGGGTCTCGAGCTCCCCGCCTACGACCCCAGGGCCGTCAACAGCATGGCGCTGGCCTACGCCACGAGCAACCGCGGGGGCTGCCACCTGAGAGCGTACGGTGTAGCCTTCGACGTCCTGGGCATCCCGAAGAAGTTTGACCCACTGGCAATAGACCCCGAGAAGGCCAAGCTGATAAAGTTCCATCAGGACTACTTCGCTGTGATAGACAGCCTTGTCGTCTGCAAGTTCAACACGTTCTCGGATAGCCCCGAAGACTACGTGGAGCTTCTAAAGGCAGCCATGGGCTGGGAGGACCTCACCTTGGAGGAGCTGCTGACCATAGGCGAGAGGATATACAACGCAGAGAGGCTGTTCGCTGTGAGGGAGGGTCACGGGTTCCAGGACACGCTGCCCAAGAGGCTCCTGGAGGAGCCGTTGCCCGACGGCCCCGCCAAGGGCAAGACAGCCAAGGAAGCGCTCGAAAAGCTGCTGCCAGAGTACTACAAGCTACGCGGATGGGAGAACGGCAAACCGCTGCCGGAGACCCTGAAGAGGCTGGGCCTCGAAGAGTTCATCTACATCGTGAGCTGAGGAGGGGTAGGCCCCAACAGCTGCCCGTTTTTTTCTCTAGGCGCGCTTCTCCAGCTTTTCCGGCTTCTAGGGAAAAAGCCGCTTCGTTCGCGGGTGCCGTGCTTGCGCGTTAAGGCAGTCTTTGTCCAGGAGTTTTACAAGCTTATGGGGAGGTTCGAGCTGGAAATCGAGCTGCCGGAGGGTGCAACGGTTAGAGATCTAATCTAATAGAATACATAGACGAGCGCATCAAGCCGGGCTTCAAGCAGCTCATCCTCGACAGTAGCGGTGAGTCGTTGAGGTACCCTGTCGAGGTTGCAGTCAACGGCAGAAGGGTGGACTTCCTAGAAGGGCTCAACACAAGATTAAGGGACGGGGATCGGGTGCTTTTCTCGCCCAGGGCCCTCTTTGTGGTGTAGGCCTGCGCGTTCAGGGAAGGTGGTGTGCGAAGCTAGCTTTATTGAGCCCTCCCCTCTCTGAGCTACCAGAGGGCCGCTCCCTAGCAGCAAGTATAATAGGGTGTCTGCGCCGCAGGTGAGAGTTGAGTTGTCCAGCCCAGGTGGCGTAAAAGTGGTAGACTACGCGTTTCTAAAGCAGCTCGATGAGTGGGTGAAGCTCCAGAAGAAGCTCCTCGAGGCGTTTAGGGATACAGCTAGCAGGGTCGAGCAAGGAGACCGGCTCGACCTCATAGTCGCTACGAGGGCAGCATTTCAGCATATGCTCCGCACGATAAAGGCATTCGACAACTGGCTCCAGGATCCCGTGATAATCGCCCACGTGCCCAGGGAAATGCTGCTGGAGGTATGGAAGACGATGTTCAACGTGCTTCAGACCCTCCTCGAGATAGACATCAAACACACCAGCGACGTGAGGAACCTCCTTGAGGAGCTAGCCAGAGAGGGTAAGCTAAACCCCCTGGTCGCTGCAGCCAGGCAAACCACATCCGAGGAGGAAGAAGGCCCTAGAAGGCCCCCCACAATGATGATATAACGGTAAACCGCTAGTACCCCCATCATCGGTGTTGATACTTAGTCTCGCCGCCCCCACGTTCCATGCCACGCTGTGTTTTGGATCCAAGGTTTTGGGTTTTGATAGAAGAGAGCCTCCACGCAGAGGTTAACGTGCACAGTGCGCTGGGCAAAAACCGGTAAGAGCTGGGAACGGGGAGAGGAGCGACGCCGTTAACCTAGCCCTCCTCCTCCCGGCTGCGCCGGGCCTCCGCCCCCATCATGCCAGCTGCCATGGCCGCTGCTGCCTCTGTACCCAGGTTGGTGGGGTAGAACACCACGAGGTTGCGCTCCCTAGCGACCTCGGAGAGTGTGTGCAGCTCTCTGAGCCTTATAGCTACGGGATGCTTTTCGTACATTGCAGCTGCCTCGGAGAGTATCTGGGCTGCCTGCCTCTCACCCTCCGCCTCTATCACCTTGGCGCGGCGCCACCTTTCGGCCTCAGCCTGCCTGGCCATCGCCCTCAGCATGCCCTCGGGGAGCACCACCTCCTTGACTGTAACTGCCGTGACCTTGATGCCCCAGGGGTCGGTGAGCTCGTCAAGTATCCTCTGAAGCTCCATGTTTATTTGCTCGCGCCTCGAAAGCAGGTCGTCGAGCTCGCTCTTGCCTATAACGTCTCGGAGCACTGTCTGCGATAGCATGGTGACCGCGTAGTGGTAGTTCTCCACGGCCATTACCGCCTTGACCGGATCGTCCACCCTGTAGTAGACCACAGCGTCGACTGAAACCTCGACGTTGTCCCTGGTTATTATCCTCTGGCGGGGCACGTCAACCGTCCTAACCCTCAGATCTATTACCATCGCCCTATCGATTATCGGTATGACTATGACCACTCCGGGACCCTTAACGCCCCGGAGCCTGCCCAGCCTAAATATCACGGCGCGCTCGTACTCCCTCACTATCCTTATACTATATGCCAGTATTATGAGGACGATCAGCGCTGCGAGGAACGTTGCAAACGCGTTGACCGCCTCCGCGCCAGCCTGGAGGAGCACGGGAATGACCCTTCACCATATACAGTGTCTCCTATCCAGCCTATTCACGGTTTCGATGCTGCAGCTACACCCTGTAGTTATGCTGGGGGCGAGCGGTTCCAGAATCCATACAAGTCCGTACACGGCTATCGAGAGCATGATCCGTTACCGTCTCCGAATATCACTATGCTGGTGGGCGATTCCTAGGGTGCGCGGAACCCTAAAAAGCCGGGTGAGCGTGTAGCCTCCTCCGAGGGCGGGCTACGGTCTTGTGGAGGAACAGGGAAATCGGCTACAGAGTCTTGACGTGGCTTCAACGCAGAGGACCGCTGGCAGACGTTGCCCTCATGGCTGTGGCATTGTGGCTTACCTCCGGAGTGGCGTTCGCCGTCGTTGAAGATAGGTCTGTGCTGGAGGGTCTGTATTGGTCGATAGTTACGATATCTACCGTGGGCTACGGCGACATAACGCCCACGACGCCTGCTGGCAGGGCGATAGCAACTTTAACCATAGCAGCAGGGATAGCCGTATACGCTGGAATAGTCTCTGTGGCTGCGGGTGCTATCGTGGAGTCGGCTGAGAGGAGGAGGCAGGGCTACATAAGGTACAGGGGCTCCAAGCACATCGTCGTGGTGGGCTGGACGCCTGCAGCTGAGGCTGCCATCCGAGAGCTCTTCGATAGGGGCTACAAGGGCGACGTGGTGGTGGTTACCAGCCGACCCCCCGCAGAGCTGCGCGGGGGTTTGGAGTCGAGGATAATCCTGGTCCGGGGGGATCCGGAGAGGAGGGAGACGCTGCTGCGCGCAAACGTGCCGAGAGCCAGCATGGTCGTGGTCAGCACCAACGACGACGCCCACACCGTCCTGGCCGTTCTGGGCGTGAGGGCGCTGAACCCCGCTGCGAGGATAGTGGCTGAGGCGCTTCACCCCGAGAACGTGGAGCTGATACACAAGGCTGGGGCCGACGTAGTGGTGCCGACCCGCGACCTGGGAGGCAGGATCCTCGCAGCAAGCATGCTGGAGCTGGGCGCTGCTATGTTTGTCGAGGATATATCCCGCGGCGATGAGGGCATGCTGAGCATACACGAGGTGCCTGCCGCGAGGTACGCTGGGAGGAGGTACGTAGACGTTATGCTCGAGCTGCGCAGGAAGGGTCTCACAGCCGTTGCCGTGAGGAGGGGGAACAGGCTTATACCCAACCCGAGCGACGACCTGGTGCTAAGGCCCGAAGACCAGCTCGTCGTGGTGGTGCCCCGGGCGCCCCAGAACCTCGAGGTCTCTAGGGAGGCTAACATAGCCGAGACAGCTGTGCGGGAGGAGGCCGCCGGGGAAGCCCCCGGAGAGAGCGGCGCCGCTGCTAGCCGGACCCAGCGTACCTGAGACGCAGCCTAGAGAGCCTGGCAAGGACCTCCCTCACCAGCGCCTCAACCTCGGCCCAGTCGGCTCCCCGCTCCTCCGCTATCCTCCTAACCTCCTGCTCGACCAGGAAGTACCTCTTGTACCTCTCGTTAAGCTTACGCCAGGGTATGCCCCGGAGATGCGCCGCCAGCTCCTCCCTGTAGGGCAGGACCCCCTCAAGCATGAGCGCAGCTATTATCGGGTAGCCAACGTACCCCCGGTAAACAGTGCCGTTGTCGTCGCTGTAGGCCTCTCTCCTCTCCAGGTCGACGCGCACCGTGTACCTCCTATCCCCCTCGCTACTCACGACCGTGTACCTGCCAGGTGCCTCCCTCGAGACCCTGCCATCCGCTATGGCGCCCAGCGCCTCGAGCACCTTTACCCGAGGAGGGCTCCTAAGCAGCTGGCCCGGCTGCGGCAAGGTGTTCCTCACCCACCCTAACTGGAAGCTTGACGGAGGAGATACAGGTTCCGCTACCCAAAGCTCCTGTCTCCCGCATCGCCCAGGCCCGGAACTATGAAGCCCCTCTGGTCCAGCTCCGGGTCTACCGCCGCGACGACTATGGCCGACTCCACGCCCCCCAGAGCCTCCGATACCACCTCGATGCCCTGCCTCGCTGCTATCAGCGAGACCACCACGACCCTCGCAGGCTTCTCCGCCACGATCCTGGCAGCGATCCTCGAAAGCGTGCTTCCTGTCGCCAGCATAGGGTCCACAAGGAGCACGTCCTTCCCCTCGACAGGGGGCAGCTTCCAGTAGGCCATGTCGACGTCGAAATGGAGCCTACCTGCCTCCCTCCTGGCTGTGTCCTCGAGCCTTGCTGCAGCCACGAACCCCAGGCTGGCCCGGGGGAAGAGGCGGAGAACGCCGAGGGCCATCGGCAACGCCGCCCTCAGCACCGCGACTACGACGAGGTCCTCGTCCGCCGCCCTCTCGACCCTGGCAACTGCGCCGAGAGGGGTTTCAGCCGAGTCCTCCCTGGTCCTCAGAAAGCGGGCCGCCTCGTAGCCTAGGAGTATGCCGGCAAGCTCCATCAGCTCGCGGAACCTCTCGCGGTCCGTGCCCCGGTCCCTTAGCCGGAGGAGCACGCCAGCGAGCGCGGGGTTGGAGGCAACGTGGACAGCTGGCCTGCGCCCAGGCACTGGAACCCATCCGGAGATCGGGGCGCGGCAGGTTAAAAGCACGACTCCGGCGAGCTACATTCTCCTGACTGCGCCCCAGAGGGCAACCATCCTCCTCCTGTGCTCCTCGAGCCTCTCCTCGAGAACACCCTGGCGGCGAAGCCACTCCCCGTACACCTTCAGCGCCCACAGCGCCCTGGCCGCCCTGGCCTCGGAGAGGTATATCGGGGTCTTCACCAGGTCGAAGAGCCTCCTGGCCATGAGCCACGCGCGGGTGCCGCCGGTCAGCGACACGACAACGGGGAGTCCGTGCTCCACCTGCACCTCGTGTATGGCCTGGGCCAGCACCTCGGGGGCTTTTGCCGATATCGAGGGCACGGTGAAGTACGGTATGAGCAGTATCGCGTCGACCTCGCCGCTCTCGGCGACTATCCTCATGCTCTCGGCTAGGTGTTGCTCGTTGCCGGAGCCCGTCACGTCGACGGGGTTTCTGGGGCTGGCTATCGACAGCAGCACCTGGCGGAGCCTCCTCTGGGTCTCAGCGCTCAGCTCGGGGACCTTCAGGCCGAGCTGGAGCAGGTAGTCGGTGGCCATAACGCCGCTGCCACCGCCCACCGTGACCACCGCGACGCGGTCGCCCCTCATGGGGGGCTGGTAGGCTAGGGCGAGGACGAGGTCGAAGAGGTCGTCGCTACTCTCGGCCTCGACAACGCCCGTCTGCCTAAACACCGCCCTGTACACCTCGTAGCTGCCGGCCAGGCTTCCTGTGTGGCTCGCCGCCGCCCTTGCACCCTCGCTGGTCTTGCCCGCCTTGAGAACCGCCACAGGCTTGACGGTGGTCGTCTCCTCGAGCGCCCTTCTGAACCTTGGGCCGTCGTCAACCCCCTCCACGTACATGGCCACCACGTACGTGTGGCGGTCCTTCGAGAGGAACGCGAGGAGGTCGGCCTCGTCTATGTCGGCCTTGTTGCCTACGCTGACGAACCTGCTGACTCCGAGGCCCCGCGACTCCATCCAGTCCAGCAGCGCTATGCCTAGGGCGCCGCTCTGGCTGACCAGCGCTATGTGGCCTGCCTCGGGGAAGCCCTGCCTCGAGGGGTCGAGGAAGGTGGCGTTAAGCCCGCTGACAGGCGAGTAGATGCCGACGCAGTTGGGGCCTAGGATCCTCATGCCGTACCTCCTGGCAATCTCCACCAGCTGGCGCTCCAGCCTCGCACCCTCCTCTCCAACCTCCTTGAATCCGCCGCTGTAGACTATTGCCGCCTTGACGCCCCTCCTACCGGCCTCCTCGAGGACCCGGGGAACCACTGGGGCAGGCACCGCGATCGCTGCAAGGTCGACGGGGTCTGGAACCTCCAGTATGCTGGGGTAGGCTGGAAGCCCCAGTATCTCTCTAGCCCTCGGGTTCACGGGGTACACTGGCCCCCGGTAGCTCAGCTTGAGGTTGTAGAGGATCGTGTAGCCCACCTTGCCTGGGGTCCTCGACGCCCCCACAACCGCTACGCCCTTGGGGTGGAACAGGTGCTCTACGCCGGTACCTGGCGGAGGCCTTTCTGCAGGCAACACCTAGTCCCAGGTTACTGTCTGCCGAGGCGGGGTAAAAGTGTGGTGGGCCTCCAACCTTTAAGAGGAGGGGCTTCCGCTAGCTGCTCTAATGCTTACAGCTTAGAATCTGCGGAAAAGCCCGAAACGTGCGAAAATACCAAAAGGATCCAGACGAGCGGGAAAAAAGGTGTGAGCGGCTAGGCTATCTTCCTGTAAACGAGCACTACAGCTACAATGGCGATCACGATGCCTATGATCGCTGCAACTACAGCTATCATGGCCGTCCTCGATGCCGAGTCGACGCTGCCGCTCAGCTGCTGGAGCTGGCCCGTTGCCTGCTGGAGCTGGGCTGACAGCTGCTGTATCGTGGCCGTCTTGAGCTGATCAAGGTCGCTCCTAAGCGTGTCAAGCTGGCTGCGTATAGCCTCGATCTGCCCCGAGACCTCGTCCATCTTGGACGAGAAGTCGGACTGTACCGCTTGCAGCTCCTCCTTGGTCGCGTAGGCTCCCAGCTGGTTGGACAGCTGCTGCAGCTGGCTAGCTACGCTGTCCAGCCGGGATGCTAGGTCGCTAAGCGCGCTCTGGAGCTCCCCGACCTTGCTGTCCACGTAGCTGATCTGGGCGTAGTTCTCAAGGGAGGCCTGCAGCTGCTGCAGCGCCTGCTGGAGGCCTGCAACCGTGTCGCTGAGGGCCTTCAGATCGTCTACTGCCGCCTCCAGATCGCTAACGGCTGCGGCCAGCTCCTCGACCTGGCTCCTGAGACCCTCGATGGTGGAGTTCAGCTCGCTCTGGCTCGCCTGCAGCTGGGATACGAGCTGCTGAAGGCTGGCTAGGGTCTGGTCGAGCCTCTGTATCTCGGACGCTATGCTCACTATCTTTATCGTGCCAATGTCCCTCCTCTCGCCCACGTCAACAGTCACCGTCACGGGGTCAGAGGGCAGGTAGTTGGCCTTCTCGACGCGCACCTCGTAGCTGCCCGCCGCCACAAACACGCTGAAGCTGCCGTCGGAGCCTGTGGTCGCTGTCTGCACCGCACCCGTCTCGGTGCTGGTCACGTACACGGTAGCTCCGGCAACGGGGTTGAGGTTCTCGTCGACAACGGTGCCCGTGATCTCACCGCCAACGCTGAGCTCAACCTGGAGCTGCAGCGTCTCGCCCGTGTCGGCGTTCTTGACAACCACTGTGTAGGTTCCCGCAGGGAACGTCGAGGTTACTTGGCTGGGGAACCGGACGCTCCACTCGAAGCTTCCGTCGGAGCCGGCTGCCAGCTGGTCTATTGCCACCACGTCGCCGTTGGGGTTCCTGAGGCTGATGGTTATCACCGCGCCGGGGTCGGCAGTGCCCGTTACCACGAGGGTGTCTCCGGGGAAGAACAGCGTCTTGTTCGTTGTAGCCTGGAGTGCAGCGTACGCCACACTGGGCAGCGCCACTGCGGCTAGCAGAGCCGCTACAACAGCCGCAATGTAAGCAGCGCGTGCCTTCATACCTTTTTCACCCACCTTCAACTACCACATAGGCCTCAATCCAGAGAACTTAAAAACGTTTGAGCCAGCAGAGCACGAACGTAAAAAAGCGTTGGGGCAAGATTTTCCGCTCAAAGCCCTACACTCCTCAGCTGACGGTTATGGTCAGAGTTATCGGCTCGGCGCTTAGCGGGTTCATGGTCTCTAGGCTGTCCCACAGCACTATCTTGACCGTGTAGGTTCCAGGCTTATCGATCTTCGGCAGCACTACCGGCACGTCGACTACGCTGCCAGCCTTGAGCACCACGACGCCAGCGTTTATGCCCACGGGGGTGCCCTGCTCGTCGTAGACCGTCACTATGGCGTAGGCCGTCACGTCGACGCTAGCCTTGTTCTCCACGGGCACCACAACCGACACCTGCTTGCCTACCGGCACCGCTGTCAGCTGCTGGCCTGTGACAAGATCCACGAGCCTAGCCTGCTCAACCTTGGGCACGGCCGGCCTCGTCACCGTTGGTGCAGCGACGACCTTGAAGCTTGCCTCCACCGTGGCAGCTTCACCACCTTCTCCGTACTTGTCGCTGTACCTCACGTACACCTTAGCTCCAGGCTCGACGTAGACTACCCTAGGTTCCGTTATCTTCGATGCATCGGCCGTCACCTTGATCACGTTGGAGAACACGCCTGTGTCCGGCCCTGTCTCGACAAGCGGTATGGTCTTCCTAATGGGCGCTGTGTCGCTCCACACAGTCACACTGACTATCTCAACCTTCTGGGAGTCGGTGTTTGCGTCGAAGTCCCTAACGGTGATGTTAACCACGTTCTCTATTACCGCTTCTGGAGGCACCTCTATTGAGCCGGTCTCGGTGTAAACGGTCACGTACTTCACAAAGACCTTGGTTTCGCCAGTCGCCGTCACCGTGTCTGTGTAGACGAAGGTCAGAGTGTCAACGGGGCTTACGTTGTACTCGGCGACGGATATTATTGCATTGAAGACGCCGCTGTCCATCTCATACAGTGTGATCGTGTGCTGCTTACCCTTGCTTTCAACGTACATTGTAACGCTTACGCTGCCCGCGCCGGCGAGATCTGGATCGCTGACGGTTACTGTAACCTTACCGAACGGGCTGACCTTCTCCGGCGACACGGTGAACTCGGCCGTGTGGCTTATAACCTTGATCGTAGCTGAAGTTGCAGCGCTGAACGCTGTTCCCGGCACGCTGCCTGCTACTATTGGGTCGGTGTAGCTTAGCGTGGCTACCTTACCCGGAGTCAGCCCTATCAGTTCTAGGAGGTCGCCTGCGCTTATGCTTATCTGGAAGACGCCTGGCGCAATCTCTGCGAACTCTGCGTCAGCCGCACCCTCTATTTCGGACACGCTGACGCTCGTAACCCCAGCTCCCTCAACGCTGAACGTTAGACCTCCAGGCAGCTTGTCGTTGCCTGCTCCGGGCGCCACGTCTAGGTCGGGCTCAGTGAGGGTTATTGTCACGGTGGTGGCCAGCGTGTCTGCAACGCTGGGCTCGATGCTTAGGACGGCGGTTGCAGGCTGCCTTACGGGCAGCTCCACGGTGACGTTCCCACCGTAGCTGGCGTCGTAGTATACTATCACCACCCTAGCCAGCACCAGCTCCGCAGTGCTTAGCGTGAGGCTCTCCTGATTATCGCCGGCAAGCGTAATGCTAGCAGTACCGTCTGTCTTGAACTCCACGCTGAGGGTGCCAGAGAACACGCCGGTATCGATGTCAGTCTCGCTGAAGTCTACGGGCCCTATCTCCCTAGCGGTGCCATTGTTTAGCACGACCTTTAGGTACATTACTGCCGTGTCCTTCTGCGACGGCGCTAGGTTGGCGTCAGGGTCAGTAACCTTGACGGTGTAGCTCAGCGCTACGTCGGCGCCGCTGATCCAAGCCAGCGGTATGTCGCTAACCTCAACGTCGTTGTATGTCACGCTTATCTCTCCCTTCGCAACAGTTATGGTGATATCCTGCGTGAACGTGACGCCGGTTAGCAGGTCCTTGTAGGTTACGGTGATGGTGTCTCCCTCGCTTAGGCTGAACGCGCTTAGATCTATGTACAGCTTGTACTCGCCGGTGTCCGCGCCAGTCTCCAGCAGCGTTCTGACCTTTATCGCGTTGGTGAGGTCAAGCAGCTCCGAGTCCTTGGCAACCGTTACGTTAGCTATCGGCGTTTCGCCGTACTTCACTATAGCGTAGCTCCCGGAGTCGTCCACGTTCACAGCGAGCTTCTCGACCTTCGCACTATCCATGTTGAGGTTCTTGCTGGCTATAGTGATTGCTACAGTCTGCGTGGCGGAAGCCTCTGCAGGTATGGATACGCTAGTTGGCCAGAACTCCACAGCCGAGGATGCTGTTCTGGTTATACTGCTGCCGCCAGCACCGTACTTATCCGTGTACGTTACCTCTATGGTTGCCGCGCTAGCGTTAACGTAGATGGCACCCGAAGTTATGCTGACCGTACCGTCGCTGGAGAGCTTCACCGTTAGCTCTCCATAGAACTTGCCCTCCTCCACCTTCTCGAGACTGAGGGTCGAGGTATCCAGTGTGGTGCCATCCCCGTCCTTAACCTCTATCGTAACGCTAACCGCGCCAGCGTCGATATCGTCTACAGTTACCGTGAGCTTCTCCGTAGGCTTCACCGATGCTGGCACGGTGACCACGCCGTTAGCCAGCTGTATCATTGCTATGAAGTCTCCACCACCGCCACCTGCGCTGGGGGCTTCAGTAAATGTTGCCACGACGGGGTTGCCGCTGACCACGTACTGCTCGCGTATAGCCTCTATGGATGGACTCTCATCCCTGCCAGTCATGTATATCGTTGCTGTAAAGCTGCCGGAGCCGGACTCCACAATGCTCGTTATAGGCAGGAAGTCAAGCGCTGTTGCGGTTCTGTTAAACTTGGTGTCGTTTATCCATCCGGTGAAGCCGCCTATGTCCGCTTCAATGCTTGCCGGCACCACAGTAACGCTGACCGAGGTTATGTCGAATTCTTCTATCTCGGACGTCGAGTTGTAGATTGTCACCTCGCTTCTGTCGCTAGTGAGCGCCGCGTAGAAGGTTATATCGGTTATATCATTGGCCACCAGCTTAACATTGGCCACCAGCTTAACGAATACGACTACGTTGCCGGGTATCTGTCCTGTTAGGTTGACCAGATTGACGCTATTGACGCTAAGAGTTGCGTCTATCGTTATATCGTGCGTTCCACTAGCCTCGTGCAGGGCTGCCCTCATTGCAGCTGTTAGATCCCCGGTAGAGAATATCGTTATCGTTGGGTTACCGCTAGTGAGCACATCTGTATTACCGGGTGCTGTTAGCTTGTCAGTAGCTGTTGGGTCTACTGCTAGGGTTGGATCAGTTATTGTGAATGTAACTGGCTTTTCGGGTGCTATGACTGGGTAGGTTTCCCCGAAGTCTATACTCATGGCGGTAGGCCCAACGGCTATGGACACGGGCGGTGCCGCGTACTCTGCAGTCTCGACTACAACCTCTATGGTGAAGCCCTCGCCGGTGCCTGCTATCGCGTTCACTATTGGCCATGCGTCAGAGAAGTTGCTGGTATCGAACACGTCTCCTTCTGCCGTCGTGAAGTTATCAGCACTCTGGCCGAAGAACCCTATAACTGGCGAGAGGGCGCTTAGGGGCGCTGGATTGCCTAGGCTGACGCCTACATATGGTATTACGTTGATCGCTCCGGTACCTGGGAATGGGAACTCGTACAACCTCCCAGCTGCGGTGAGGCTGCTTATCGTCGAGTCGAAGCCGAAGATGTTGTAGGAGAACGTTTCATTGCGTGCTAGGTAGACGTGCCAGGTGTTGCCGCCCACGTAGCCAGCGATCACTGGTATGGGATCCGGCGTCAGGAGGTTTCCATCTGCGTCGTAGACCTTTACCCTGACCAGCGGAATGGTGTCGGGTCCGAGGCCCCTGATGGTTATAAGTACTATGTTGTAGTTGATGTTTGTGGCTGATGCTTCTACTGTGAACTGCTGCGCTGAGGCTGTTGTCGCTGCTAGTGGTAGGGCTGCGGGGGCGAGTAGTAGGGCTATTACGGCGAGTGAGAGCAGTGTTTGGGTTTTCATGGCTTTGTACACCTACGTCCACCTGTTCTTGGCCGTTGGTTCTCTGGTTGTGGCTTGGGGTATTTGGGGTATGCGTCCACCTGTC
>JBEVCG010000006.1:0-14993 GCA_040514325.1 Thermoproteota archaeon | reverse complement strand
GTTGTAGACTACGTTATAGCCACCAAGGGATCGTGGATATCCTACCCCGAGTCCCTGATAGGCCTCATACCCCCTGTTCTGGTGACAGCGGGAGTCCTCGCAGTGGGTTTGCGGCGCGCGAAGATGCTGGCGCTAACGGGGATGAAGCTCGAGGCGGACGAGGCCATGCGCCTTGGAATAGTCGACGAGGTTGTAGAGAGCGAAGCCCTCGTAGAAGAGAGGATAAGAGAGGTAGCATCGCAGCTCGCATCGGCACCAGCACAGTCAGTAGCAGCAGTGAAGGAGCTTGTGTGGAGCGTGGCAGCTGGTGCCTTCGAGAAGGCGCTTGCCCAGCTAGTCCAGCTTGCCGTAAGCCCAGAGGCTAGGGCCCGGATGCAAAAGTTCATAGAGGAGCGCTCCAGGAGGGGCAGGCAGGCCGAGAGGAGGTGAACGCTGCTGGCAGACGCGATCATGGTAGGCCTCCTCCAGGTAGGCGCCCACCGAGACAAGCAGGAGAACATGAGAAAGCTTGAATCACTGCTAGCATCTGTAGATCTGAGCCGCATAGACCTCCTGGTGGTTCCAGAGTATCTGATGGCCGACCCCACCGGCATGGACAGGGAGGAGCTGTACAGCGTCGCAGAGGAGATCGGCGGGCCGTGGACGGACTTCTTCTCGAAGGTGGCCTCGGAGAACGGGGTCTTCGTGGTAGCGACGATGTTTGAGCGCCACCCAGAGCTCAGAGACGGTCGTGTGTACAACACGGCGCTGCTAATCGGCGACGATGGCAACGTAAAGGCAGTGTACAGGAAGGTGCACCTCTTCGACGCCTACGGGTACAGGGAGTCAAGCCTGATGGCTCCTGGAAGCTCGCCCAGCCCTGTGGTCGACGTACGCGGCTTTAAGGTGGCTATGGCGATCTGCTTCGATCTCCGGTTCCCGGAGCTCTTTCGAATCTACGCCATACGCGGGGCAGACCTCGTCGCAGTCCCCGCAGGATGGTACATGGGCCACCTCAAGGAGGAGACGCTATCTGTGCTTGCTCGAGCCCGCTCCCACGAGAACGTCTTCTACACGGCTGTCGCCGTCCAGTACAGCAGCAGATTTACGGGAAGGAGCATGCTAGTGGACCCCCTCGGCGTCGTTACGGTTGATGCGGGTATAGGGGAGAAGATCGTACGGGGGGAGGTGCAGCGGAGTATCCTCGAGGAGGCCCGCAAGAAGCTCCCCCTACTCGGCATGCGCAGGCCGGAGCTATACCGCGAGCTGGTGGAGCGCTAGACGCGCGCGAACCCAGCCGGCCAGCGCGTAGCGAAATATTAGGAGGATCCGTATTACGGTGATAGGAGAGCACGTTGCCCAACGCCTGCCGGAGCCTAAAGAGCTTCAAGGACCCGGTGCACGGCTACGCCGACATATGCTCCGAGCTAGCCCCGCTGATAGACTCCTGGCTGCTGCAGCGCCTTAGGCATGTGAGGCAGACGGCGTTTGCCTACCTGGTCTACCACGGAATGGAGCACAGCAGGTTCAACCACTCCCTCGGAGCAGCACACCTAGCCAGGGAGGTTCTCGACTTCGTTGCCGGCAACACGAGGGTGTACTACAGCCAGTCCGGCGGAGAGGAGCTCGCATCGCTGCTTCAGCGCTCAGTGGCAGTCTTCCAGCTCGCGGTCCTCCTCCACGATGTTGGCCACCTGCCCTTCAGCCACTCCAGCGAAGTAGGGTTAATGGAGTCGAAGCTCGTGTTTAGGGTGGAGGGCTTCGAACGCCTCCCCCTAAGGCACGAGGCCTACACGTACGCTCTAGCTAAGCTGGGCGCAAGGATGGCGGAGGAATCGGGTCTCGAACCCTCGCTGTCACCCACCCTCCTGCAGGACATCGAGCTCCTCTTAAAGGGGCCGAAGAGCGCCGAGAGAACCAGAGATCTCCTCGGCCAGTGCGCCTCCCACGTGTTCCACAAGCTCATTGCAGGCGGGCTGGACGTCGACAGGATGGACTATCTCCTCCGCGACAGCATATACGCTGGCGTGAGGTACGGCGTCTTCGACATAGACAGGCTGGTCAGGATGATGCTGGCAACACCCCTCCTAACGGAGGACGGCTCCTTAAGCGAGCGCGCCTGCCAGGTGGCCGTGCTCGACAAGGGTATAAGCATAATAGAGTCGTTCCTGCTAGCGAGGTTCTACATGTTCAGCGAGGTCTACCTGCACCGGGTTGTCGAGGCATACAACGCGGTCTACGCAAGGCTCTTCAGCTTGCTAGCCCTCGAGGGCATCGTAACGCCGCTCGGCGGAGGCGGTCGCATCGAGCTGCCAGCGCCGGCCGACATAGAGAAGGAGAAGGACGATGCCCTTACCGCGTGGAGAGCCCTAGACGATATAACGATGATGGGGCTGATACGGAGCGTTGCCAGCGGCTCGGTGGATGCTAGCGGCGAGGCCAGGGCCCTAGCGCAGATGCTCGCAGAGCGCAAGCACCCCAAGTTCCACATCTTCATCGAGGACCAGAGGCTGTGGGGCGTGTACATGAGCTACCTATACGGCGGCAGCGTGCCCAAGGACGCACGCCCCATCCTAGACGAGCTTGCAGACCTGCAGCGCGAGAAGCCCCTAGTGATCGTGAGGCCGCTTCGCGTCGACCTTGTAAGCCTCGAGGAGCTGGGCATCTACGATCGCGCGACAGGCGAGGTGGTGCTGCTGGAGGAGGCGGAAAAGAAGCTTAGGGACCCCCACGGGCTGGGTAGGCTCCGAAGCCTGGCAGAGCTCAGCCTCTACAGAATAGCGGTGTTCGCCCCGAAGCAGTACGAGGGTGAAGCCGAAAAAGCGAGGAAGCTCCTAGCCGAGCTGAAAGCAGCCCTAGACTCCAGCCAGAAGCGCTGAGGCTGCCAAGCCTGCGGGCTGCAGCGCCCCAGCGCTAGCAAAAGGCCGTTCCAGCTTGCATGCTCATACGCTTTGGAGATTCACCTTCCTGCCTACAACCTTGACGATACCGGCTGCGGAAAGCACCTTCAGCGCCTCATCGACGTCGGGGCTCCACAGCCTGCCGCTGGGATGCCTGTAGACCCTGAGCGGCGCCTTGCCCCCCCACCTCTTCCAGACCTCCTCCACCAGCGCATCCAGCTCAGCGCTACCGCCCAGAGACCGCAGAGCCTCCTCCACAGCCTTTAGGACGGATACGTAGCGCTCAACTCCCGGAGACTCCAAGGCACCAAGCCCGGTAGGTAGCTTTCAGAAGGATAATACGCTGTAAAGGGGACTGACAAAGAAACACCCCCGAAGCCAGCTACAACTGTAGCTAGACACGGCATACCTCTGAGGATCCGACCTGCCACTAGCCGCCTACCCTGACACATAAACGACTGCCTTAAGGCGTGTGTGGGATACGCCTTAAAGCACGTGCAGCGCGCCCCCTCTAGGACTGCGGTAAGGCATACTCGTCTGCTCATCTCTAGGTCTGCCAGCTAGAGTGCGGGTTGATGGGGTATCGGACCACAGAATGCGGACCTTTCCCGATCTCCGTGGCGGCAGCATCTAGTGAATGAAACCGCAAGTATAGCGCTTCTGCGCTAAGGCGGATACGCTTTAAGCGTCCTATGGAGGTGAGCATGCGTTTAACTGGGTGGCAGCGGTGCCTTTCTACGTTAGCCCGGAGGACCTAAGGCGCTTCGTCGAGGGCGTCTTCGTGGCGGCTGGGGCTCGGGAGGAGGACGCAGCGCTCATAGCAGACCACCTTGTGGAGGCCAACCTGCGCGGCGTAGACTCCCACGGCGTGGTCAGGGTCTACTACTACACCGAGGGGATCGAGAGGGGCTTCGTCAAGCCGCGGGCAGAGATCAAGGTTGTGCGCGAGACGGATACATCGGCGGTGATCGACGGCGGCGGAATGCTCGGAATACCCGTGGCGATGCGCACCCTCGAGATGGCGCTGTACAAGGCGGAGAGGTTTGGAATAGCTGCTGCAGCTGCAAGGAATCTGGGCCACGTGGGGATGCTGGCATACTACACGAAGAGGGGGGCAGAGAGGGGGTACGTCACCTTCGCTGCAGCCAACTCGCCGGCCCGCATAGCCCCGTGGGGCGGGTGCGAGAAGATCTTCGGAACGAACCCGTTCAGCATCTCGTTTCCGGCGAGGGGAGCCCCTGTTGTTGTGGACATGGCCACAAGCATCCTAGCCGGCATGAAGGTGATGATGGCTGCAGAGCGAGGCGAGGTGTTCCCCGAGCCCATAGGTGTGTCCCCCAGCTGCAGGCAGACGGCAGACCCACGGGAGGCCCTAGAGGGAGCCCTCCTCCCCTTCGGCCGCCACAAGGGCTACGCCATAGCCTTAGCCGTGGAGCTTCTCTCACACGCGCTAGCCGGAGGGCCCAGCAGCACCGAGGTCACAGCACACCCCTCAACCCAGGGAGGGTTCTTCATCCTCGCTCTCAGCCCCGCAGCGCTGCGGGATCTAGACGACTACCTCGACGATGTAGAGAGGCTTAAGGAGAAGATCCGAGCATCAAAGCCAGCAGAGGGCTTCGAGAGGGTGATGCTACCCGGCGAACCCGAGGAGGAAACGTACACGAAGAGGTTGAAGGAGGGGATACCGCTGGACGACGAGACCTGGAAGAAGCTGGAGCACGTCTCCAAGAAGTACGGTGTAAAGCTTCCTCCAGCGCGGCGGCTTTAGAGCGTGGACGCTGCACCCGTACGCGCTAGCTACGGCCTGCCAGGCGCGCGGCCGCTCTCAGCGCTATTGGCCTGCTAGCTGGCAGCATTTTGTGGGCGGTGCGTGGGAGCTTGAAGCGTAGAAGCGTCCTCAGCGCGGGCCGCCCGTCTGGATCCGCGAAAAGCTTCTCGAAGCGTTGAAGTAGGGTTGCTCTACTGTAACAGCCCACGTACAGCTGCACGCGGACCTCTAAAGCAGAGAGGATGGAGCGTTGAAGCAGCGAGCGGGCTTGCCTCCACGCGGGACACCCCGGACAGCGGCGCCGACACACATACGCCGATTCACCGGTAAACCGCACAGTGCACTCACCAGTTTAGTCAAGCTGGAAGGTTAAGAGTTAGCCTGCCAGCTTCCGGACATTAAGCTAGAGTAGCTAGCCCAAAGCCTGCAGGCGGGATTAGGCGCCTCAAGGCAAGTAATATCCATCGAAGCTGCTAACAGATAGTATCAGCCTAGAACAGCATATGCTAGGAGAAACCGGTAACCCGCCACATTTAAACTTCTAACCGGCTAACTTAATGAAGGCGTTGTTTAACGCCTACAACAAGCCAAAGAGCCCAAAGAGCGCCTCACAGCATCTCGGCGAGCGCGAGAACGGTGCATGCTCTTCTAGCACGATGGAGGCTCCTAGGACCTCAACACCCACGATAATGCTACTGCCCAGCGACCATGAAACCCGGGGGACAGCACCCCCACAGCCAAGCTCCCTTCTCAGCAGCGAGAAGCGAGGAGAGGTAGAGGTGGGCTGCCCCAGCAGGAGCGCAGCCCCAAGCCAACGTAGATCCAGAGAGCTCTCGCTACGCGCTGTTAAGGCGGACGATATGCTGCACGCGAGGCTGTATGCAGGAGGATGCAGCAAAGCTAGCTAGCCGGGAAACCGCCCGGCCAAGGATGCTGACGCCTTGCTGTAATACCTATCTTCCAGGCGAACCAGCCAGAGCCCTGGACGCATCCCAGCGTGAAGTTATCGCGGCAGAGCTGCCGCGCTCATGGGCAGCCAGTGGCAATGAGGCTCTAGGCCGGGTCAGCCTCTCAGCCTCCCCGTCACGGAAGGGGTGGAAAGACCCAAATCATCTAATCGGAGTACATGGTGATGGAAGCCCCTCATGGAGCGCCAAGGTGAAGTTAACTGGCGGTTAACTTGACACCCAGTAGATTTAACCACCCGGAGCCCCCGCCACCATCAGCGCATGGAGCCCAGCCCGGGAACTCCATGACGATGATCCCCGGAACCTCCATCCCCAATCTTAAGGGTCCCCTGCTCCTCTAAAGCTCGCAGGTCTGCTGCACCCCCGGCATGGTGGCTCCACGCAGCCCCCGTCATTCTCTAGCTGTGCATGGTGGCGGGAACCGGTATGCATTTTAGTGAACATGTTTGCTCTGTACAAGGGTATTACATGAAGTAGAGCAGTATCATGGGCTACCCATGCTGTAGCTAGCCGAAGAGGCTTGCATGAGCGTAAGCAGTTTCCCAAACCCTTGCTTTCAGGATTAAACTGCACCAGTGTATCGGCTTGTACACAGACCCGTGCACCTACTGGCGCGCAGAGAAGCTCTTCGCTTGCGGCTCTCCGCAAAGCATGGGGAAGCCAACTTGTAGACCCCGGCTCTTCTACGGCTATCTGTTGATGGGTACGCTTATTATGGATTGCAATGACCTATATAGCTGAATCCAAGCAAACCATGTCTCTTAGAAACCTCTGCCCATGTGGAGGTGTTAGGTCGTCGTGGCGAACAGAGCCGGCCTGGCCATAGGGGTAATCCTCGTCATAGCCATAGTGGCCGTTGCAGCCTACATGATTGCGGGAAGGGGTGCCCCCACAGAAACGGCAACGCCATCGCCTACGACAACTGCTACCCCTGCGGCGACGGAGACCACGTCGCCTGCGGCTGCAGCCAAGGTTACGATACGGTGGGGCACATCTAGAACAGGCTCCTCAGGCTATAGAGCCCTCTCAACACTAGCCAGCCTCGTGAGCCAGGAGATGCCCGAAATAGAGATAACCGTGGTGCCCACGGCAGGTGCTGTTGCCAGTATGAAGGCGTTTGCCCGCGGCGAGGTCGATGCATGCTACGCCGCCGATATAGGCTTTAGGGAGATGTACTCCTTCACGGGCAGATTCGAGGGCTTTAAGCCCGAAGCCAAGCGGATGCCCCTGCAGACGCTCTGGGTGTACACCATAGACATAGGCATAGCTGTGCCGAAGGATAAGGCTGACCAGTTCAAGTGCTGGCGGGACTTCGACGGCAAGAAGATCTTCACGCTGCCCATGGGCTGGGACACGGGGACAGCGCTTAGGCTTGGCCTCGACACGCTAGGCGTTAAGTACGAGCACGTAGAGCTAGACCTCGACGCTGTAGCCACTGCGCTGCAGCGCGGCGATATAGTAGCGACGGGCATCTACGTGACCGGGGGAAGGAGCATAGCGCCTTGGGCCCAGCAGCTCCTAGCCCAGATGGACCTAGTGATCGTCAACCCGTGCCCCGATGAGATCGAGAAGCTCAAGGCGGCAGGTATACCGCTCGGAGAGAGCCCCACGAGCCCGGCATTTCCCAAGGACGTTGGCACGGACAAGCTCATCGGCGTTAGGATATACTACGGGTTCCACACGGGAACGAACATCGACGAGGAGACCGTGTACAAGCTGATAAAGTTCGTCGAGCGGAACGCCAAGAAGCTTGCCGAGATAGACCCAGCGTACAGCCAGATCGCAGAGGACTTCCTAGGCTTCCAGGTTGAAGCCGTAAACGCGGCAAAGTTCGTACCGCTGCACCCAGGCCTAGCCAAGTACCTCAAGGAGAAGGGAGTCTGGAACGAAGAATGGAAGGTAGGAGGCTAAGGTTAACCCTCCAGTCGCCCAGCTTTTTTAAGCACTCAATGCTACACTGTCCTCTGACCTCTGATTCCTTGAACAAAACGTAGCTCACGCCTATGCCGTCACGTGAAGGCTCCAAGGGGTGTGTGCTGCCGTGGAGTCTGAGGGGACGCGCAGTCAGGGTGGTAGTCGTGCCCTAAGGTACGTGTACCTCGCAGCAGCCTTGGCGTTCTTCCTTTACCTAATTTATTATTATTATACCGGTGTTGGCGGCCCGCTCCGTTTGGCGGTCTTGATGGTCCCCTACGCTTTCGTGCTCCACGTCTTGGATTCGCTTCGCCACAAGCAGCTGTACCCGCGCCTTGGAAAGCTCAACTACCCTATCGCGGCAGTATACATCGCTTTGGCTGCCGCGTCTGCAGCCTACATACTAGCGAATTTTAACGATTTAATTGGGGTGAGAATGGGGTCCTACAACACCTATGACGTTGTCTTTGGAACCATAGCCTTCCTCCTTGCCTTGGAGTACTCGAGGCGGAGGCACTTCGCGCTCTTCCTCGTAAATCTCTTCCTCTTCGCCTACGCCCTCTATGGGTTCCTGCCTGGACCGTTCTCCCATCCAGGCCTCCCCCTCCGCCGAGTCCTAACGGCCATGAGCGTCGAGTTCGAGACGGGCGTCTTCGAGAGGCTGCCCCAGCTGGCGCTGACAATCATAGGCGCCTTTGTAGTCTTCGTTAGCATAGCGCAGGGCTTCGGTGTCGTGGACTCCATAGTCAAGACGGTTGTCAGCCGCGCCTCGAGGTCGGCCCGCGCTATACCGCAGGCTGCTGTGGTGAGTTCGATGGCTGTGGCGTCGGTGAGCGGAAGCGGGGCGGCGAACGCAGCCACGACGGGCAGTGTAACGATCCCGCTTATGAAACGCGTTGGGGTACCACCCAAGGTTGCAGCAGCCATAGAGACTGCATCCTCCATAGGCGGCCAGCTCATGCCCCCGATAATGGGGATAAGCGCCTTCGTTATGGCGGACTTCCTCGGCGTATCCTACTTTGATGTGGTAGCACGAGGCTACATGCCAGCCATAGTCTACTACCTCGGTGTGGCTGTAGCGGTCTACCTGATGGCCTACCGCTTCCTGCCCCGGAGGTTCTCTGTATCCGACCTTGAGAGGATGGGCATACGCGCCCCCCAAGGGGAGGACTACTTCAATATATCCGTATTCCTTGTGGGCATCGCACTGCTAATAGCGCTCATGGGCTACTACTACATTGCCCCCACGTACGCAGCGCTGACAACAAGCTGGATCGCGCTGATCCTGGCATCGGCTGGAACCATATACTTTACCCTCAAGTCCGGTGGCAGCCTCCGCGAAGCCTTCAGAAAGCTGGGATCCTCCCTTGTAGAGACCGTCGAGAGGTTCGCAGCATTCACCTCGGATCTCACGCTGCTGCTAGCCACGCTTGGGATTATGACGGGCCTCCTGGCGATAACGGGTGTGCCTACGAAGATAGGCTTCATGCTGATGAGCCTTGGCCGCGAGAGCTTCTATCTACTGGCCGCGATAGGCTTCCTCTTCGGCTACATCGTCGGCCTAGGCCTCCCGCCAGTGGTAACGTACATACTCACGGTCATCGTGATAGCACCGTACTTCATAGAGGCTGGCATAAACCCGTGGGTCGTCCACTTCTACGCATTCTTCATAGGCGTCTTCTCGGAGCTCTCCCCGCCAACCTCGGTCACAGCAGCGGTAGCGGCAAAGATAGCAGATGCCCCCTTCACCAGAACTATGATAGAGGCGATGAAGTTCGCCATGCCACTGTTCGTGCTGATACCCGGCGTGCTCATGCACCCGGAGCTGGTCGCGGAGCCGAGTCTAGCTCAGGTGAAAGCGGGAGTGCTCCTCCTCGGAGCCACTATAGCCATTGCAGCCGCCCTCGGACCGAGCATCCACCGGGTAACGGCCGTTAGTGCTGCTGTGAGAGCGGCACTCTTCCTTCTGGGCCTAGCGGCGCTGGTGTCGAGAGGTCCTGCGTTCGAGCTGCTCGGCGCGCTATCGATGCTGGCCGGCGTGGCAGCTGTCGTGTACGCTTCGAGAGCAGGGCCTAGCGTGGAGGCGGAGCGTGAGCTGCCAGCCTAGCTGTCCAGCACACGGCTTGGAGAAACCTTTACCCCCCTCTTTTCGAGCTCGTGCGCGCAGCTCCTGCAGAACATGGCGGTTTTCGAGTCGACCTCAAAGATGGTGTTGCTGAACCTCATCACGCACCTAGGGTTGGTGCAGTGGCCTAAACCCAGCAGGTGCCCCAGCTCGTGGATGACCTCCTTCTCGAGCCTCTCCAGGTAGAGGGTCTCGTTGCCCCCTCCTCCGTAGAAGCCGGGCCTGAGCCTAGGAGTGTACACGGCTGCCACGCGGAGCATAGGATTAGCCTGGCCGAAGACGAAGTTGAGCCCCCACGTGTAGGCGTCCACCCCAGCTACAGCGAGCAGGTAGTCGGCGTCCAGCTCCTCTCTGAGCTCGTGGAGCTGCTCCAGGATCTCGTCGCTCACGTACTGAGCGCGCTCGGCGTCGTAGGCTTCCACCTCGGGCTCTAGCCTCCACTCGAGCACCTCAACGTGCAGCTGGGGGAACGCGCTTTTGGCTGCAGCGGCGGCGTGGTGCAGCTCCCTCACGGAGACGTTGCCAAGCCTTGAGACGTAGAGCAGCGGCAATGGTTACACTCTCCCGCCTCTTGTTACTATTTGTTTTAGCTGCCTGCTGGCATAATGTCTTGCGGGTTCATCCCCAAATGCGTGGGGCTGCTCCAGCATACCCGGTTCACCGCTCTCCCTGCCCGGTCTATTTTTACCCGGTCACTGCGGCTTATGGGGCTTGTACTTGGGCTCGAATGACACCATCTAGATTGTTATTTACTTCTTTTAGTTTTAGTGTTAAATCATGATCCATCGTACTCCCGCTCCGCCACGACATTTGTACCACCCCATACTCTCGAACCTTGCCAGCGCCACGGCAACCAGGCCAAGGTTATAGTTACCGTTGAAGAGCCGTGAGCGGATATGCAGGTGTATAAGGGAGCATTTTAGCGTGCTACAGCGCCAGAGATTTTACGCGGCTCCGGCACACGCCACGGTGGAGCTGGCGTTGTCCGTGCAAGACCCTTACGCGTGGCTTGAAGACCTAAGCGATCCGCGCGTCATCGAGTGGGCTCTTACCGAGAGCAAGCGCGCTACCGAGTATGTTAGACCGGTAAGCGACGCCCTATATCCCCGCATGCTGCGCGCCTACACCCTCCCGCAGCTTGGCATGTTCGCTGTAACCGAGCGCGGCTACTACTTCGTCTACAAGGGGCGCGGCTACTCCGTCAAGCTTCTGGGGCGAGACGGCGAGGTCTCGGACATCGTGAGGGAAGGCGAGCTTGGGCCGGATGCGCTCATTGCAGCTGTGTACGCACCCTCCGACGGCCGCCTCCTTGCGTACTTCTACACCACGGCCGGCCGGGACGAGGGTATCCTTCGGATAGTCGACCCGGAGACGGGCGAGGAGGTTGATAAGGTCGAGGGCAGAGTCTGGTCGGCTGTGCTGCTTGACGGCGACGCAGTGTACTACACGAAGATGCACAGGAAGGAGCCGTGCCCTCCAGACGGAACTCAGCCGCCCTGCTCTAGGGTGTATCTGAAAAAGCTTGGTGGGGCGGAGGAGCCCGTCTTTGGCGAGGGGCTGCGGGCTCCCTACATTGTGTCGATGGCTCCTTCCAGCGACCGGAGCAGGGCCCTTGTCACGGTATCCTACGGTTGGAGCGGCTCGGTTGTCTACGGCGGCCTCCTTCGAGATCCAGCTTCGTGGCGCAGAGTCTACGGCGACTTCGGCTACGTGTCGCGGCCCATCGACTACAGTCCTGATGCAGGCTGCTACCTTGTGGCGTCCTACGGCGGCGAGGGTATGGGAGAGGTTCTCTGCGTGTCCGAGGACGGAAAGGCCTCCACCCTCGTGCCCGAGAGGGAGGAGTACCTAGACGGCGCAGTGATGCTGGGCAGCACGCTAGCGTTAATTTACGTGAAAAGGGCCTGCAGCCACTACGTACGCTACTACAAGGTCTCGGGGGAGCTGGCGGGGATCTACGATCCGGGTCAGCCGTACTCGATAAACCTGGCCAGCTGGCCGCTTCGAGGTGAGGCTGTTGCCGTCATGACGTCGTTTGCCATCCCCTATCGCGCTGTTAGGCTGAGCGAGGGTAGCGTGTCCCCCTCCACGCTGCTCGAATCGGGGCAGGTGGTCAGCGACGTCGTGGTCGAGGACGGGTGGGCGAGGTCGGCTGATGGAACGATGATCCACTATTTCCGTGTGAGGAAGAGGGGGAGCAGGGGCCCAGTCCTCGCCTACGGGTACGGGGGCTTCGCCATACCGCTTACGCCGAGGTTCCTTCCTTGGGCTATCCCGTTCCTGGAGGACGGCGGGGTGCTCGTTGTCGCAAACCTGCGCGGGGGCTCCGAGTACGGCGAGAAGTGGCACAGGGCAGGCATGAGGGAGAACAAGGTGAGGGTGTTCGAGGACTTCGCGTCGGTGATAAGTAGGGAGCGCGAGCAGGGTGCAGCTAAGGTGGCTGCTATCGGGGCAAGCAACGGCGGGCTCCTAGTGGCGGCCACCATGGTCATGTGGCCCGAGCTTCTAGACGCTGCCGTAATCGGGTACCCGGTAATAGATATGCTGCGGTTCCACAAGCTGTACGTTGGGCTGCTGTGGACCTCCGAGTACGGTGACCCCGACAAGCCGGAAGACAGGAGGTTTCTGGAGAAGTACTCGCCCTACCACAACCTCAAGCCCGGCGCGAGGTACCCTCCAGCGTTCATCTACACGGGGCTCAACGACGACAGGGTGCACCCAGCCCACGCGTTCAAGTTCCACGCGAAGCTGAAGGAGCTGGGCCAAGAGAGCTGCCTGAGGGTCGAGACAGCTTCGGGGCACATGGGCGCTAGCCCCGAGGTTAGGGCAAGGGAGGCTTCCGACTACATGGCGTTCGTCTACATGAAGCTTGGCCTGAGCCCCGGTAGTGCTCGCGGCTAAGGGCTTGAATTAGCCCCCGGTAGCGATAAAAGATCCGAAATCGGGCGGTTTGAAGAGAGTGGCGTTTGAGGGTGGACTCGTTGCCTATAGTTCCCGAGGTCGAGAGGGAGCTGGAAGAGCTATGGTCTAGGTATGCCTCAGAGTACACGTCGAGGACCCCTAGGTCGCGCACCCTCTACGAACGTGCAAGAAGGGTTCTGCCCGGCGGCGTAACGTACCACATACGCTACTTCAAGCCCTACCCCATATTCGTCGCAAGGGCGGAGGGCTCCACCATTTGGGATGTTGACGGCAACGTCTACGACGACTACTGGATGGGTCACGGAACCCACGTGCTGGGGCACGCCCCCAGCTTCGTGCTAGAGCGTGTCGCAGATGAGATGAAGCGCGGAACCCACCCGGGCTTTGAAAACGAGCTCGCGCTCGAGTACGCTGAGCTGCTCGCGAAGGCTGTACCGAACCTCGAGATGGTTAGGTTTACCAACAGCGGAACCGAGGCGAACATGTACGCATTGCGCCTAGCCAGAGCGTACACCAAGCGGAGATACGTTGTCAAGATGGAGGGAGGATGGCACGGAGGCTACAGCGACCTGCATACGGCAGTATCGCCCCCGTTCTCCGGCCCCGAGTACGCTGGGATACTCGAGGAGCATACCAAGTACACCATAGCTGTGCCCTTCAACGACGCTGAAGCGCTCGAAAGGGTGCTGAAGAGGTACGATGTCGCAGCAGTAATAGTTGAGCCGGTGCTGGGTGCCGGAGGCTGCATAGAGCCGGAGCCGGGCTACCTCCGCGAGGTGCGCAGGCTGACCCACGATGCTGGCGCCCTGCTGATATTCGACGAGGTGATAACGGGCTTCCGCCTAGCGCTGGGCGGGGGCCAGGAGTTCTTTAGGGTAGACGCCGACCTCGTAACCCTTGGCAAAGTTGTTGGGGGAGGCTTCCCTGGCGCCGGGGCATTCGGAGGCAAGGCCGAGATCATGGAGCTCCTGGACCACATCAAGCACCCCAACCCCAGTGAGAGGAGCTTCCATGGAGGCACGTTCACCGGAAACACGGTGACGATGGCGGCGGGGATCGCAACGGTAAGCTACCTGTACGAGAACAGGAGCCTCTACGACGAGTTCAACGACAAGTGGGCCCGTTTCGCAGACCGCGTGGATAGGCTCTGCGAGGAGCATGGTAGAATATGCTGGGTAACGGGCGCGGGAAGCATGATAGGGATACACTTCACGGCCGAGAGACCTAAGAACGCGAGGCAGGCTCACGAGCTTCGCTGGAGCGCCAAGGTCTACGAGGTAGCACACGTGTACGCGCGGGTGCTGGGGATACTGTACGTGTCAGAGCATATGATGCACCTGCTCCCATCGATGGTTCACACGGATGAGCAGCGCGAGAAGTTCATCAGCTACTTCTCCTCGCTCCTAGAAAGTGTCGGCAAAACGGCGCGTAGAGCCTTGGAAAGCTAGCTATAGGGGCTACGGGTGTAGACGCGACGGGGCCTAGCCGGAGGGCTGCGCGAGAAACCACCGGACTTTTCAAGCTGGTATGAGAGGCCAGCGGGCGCGGTAGGCCACATCCTCGCGTGAGCGTCCAGCAGTAAGTTACTACCAGAGGGGATCCGGCCTGCCCATAGCGGACGCGCTGGGTGGCAGTCTGTGGTCGAGTACAGCGCCATGGGCTACGGGCTCGCGCTGGCTGCAGGCATGCTATTTGGGTTAAGCGACGTTATGGTTAGAGCTGCAGCGGCTAGGCTGACGCCGCTCCAGAACCTGGCTGTGAGCCTGGTTATTGGGACACCTATACTGTGGGTTGCCGCGCTGGCGTCTGGGTCGAGGATTCCCGCCGGCAAGGCCCTCTTGTTCTATGCTGCTGCTGGCCTGCTCAACTTCGTTGTAGGCCGCCTCCTCTTCTACATGGCTGTCACGTACGCGGGGGCCTCTACGGCAGCTGTAACCACGAGCCCTACAGCAGCGATTGCAAGCCTTATGGCATGGGCGCTGCTGGGGGAGGCTCTAGGCGTGCGCCAGCTCCTCGGCCTGGCGCTTTTCGTGCTGGCGGTGTACCTCGCTTCCACGAGGCCTAGTGGCGAAGCTTTCCACGGAGGCAGAGCCCTTCTAGGTGTCGTGGCGGGCGTGTCTGCAGCCTTCACATTTGCTGCGGCAACCATCCTTGTGAGGGGGGCATCAGCTTATCAGGGCGGCGAGCCAATTTCCGGTGCAGCGATCTCGTACTCTGTGGCGCTCCCCATAGCGCTGGTCTCGGCCTTAGCCAGAGACGGCGCTCCTAGGCGCGGGAGGCACCTAGGCTACATGGCTGCTGGAGCTGTAGCTGTAGCGTGCGCCCAGCTATCGAGGTACATGGCGCTGTCCCTTATCCCCGTGGCGCACGCTACTGTGCTAATGGGCCTCTTCCCCTTCCACACTTTCATCTTCGCG
>JBEVCG010000005.1:0-4205 GCA_040514325.1 Thermoproteota archaeon | reverse complement strand
TCGGTAGGAGGATCGCGCGCGAGATAAAAATGGCGGTAACCTACGACATGGTGGAGGACATCGTCACGTAGCGGTGGAGGCTGTGTCTAGGGCTCTCCTCTGGGAGGACCTGCACCCCAGCTGGAGCATACTAGGCGAGGAGGATGGAGATCTTCGGGGAAAGTGCATCGTCCTAGGCGTGACCGCCAGCGCCTCGATGTACAGGAGCATCGACCTTGCAAGAGCTCTTATGAGGATGGGCGCGGTAGTCAGGGTCGCGATGACACCCGAGGCTGCGAAGCTGATATCACCCGAGATGTTCTCGTGGGCTACAGGGCTCCCCGCCGTAACCGAGATGACCGGGGCAGTGGAGCACGTCTCGCTCGCTAGACTCTGCGACGCCGTCGTCGTGGCGCCAGCCTCGCTGGAAACCCTCTCGGAGATAGCAAGCTTCGGCGCGAGAACCGTTGTCTCGGCCCTCGTTCAGGAGGCCCTGGGCCTAGGTAAGCCGGTCCTAGCCGTACCGGCGATGCACGAGGGCATGTGGAGGAGGGCCTCAAAGCTGGTGAGAGAGCTCGAGGAGCAGGGCCTAGCCGTGATGTCCCCTGTGCTCGAGGGGGACCGGGCCAAGTACCCTCCCGTAGAGCTCGTCGCGTGGTGGGCAGAGGCCGTCATATCCCGGGGGCGGGACCTTGCTGGGAGGAAGCTACTAGTCACGGCTGGACCCACGCGGGAGCACATAGACCCCGTAAGGGTTGTGACGAACCCGTCCAGCGGTCTAATGGGCTTAGCCGTTGCGCTCGAGGCCTCGTGGCGGGGAGCCGAGGTCCACCTGGTCCACGGCCCGCTGTGCGCACCCGTTCCAAGCCAGTGGAGGAGCTACGTGGCTGAAGCTGTACGGGTCGAGAGGGGCAGCGAGATGGCGGAGGCGGTCGCGGCGCTGGCGTCAAGGGGCATCGACGCGGCCGTGTACGCTGCCGCTGTCAGCGACTACCGGCCAGCCTCCGAGGCGTCGTCCAAGATTCCCAGCGAGAGGGGGGCGCTGGAGCTGAGGCTCGAGCCCACCGAGAAGGTGGTCGCTAGGGGCCTTGCGGCAGCGCCAAACGCAGTCCACGTGGGCTTTGCAGCGGAAACAGCCAGAAGCGTCGAGGAGCTCCTGGAGAAGGCCAGGCGCAAGCTGGAGAAGTACAGGCTCGACGCCGTGGCCGCCAACAACGTGCTCGAGGAGGGGGCCGGCTTCGGATTCCCGACGAACCACGTCTACGTGGTGGACCGGGCAGGCACCGTGAGGGAGATCCCGCGCATGCACAAGAGGCTCGTTGCAAGGCGGCTCCTAGACATCGTAAGGGAGCTGCTCGAGGAGGATCCTGGAAGCAGAAGCTAACGCGGTGAGGGCTCGGGGTGGGACGCGCCGTGTCATCCACGGGCCTGCGCCCACGTCGCGGCGCTCCAAGTGTATGTTGCAGACGCCCTCATATAACTCTGACTTCAGCTTCCGCCTCCTGAAGCCCGCAGCAGCCGCTCCAGCTCGCACTCCGTGAGCAGGGCGGCCAACACGCTTTGCCTGAGCCTCCCGATTACAGGCAGCGAGCGGTCGCCTAAGAGGTCTGAGCCACCGAGCTAGCTCTGGAGGTACCGAGGCGTGCTTCCCAGCCCGCGCAGCCTTTGCGGAGGCGGGGTGAGCAGAGGAAGGCCTACGGGAGGCCTTCTCTGAGTCGCCTCTACAGCTGGCGGGGGGCAAACTGCACACCGGTGAGATTCCAGCGGACCCCGGCTGCAGGAGCTTGGGCCGCGGCACGTGAACCAGGTGCGCTGCCGCAATCTTCGCGGAGGGGTTCCAGGAGCCTGCACGCTTGCGCTCCCGCTATCGGCATAAAAATGTCCTCCTGCAGGAGAGCCTTTTTGAGATCTGGTCTTAGGAGTGCCGGTAGAAGCTCGTCCGACTACGGTGGCTGCCTCCCCTCAGCCTGTGCGGTGGTGGAGGCTTGGTGGGAGCCGTAAGCTTTGCGAGATACGCAGCGCTGGTGAAGAACCTTCGGGGCGTCGTCGCCAGCTATGGCGACGACGAGGCCAAGGAAACCGTCAAGTGGCTTTCCCGGAGGTTTAGGTACCGCGACCTCGGCGTGACCCCCTACGCGCTCGAGGCCTACAGGAGCCTCGTGGAGCCCTTCCTCGGGGGCAAACCGCTGAGGGAGCTCTCGTACCCTGCGGAGGCCCTCCGCCTGCTCTCAGAGAAAATGGCAGAGGCGTTGAGCTCCAGGGAGCTCGCCGAAGCAGCTGTACTCGCCTCCGCTTACGTGTCCCCGCTGCTCCTTGCATCCAGCAGCCTCGCCGAGACCGCGGAGCAGCTTGGGGTTGCTACGGTGCGCTTCAGCGGAGAGCTCGACGTGAACAGCTGGAAGCTTCACCTGAGGATAGCCGACTACACGGTGCTCGACATGTACAGCATCTGCGTCGAGGAGGCGCTAGACGCCATTCGCAGCGCTAGGGTTGGCGACGAGGCAAGGGTGGAAGCGATATTGCGCAGACGGGCGGAGAGGGTATCGAAAGACGCCAAGAGGTACTGGAGGATAGCCGCTGAGAAGGGCAAGCCCTTCCTTACGTACGTAGACCTGCTGAGGGTGGCCCACGTAGCCGGCATCCTCGGGGACCTCGACGAGGACGCTGCCGCCGGGCTAGCGGTGGTTCCGGCTGTCCACGTCTACCTGGCTCCCCAGGGGAAAAAGAGCCAAAAGAGCTCCTAGCCGCAACAGCCGTGGGTGCACACCCTTGGCTGAAAGGTGGCTGCTGTTCTCTATAATCACGTTGGCGTCCTGGGGCGTCTGGGGCGTTGCCCTCAAAGCTGCAGCTCAGAGCCTCTCGTGGCGGCAGCTCTACGTCTTCAGCGGCCTCGCAACCGCCATAGCCATAACCGCGCTGGCCCTCGCGTACCGCTCCGAGGTGCTCTCGACCGGACCCAAGGCAGCCCTCGCAGCCCTCGGAGCAGGTTCGCTAGGGACGCTCGGCTACCTCTCTATGGTCAATGCCCTGGACTCCGGCGGGGAAGCCTCGGTTGTCGTACCCCTCACGTCCCTCTACCCCGCCGTAACCGCCGTAGTAGCATACCTAGCGCTGGGCGAGCCTCTGACAAAGGCAAAGGTCGCAGGCATAGCGCTGGCCATCGCGGCAGCCGTGCTGCTCTCGAGGTCCGGGTAGGGTACTCACCTGTTGTGAGTTCTGCTTTTATCTACTGCTCTGCTAGTAGTGCTCGGTGCAAGCGTGAAATGTGGGTATGCCCGTTTTGCGGAGGAGGCTGGGGCTTCATGTGGCCCTGGGGCGGAGGAGCCCTCGGCTGGATGTTCGGAGTCCTCTGGATAGTGCTGTGGGTTGTGGTAGTAGCAGCTGCCGTGTACTTCGTCTACAAGCTCTTCGCCGGCATGATGGGCGAGAGAGGTTCCAGAAGGGAGGAAGAGGAGCTGAGAGAAGAGATAAGAAGGCTGCGGAGGGAGCTGAGGAAGCTGCGGGAGGAAACGAAGAGGCGCGAAGGCGAGAGTTAACACCCTAATTGCTGACGGGTTCTGCGGCACCTAGGCATTCGCTATCAAGCAAACTTTAGCAGCCCGCTTCTCCTGGGATCTAGGGGCAGAGAGCCGCAGGACCCCGTCTACGCTGTTTTGCTTTCAGCGACGAAGCCAGCTAGAAGTGTGCCTAGGAGCTTACGTGGCTAGGTTCCACGAGCGCTGCACGTGAAAAATGCAGCCGCTGCTCACCTAAAGCGGCTTTCTCCACAACCGTTAATGAAGGCACCGTAACGGGGCTAGAAGCTTCAGCTTCTAGGAGAAATGGTATTACTGCAAGGTGGAAGGCTTGCGGCTGGTCAGCTGAGCCTTTAGCTGCACGAAACTATTATCTTTAATACTGTTTAGCTTGTTGGCATCGTTCCACGCAAGCAGGAGGCCGCAGCAGTTGGCGGCGTTACCGGGATACCAGCGTAAACCGTTCTCTAACACCGGCATGCTTCGCGATCGTGGATCCCCTCTTCATGGGCATACCTCTCTCGCTTGTACCAGAGGAAGGATAGAAAGGGGCGCTGCTGGAGGTATAGCGGGCATTAGGAGGATCGTAACGCCACAGCTCCGCCTGCCCTGGCGGGGGCGCTTGCCGACGCGCTCTTCCCAGCTGCACCCTACCTGGTTTGTTTCGGCTACAGCCACCTTAGCCGACATCTACCTCGTTCTGTGGACCAC
>JBEVCG010000004.1:0-4218 GCA_040514325.1 Thermoproteota archaeon | reverse complement strand
ACCGTATACTTTGCCGTCCACCACGGCAGGAGTGAATGGGTCCCTAGCCCAGCCCGTACCCGGAGGCACAACGTCGTAGTGGCCGTTGAAGTGCAGGATGGGCCTCCCGGAGCCCAGCCTGCCTAGCACTATAAACCGGGGGTACCCTCGGTGGGCGGGGGCGTAGGGGTAGTGCTCGTCGAGGTAGCTCTCGGGGATTTCGACCAGCTGGACCTCGAACCCGAGCCTATCCAGCTCCCCTCCTAAGAGCCTAGCGCAGTTCTCGTAGTTGCTGCCAGGGGGATTTACAGTAGGTATGGAGATGAGCTTTCCAAGGAGCTCCACGGCGTAGCTCACGGCAGCATCGGGCATGCTCCCCACCGTAAGCCTCCACGGATACTCGCACCTGAAGCAAGATAACAGTTGTGGCGCGCGCACCTGCTACACGTAAGGCGCCGCTGCGAGGTGGTGCAGCAGAGGTGCTGGTGGAGTAGCGGGGCTGGCGCTTAAGATGCTGTCAGCAGCTGCTGCGACCAGCCTTCCACAGCACTCCACATCATTTGTGCAGCTACGCTGGCTATTATGAGGGCCATGAACCTCGCCATAGCCCTTATCCCGCTCCTGCCCAGCAGGCGCCTTGCAGCATGGGCGCCGCGGAGCGCAGCCGCAACTGTAGCTGTGGAGAGCAGGAACGCTACCGAGACCTCGAACAGGGGAGCTGCTGTGGCTAGGTATATCAGTAGCGTCATAGTGCCGGGTCCCACTATCATCGGTGTGGCCAGGGGGACTACCGCCACCTCACCTGGCTCCACGCTCCTCGCCTTGGGCTGGCCAGAGAGCATGTCCACGGCTATGTACATGAGGAGGACTCCGCCGCCGAACTGGAGCGCTGGCAGGCTAAGGTGGTAGAACTCCAGTATCGCTTTCCCGGCCAGTATGAAGGTGAAGCCTAGGATCACCACAACCACTATGGCGGTCCTCAGAACCCTGAGCGACGCCCGCAGATCCATAGTTTCTGTCAGCGTCAGATAGTTGTTAAGCGCCGTGAACGGGTTCATTACAGCCACTATGGATCCGTACAGCGTGAAGACGAGGCCCAGATCCAACACGAACCATCCGGACCTCAAAGGCGTCTCCGGCAAATTAAAGGCTGCCAGCACTATGAACCGCAGTCCTACCCGCAAGGGCTAGCTTAACAATTTTATAAATACGATTCTACCTGTAACTAAGTTGAAGGCTGTATCGATGTGTCTGTGGCTAAAGGTGAGCGAGAAGGTTAAGCGGTGAGGAGGGGTGAAATCAGCCGGAGCGAAAGGCCTCTGGTTCTGGTCCTGCTGGCTGCGTTATGGTCTGCGTGGGCTTTCTGCCAGGCTTTTACACGGCGGTGAATCTGGTAGCCGGCCCTCCTGACGTCAGCATCTCGTCTGCTGCGCTGCTGAAGGGAGGAAAGGAGGTGCCCAACCCGCTGATTGCGGGAAACGTTGCAACCGACCTTGCTAGGGTGGGGGGTTCTAGCCCTAGGCGGCTGTTCCTGGTAGAGGCCTATAACAAAGCCAGCAGGGCTGTTGATGCTGTGCTTGCCTGCAGGTTCCCCAAGCAAGGTAAGGCTGGGTGCGTGGATGTTGGCCTTGTGGAGGCTAAGAGCAGCAGAACGGTCGTGATTGAGACCAAGGTCAAGCCGGTGAGGGTGAAGGTTGGGGCTCCGGGCACCTCCATACACCTCAACAAAACGGTCTACTTTCCGCCCGAGCGGGGCTGACTTCTACGTATACCCGAAGCTGCCCTTCAACATTGCCCCGGTTGCTAACATGCTTGCAGTGGGAGCAGTGAAGCCGCGAATCGCTAGCCTGAGGCAGGCCTACATACGGGGTATTCTGCGGCTAGGAAACAGCACACACGTCTACACTACAGCGGTGGTTGAGAACAGCTCGCAGCGCCAGCGGAAGTCCAGGTTGTCGCGCTTGGCTGGCTCAACGGCATCTTAAGGGGTATGGCGGGCGAGACCGTCCAGTTGGGGGCCCGGGAGAGCCGGGCAGTGGATCTTGAGCTCGTAGTGCAGGATGCCCACAGCCCCCTGCAGATGCCGCAAGTAGTGCTTGTAGTCGCATCTGCAGGTCCAGGCTGGGCATAGAGGTCAAGGGAACGGGTTAAGCTATCCGTGTTTTGATGCCGTAGCCCTCCGCGCTTCTAAAATATGCTGGAAGGGTTAACAGCCCACCATGCTTAAGCGGCCCTGCTGCACGTTTAAGTTGGGGCTGGCCGCTGTAGTCCTGGGTGTCGATGCTATGAGCGGTGGCCTGGACCGGAAGGTGGCATACGACGAGCTTGCAGAGCTTGTGAAGAAAAGGAGGCTTAACGCTATGAAGGCTGCGCTCACCGCTAGGATGAGGTACGGCAAGCTACGGGGGGGTAGGCGGAGCCTGCGCGACTCGCTGAAGATAGCTCTCCTAGCAGCGGATTCCGCTCCGAGACTTGTTGAGGTGGTTGAATGGGAGAGGAACGCCCTTGGGGATCGGGTGCTAAGGGTAAGGACGATGTAGGGAGGATTGCCGAGAAACTGTACCAGGAGCTAGCCGCTAAGCTCATCCCGCAGCTGCAGGGTGAAGCCGACGAGGCGAAGAGGTACTTGCTGTTCCTCTCCTGGCTCAACACGAGGCTTGAGGAGATGGGGTTTGGACGGATAGTCATCACGGGCGGCTTTGCAGTGGAGCTCTACACGGGTAGGGCGTACAGGACAATGGACGTTGACGTTATAGTTGAGGGGGCAGCGGCTCTTAGGGTCGTCGAGCAGCTGCTAGCAGCGATCTCGGAGCGTATCGGGCGCGGCTACCTTCCAGCAGAGCCTCTGAATGCGAAGTCCATAGACATTGTCTCAACAGTCTACCCGCACCGCGCGAGGCCCGTGAAGCTGGTCGTGGGTCAGTTCCACGTCTACATTGAACCTCCCGAGGAGATCATAGTAACGTACCTCTCCGGGTGGAAGCACTGGGGGTCAACGGAGGATAGGGACAAGGCGATCTGGGTTTACACGGTGTGGAAGGACAGGCTGGACGAGCACTATCTAGAGCAGAGAGCGAGGGAGGAGGAAGCGTACGAGATGTACGAGGAGTTGAAGAGGATATGTAAAGAGGCGGCGAAATGATGCTGAGGCCGCTCGACCTTTAGGAGAGGGTGTGGACCTCTGCAAAAGCCTAGCGGAGGAGGATGAGGGAAACTCGACGAAGAGGAGGAGGCATAGTTGGAGGCTGAGTACGGTGCGCTACTAGCAATGGGCCTGCAGCGAGTTGAGCAGCACAGATGGAGAAAACTCAAGCGCTACAGCAGCTTGCGCTTCTCTACCTTGGCCCTCGCACCCTCCACTGAAGCGACCTCTGCCCTGGCGTGGATGAAGGCGCCATTCTCTAACTCCTTCCAGGACCCTATCGATTTCGGCCTGTACTCCTCGAAGTCGACGATAGTGGACGAGGCAAGTACCACTGAGCCGCCGGGCAGCTCGGCGTAGTACAGCTTGTAGTAGTCCCTCCTCTCCTGGGGGAGCTCCTTGCTGTAGTAGCTTCCCGCGAGCAGCTCCACGCTGTCGGGCGACACGAGAATGAGGCCTAGGTTGAGGGCTGTCCTGACGCGCTCCTTCAGCTCCTCGAGCAGCTTCACGTCTATGCTGTCCCTCAGCCTCTGGGCGAGCCACATACCCATTACGTAGGTGTCGCTGTACCTTTCTAGCACAGTTCGGTTGATCCCCTCAACCTCCACCGCTAGGGCCTCCTTATCGACCGAGCCGTTGTGTATTAGGAAGAGCCTGGAGCCCGTGCTGGTCTGGTACTCGAAGGGCTGAACAGACATAAAGTTCACGGGCATCCCTCCGCTGGCTGCCCTCGCGTGAACCATGTCGATGAGCAGGAGGTCGGATAGCCTCCCCACGCCCGTCTCCGGCACACCCTGCAGGGGAGCGTCCACGTAGATGGGGGCGAGGCTCCTGTAGGTTGACACCGCGACCCCTCCAGACCCCACGAAAGCTGTAACCCTGCCCCAGCCGTCTCCGTGGGACGCCGCCTCGGGGCCAGCTAGCCTGGCCTTGTAGGGGTCGTAGTGGGAGGCGCCCACAAGCCCTCTGATCAGCTCGGGGTAGTGCCCTCTAAGCGCGCTAAGCCTACCGTAGGTGATCAGAACCCGGCACAAGCCTGCTGCACCGGGGAGCTAGAGTCGTGCGCACGAGATCTTATAAGCGGAGAGGCGGGCAGC
>JBEVCG010000003.1:0-15780 GCA_040514325.1 Thermoproteota archaeon | reverse complement strand
GAGAAGAACCTCCTGGCTTCGTCGAGCGTTCTCAGAGAGTACATCTCGTAGATATCGTCGCCAGCGCTTAGAGCCCTACCTCGCCCCCTCAGCACCACCACAGAGTGATCGCCGGAGCACACCTCGCCGAAGACCTGGCCAAGCTCCCTCCACACAACGGTGTTCAGCGCGTTCAGCTTCTCCGGACGGTTAAGCCAGACTGTAACTACACTTCCGCTCCTCTCCACCTCAACGTAGTTGTACGCCATGCTCCACGCACCCAGCTTCAAGGCCCGCACACGCTCTTCACTTCAGCGAGGGGCGCTAGCGGCTGTACACACCAAACGTGTAGCCGTACGCTATGACGTGGCCTCGCATAGCCTCTAAAACCTCCCAGCCGCTAGCACCGCCTGGAAAGCCTAACGTGTCCACATCAAGCGCCGCTACAACGAACACGTAGCGGTGAGGGGGGCCTGGCGGCGGGCATGGGCCGCCGTAGCCTACTCTTCCAAAGTCGTTGATAGCCTGCTTGCCTACGCCCTCTACAAAGCTTCGCTTGGGAACAGCCTCCTCGAGATCCCTGGCTTGAGGGTTCACGTCGTAGAGGAGCCAGTGCAGGAAGATTCCGCCGGGAGCGTCGGGATCGTACATAACTATTGCAAGGCTCTTAGCTTCTGGAGGGGTGCCCCTCCACTCGAGCCTAGGCGACACGTCGTCACCATCGCACGTGAATCTCGGGGGTATCCGCTCTCCCTCCTCGAAAGCTGGGGATGCAACCTCTATGGTGCGCGGTGCGCCTTTGAATGGCTCGATAATGAGCTCCTCCGGCAACCCTTCACCCTTCTCTAGACTTGAGCGGGGTTTAGTTAACGCTTCTCTCGCGAAGCCACCTATGTGTAGGAGCACTGCGGCAGCAGCTGCAGCTACTACAACTGCTAGGACGATCTTCACAGCGTTTCGTGGGGGCGAGGTGCTGCACCAGATACACGTAGATGGGCGGCAGGGTAATAACTGAGCTGCGCTGGCAGATCTCCAAAAGATATCAAAGCCGCTGCTACGCCTTACGGCCAGCTTCGCTCACTAGACCGTGCTCGATGAGGTAGTTGTACGCGCTGTACGCTGCAACAGCACCCATGGCCGAGGCAGTGACTATCTGCCGGAAGCCGTGCCACATGCTTGTGCAGTCGCCCGCTGCGAAGATGCCCGGCACGCTGGTCCTCATCCACTCGTCGACCTTTACGTAGCCCTTCTCGTCGACCTCAAGGCCGAGCTTTCGGAACCACTCGGTTGGAGGCTCCAGGCCTATCTCAACGAATACCCCATCGACGCTCAGAGTCTTTGTTTCGCCCGTAACTCTGTTCCTCACCACAACGCCCGTAACCCTCTCGTCGCCCAGGATCTCCTCCACCACAGAGTTGAGGACGAACTCTATGTTAGCCCTGCTCTTCACACGTGCCACGTAAACGGGCTTTGCCCGGAAGCTGTCCCTCCGGTGCACAAGGTACACCTTCTCAACGTAGTCGCTGAGCATGAGGGCTCCCTCGAGAGCTGCATCCCCACCTCCCACGACAACTACGGCTTTACGTCCGCGGAAGAGGGGGGCATCGCATATGCTGCAGTAGCTTACGCCGCGGCCTGCCAGCCTATCCTCGCCCGGGACCCCGAGCTTCCTTCTCCTGGAGCCCACGGCGAGTATAACGGCGGGGGCGTAGACCTCTAGGCGGCGCGACCCGACGACCTTAAAGAGGCCCTCTTCAACCCTTGCTATGTCCTCGACGCGTACGCCCGCTACTACCTGCACGCCGGATTCCTCGGCGTGTTTACGAAAGCGCGAAACGAGCTCTGAGGCTGACACCGAACCCATGCCGGGGTAGTCGTCCACCGCGCTTGTTAGGTTAAGCTGGCCACCAACATCCTCTGAGACTATAAGGGTCTTCAGCATGAACCTGGCCGCGTAAATGCCGGCTGAGAGCCCAGCTGGACCGGCACCAACAATGACAAGGTCGTACCTCTCCCCACGGGGAACCTTTGGAAGCTGCTTAAGCCGAAAGCTCACGGACTGCCACCAACTCTGGCACTGTGCGGCTCGGGGGGTTGAAAAGGCCGCCTATCGTTCGATCACATGCTTCCTACACGGCATCAGCCGGACGGCAGCCGACGAGAATCTCTGCGCAGAGTAGTCGGAAGGCAGAAGGTGGGGTGACGCTTCCGAGTTTGATTTCAAAAACGCTCTGAGAAAAGCTTGCTGCCCGCCCCCTACGCGCAGTTATATTGTGGGTGTTCGGACAGATTTTCGCTCTTCCTCAGGGCGCACCTGCACTATGCCGTAGTGGACTGCGCAGCTAACACAGTAGCACTTCTCCACCGGATACCTCATTATTATGGCGCCTTTCTTCTCTAGCTCCCTTGCAAGCTGTGGGTCAACTGGAGTGTACCACCTGGTAACGCATATCGCCTTGTCTCTGGGTATCACACGACCGCAGTTATCACACTGGACTGTTCGAGTGCTCCCCTTGGATCCCTTGTGCCTACCTCGGTTTTGCCTCTTCTTAGGCAATCTGCTTCCCCGCTCTTCTACCCTTGGCATAGGATTATATAACTGGTTCCTATCTCGATGGCGCTGGAGGCTCCCAAGCCGATGCTACGCAGCCTCTCGGAGGGGGCTCCGGCGTACGATGCTTTGTGGATAGTTTACGCCAGGGATCCGGAGGCTCCTCCCCCTAAAAGGTGGAGGTCGCTGGTATCCTATGGGAGGCTGGATATAGTTGCAAGAGTTCTCCTAGCAGCCCTCTACCCCGGAGGAGCTCTTGATGGTGACACTGCGCTCATCCTTTACCTTGAGGGCGATAACAGGGCGGGGATATACGAGTTTACTCCAGAGTGCCTCCCGGAGACTGCCCATTACGAAGAGGAGGCTGCCAGGATTCTCCTCGCCGCGCTCCACGGCAGCTCCAGCTGCTCATCCGTAGTGGGAGGGGATGCGCCCTCTCTAGAGGGGCTGGCGAGGCTTTACAGAAAGGCAGGCTACGCTGTCAAGGTTCTGCGGGAGGGGGGCAAGCTTCTGCAGCAGCACACTCCGCGATCAGCCTATATTGTGGGTACTTACGTGGATCCTCCACCTCTCCGCGGCTTTGACCACTTCAGCGTAGGGCCTTGCAGCTACCTTGCCAGCCACGTGGTAGCTTACGTAAATGCTCTTAGAAGGCTAGCCCAAACGGCATCTTAGGTATGTGAGCCCGCGGCCCGTAAGCTATTGTGAGGCAATGCTTTTGTCCAGCGGTGCACACACTGTTTACGGGCGTAGGCCGGTTTGTCGATCACGGTTGAGGGGAGCGAGCTTATAGACAGAGTTGTGGATCCCAGGAAGCTTGTGGATGACATCGCCTCTGTACTGTCCTCAGACGATGCCATTGCGCCAAAGAGGTTGTCGCTTGAGTACCGCGGATCGTGGATTGGGGCTATGCCTGCTGCAGGCCTTGGTTACGTTGCCGTAAAGGTAGTCGGAGTTTACCCCAGGAACCCTTCCCGCGGCCTGCCGCTGGTGCGCGGTGTGCTCTCCCTCTTCGACGGCGATACCGGTGAGGAACTACTTAGAGTGGATGCCGCTGCACCCACCGGGTGGAGAACGGCTGCAGCCTCGGCGCTCGCGCTGCGCCTGATGGGGTTCTCCGGAGGGGGGACGCTAGGCATAATCGGGGCCGGCGTCCAGGCCACTTACCATGCTGCCGTTCTCACCACAATCTTCAGCTTCGAAAGGCTCCTCGTGTACTCTAGGACGCGGGAGAAGGCCAATAGGCTGGCTGCAAAGTTTGGCGGAGAAGCCGCGTCCTCCCTGGACGTGCTCCTCGGAAGCTCCAACGTTGTGGTAGCTGCAACAACTTCAACAAGGCCCGTGGTCCATGGGAGCAGGCTGGCTCCTGGAACCTTCGTCGTGAGCGTGGGGGCGCCGAGACCCGTGAAGGAGCTAGACGACCAAACCGTGAAGCGGGCTAGGTGTATTGTTGTGGACACTGTGGAGGGGGCTTTGAGCGAGACGGACGACGTAAAGGGCGCAGAGGAGCTTGTGGAACTGAGGGAGCTGGTCCGAGGCATCAAGAGGTGCAAGTACGGAGAGGTAAGAGTCTATAAGAGCGTGGGTACCGCGCTACTGGACTTGGCTGTAGCCATACACGTTTACAGAGCGCTAAAGCCGCGCAGTGATGAGGGTTAAAAGCGGCCTTAGGCTGCCGATGGGCTAAGCCAGGCTGCTGAGCCCCCTCCGCTCTGTCTAGCTTATGGAATGTCTAGTACTTCTTGGAGTACCTCATTACAGTAACAGCTTCGCTTCCGCAGACGGGGCACCGTCTTCCCCTGACGTCAACATCCTCGTCGAGAGGCGTCCCTAGAGCGGAGGCGTCAAGAATCTCCTCCAGCTTAAGCCCGCAGGACTCCCTTCCACACCACGGCAGCTCGACTACTCCCCGCTCGCTCTCCAGAATTCTTTTAGCCTCCTCCACGCTATCAGCCCTCCTCACCTTGCTGCGAAGCCAGGACCAGGCCCTCTCTCTAAGGTTCCTGCGCATATCTTCGAAGATCTTCGGGAGAAGGTCGCGCAGCTCCTCGAGCTTTACATTAGTTTTCTCTAGCGTGTCCCTCCTGGCAACAACGACGGTGCGAGCCGCTGCCTCTCGGGGTCCAACCTCCAAGCGTACCGGCACTCCGCGGAGCTCCCATTCGTAGAACTTCCTGCCAGGCCTCACGTCATCTCTGTCGTCTATCTTGTAGCGCACACCCGCCTCCTTTAGAACAGCCTCAACGTCTGAGAGGTACCTAGCGAGAGCCTCCATCTCCTCGCCGCGGGCCGGTATAGGGACTACGACAACCTGTATCGGGGCGACTTTAGGTGGTATGACCGCGCCTCTATCATCGCCGTGGATTGCTATTAGAGTTGCGACAACCCTGTCGCTTATACCGTAGCTTGTCTGCCACACGTAGTCCAAGCTCTCGTCTGGGAGCTGTACCTTAACCTCAAACGGTATGGTAAAGTTCTGGCCAAGGTGGTGAGCTGTTCCTATCTGGAGTGTTTTGCCGTCGGGCATCACAGTGTCGAAAGCCACTGTGTATATTGCTCCAGCGAACTTGTCCCACTCAGGCCTCCTGCTGATAAGGTATGGTATTCCTAGCTCGTCGAATATCCTCTTGTAGAGGGTTACCGCCTCCTCAACCTGCCTGTCGGCGTCTTCAAAGCTCGCGTGAGCTGTATGCGCCTCCTTGAAGGTCGTTACCTCGCGAAGCCTTATCATAGCCCTGGTGGCCTTTGTCTCGTAGCGGAAGATGCTGACTATCTGGTAGTACTTCTTGGGAAGGTCCTTGTAGCTCTTGAGCCAGAAGCTCTCCATGTAGCTTATGCTTGTCTCGCTCGTGGGTCTGAGGGCAAGCTTTACATCCAGGGGTTCCTTTCCCCCGTGAGTGACCCAGTAAACCTCGCCTTCAAATCCGCGTATGTGCTCGCTTTCTTTCCTGAGGAGAGTTTCAGGTATCAGTAGCGGGAACAGAACCTCCTCATGTCCTGTCGAATCCAGTATCTCTCTGACGAGCTCTATCACCCTTCTTCTTATCTGGAACCCGTATGGCCTCCAGATGCCCATACCCTTAACGGGGTAGCGACCATAATCGTAGATTTCAGCCTCCTCTATGACCCAGTCGAACCATCTCGAGAAGTCCCCCATCCAGCGTTTGCGCTCAACCTCCGTCAAAGAAGGCCCCAGAACCACCTTAGTCAGCCAGACCCAAGATAATAGCCTTTTGTTAGCCGCATTGATACCTAGTTTCGAAAGGGGAGGGCGGGAAGCCTGCCTTTTAGCGGAAAAAAGCTAGGCTCGCCTGCCGTCTTTAGAAGATCAACAGGATTGCTATTAGCAGACCGTAGATCGCTATACCTTCGCCGAGAGCCACGTACACCAGCGTTCGTCCGAAGAGCTCGGGCTTCTCAGCTATGACGCTTACCGATACAGCACCAATTCTGCCAACTGCAATGCCTGCTCCGAAGCCGCTAATCCCTATAGCAAGCCCTGCTCCAATAGCTCCATAGTTCGCTCCTGCTGCCGCCTCCTGCGCGTGGGCAACAGCCGTTGCAGCTGCCACTAACATTACCAGAAGGGGCAGAACCAGCTTTACCGCCTTCACGGTTTTTCACCCCACCTCAAACGCCTTCTGGAGCGCCGAGGCGTACACTGCAGAGCACGAAATAAAAGCTTATCACTAAGGTTCCAAGCTTGCTGCCCAAGGCTGATAGAAAATGATAGCCCTTGTCTACAGTAAACAGGATCCGGCGGGATCGGGGGCTGCCGCCAAGATTTCAGAGCTTGCTGGCGTTACAGGGGATTGCGAGGTGAAACGCGCTGGCGCTACATGCGTGAAGATGGGGGTGGAGAATGCGCTGCTCGTAGGATTTAACGAGGATGTGCTCGACTTCTGGTTTCTGGACGAGGCTATTCCGAGCGTCGAAGCTTACGTAGTGCTGTCGAGGCACTCTGCTACCAGCGGAAAACCCACACTAAGCCTACACTACCCTGGAAACCCCTTCCCCGAGCCTAGCCACGGAGCTAGAGCCCGGGAGCTGGCGTGGACCTGGCCTTTGCTGTTCAAGCTCCTCGCAACATCGTACTACAGGCTGGCTCGCGAGAGGGGGCTCTTGGAGCAGGGCTACGAGTTCACCCTAGAAGCCACGCATCACGGCCCCACGAACCTAGCAAGGCCGGTGATATTCATCGAAATAGGGAGTACACCGAGGCAGTGGGCGGACGGGCAGGCGCAAAGAGCCATGGCCGAGGCCGTTCTCGACGCTTTAGAAAAACTGGGCTCACAGGGCGCCGGGGAGGCAGAGTGCAGGCCTGCCATAGGGGTAGGGGATACCCACTACCCAAAGAAGCACACCAAGCTGATCCTGGAGAGCGACCTATGCTATGGCCACATATTTGCGAAGTACGCCCTGGAGCACCTAGATGAGGAGATTCTCGTGCAGGCTGTGCGTAAGAGCGTGCAGGAGATAAAGGCTGTGGTGCTAGCTAAGGTTCCCTCGAGGATCTCAAAAACCGTTAAGCATGTTGCTGGGAAGCTGGGCCTTGATGTTGTCTCGTAGAGAGCACGACTACTAGACTAGGCCGCCAGTGCCCTCCCCGGCCTGCCGCCTCACTTTTTCTAGCCTTCTCTTGATCATCTTAAGCCGTATAACCTCCTCCCTCTGCCTGTCGTCTAGAACGAGGCTGATGAACTTTATACTGTCGACAGTTCTGGGTATCAGCACGTTGTCCAGCGTGTTTATCTGCCTCTGCGTGGTTCGGAGTTCGTTGAGGAGGCTGCGAAGCGAGTACTCCACCTCTACAACCTTGAGCAGAGCGCGGAAAGCTTCGAGGAGCTTTTGCCTGGCTTCGAGGAGCGTAGGGCCTGCTCTCACCACAGCTGAAGGTGGAGGAGGCACCGAGGCCTCTACTAGATCTATGGCTGGGACCTTAACGGCGAAAAGAGCCCTCTCCCTTACGTCTACCAGCGTTGATGGAGGTGTCTCCCGCGAGAGGGCCTCGAGCTGAGGGTAGCCAGAGGACCCTATAGCCGACATCAGCTGCTTGTATGCCTCTATGAGCCTGGATGCAGCCTCTGCATAGGCTTTCTGGTACTCCTCGGCCGTCTGCCTAACGTAGAGTATGAGGACGTCTCTCTTCTCCTCTAGTATGCTCCTTATCCTCCTCAGCATCTTCAGCTCGTTTCTTAGACGTATTAGGTTGATCTTCGTAGGTAGCGCTCTGTCCCCAAACCCGCTCAAAGCGCGCTAACCTCCGGTGTCTCCTGTAAAGGTGGAGGATGCTAGCTGGGCTGCTGGCTCTTCCTGTACCTAGGGTGATACTTTCTTATGTACTCGTCTTTAATCCTGTACAGCTCGCTCTCGGGCAGTATCGATAGAACCTCCCAGCCGAGCTCCAGCGTCTCCTCTATGCTCCTGTTCTCGTAGAAGCCCTGCTTTAGGAACCTTTGCTCGAACGCCTCGCCGAACCGGAGGTACTTTTTGTCGACCTCGCTTAAGCTCTCCTCGCCGACTATTGCAGCAAGGCTCCTAAGCTCGACAGCTCTGCTGTAGGCTGCATAGAGCTGGTCGGAAACGTTGGCGTGATCCTCCCTTGTCCTCTCGTACGCCTCTCCACGCAGCCTGGACAGACTCATCAGAATGTTTATGGGCGGGTATATTCCTCTGTTCCAGAGCTCCCTGCTGAGGACTATCTGGCCCTCCGTTATGTAGCCCGTAAGGTCCGGTATGGGGTGTGTTATGTCGTCGTTGGGCATTGTGAGGATTGGCATCTGGGTTATGCTGCCCTTTCCTCCGAGTACACGGCCCGCTCTCTCATATATCGAGGCGAAGTCGCTGTACATGTAACCGGGGTAGCCCTGCCTTCCGGGAACCTCCTCCCTAGCCGCACTGATCTCGCGCAGAGCCTCCGCGTAGTTTGTCATGTCGGTCAGAATCACTAGAACGTGCATGCCCAAGTCGTAGGCTAGGTGCTCGGCAAGGGTTAGGGCGACTCTGGGGGTTACGAGCCTTATCATCGGAGGATCTTCGGCAAGTGTTACGAACATCGCTGTCCTCTTTATAGCCCCAGTCTCCTCGAAGAACTTTCTGAAGAACATTGCCTCGTCGTACATGACGCCTATGGCAGCAAACACAACTGCAAACTCCTCGCCCTCGCCGCGGACTGTAGCTTGCCTCGCGATCTGGGCTGCAAGCATATTGTGCGGCAGACCGCTACCGCTGAATATGGGGAGCTTCTGGCCGCGCACCAGGGGGTTCATGCCATCTATTCCGCTGACGCCCGTCTGAATGAAGTCCGTCGGGTAGTCCCTTGCCGCAGGGTTCAGTGGGTCCCCGTTGACGTCTCTCCAAGAGCCGCGTATTATGGGGGGTCCCCCATCTATAGGCTCTCCCAGGCCGTTGAAGACGCGGCCGAGCATCTCGTCGGAAACCTTGACCTCCAGCGTCCTAGCTAGGAACTTCACCTTCGCGTTGGTTGTGGATATCCCTGTGGTGCCTTCGAACACCTGGACCACTGCATAGCCACTTGCCGTTTCTAGAACGCGACCCCTCCTCTTCTCGCCGTTTGCAAGCTCGACCTCAACTATCTCGTCGTATGCTGCGTCTGGCACACCCTCCACTATCAAGAGGGGGCCCCTAATCTCCCGTATCGATGTGTACTCGCGGACGACCCTTTCCACGGACATCCCGCCATCACCCACGCCTGCGCGGTTACGCAGCCACCTGGGACTTGTATTCCCTCACTATCCGCTCCAGCTCCTCTAATATGCGGTCTCGCAGCCTATCGATCTCCTCGACCTTGTCGTTTGGGACCCTGTACCTTGTCATTACGAGCTCTCTCAGCAGCAGCGCCAGCCGATCTCTGATGAAGCTTACAGGCACGCCCTCGTCCACGGCCCTTAGGGCCGCCCTGTAGAAGTCCACTATCGCCCTAAGCTGCCTCCACTGCTTCTGAGGGGACGCGAACGCGTCCACTGGATCGTACGCGTTCTGCTGGAGGAAGCCCTCCTTCAGCAGCCTCGCTGTCTCCAGAACCAGCTTGTCCCGCTCGCTCAGACCCTCCGTACCAACAAGTCTAACTATCTCCCTCAGCTCGTCCTCTCTCAGCAGCAGCTCGAACGCTTCGTCTCTGTACTCTTTCCATCGGGGGTCAACGTTCTCGATCCACCACTTGGCTACAAGGTCGACGTAGCCCGAGTAGCTCATGATCCAGTTTATCGCTGGGTAATGCCTGCTGTAGGCTAGGCGCGCATCGAGGGCCCAGAAGACCCTTATGAACCTCTTGGTGTTGGAAGTTACCGGCTCCGTGAAGTCTCCTCCCGGCGGCGAAACAGCACCCACTACAGTTACGCTGCCCACCCTGCTGGGTCTGCCCAGAATCCTAGCTCTTCCAGCTCTGCTGTAGAACTCGGCGAGGCGAGACGCAAGATAGCTCGGGAAGCCCTCCTCCGCGGGCATCTCCTCCAGGCGGCCTCCTATCTCTCTCAGGGCCTCTGCCCACCTGCTTGTGGAATCCGCTACCAGCAGGACGTCGTAGCCCATGTCCCTGTAGTACTCGGCTATTGTTATCCCCGTGTAGATGCTAGCCTCCCTGGCAGCCACCGGCATGTTGCTTGTGTTTGCTATGAGCACCGTCCTCTCCATGAGGGGCCTGCCGGTCCACGGATCCTTGTACTTCGGGTACCTCAGCAGAGCCTCCGTCATCTCGTTTCCGCGCTCGCCGCACCCTATGTACACTACAACACGGGCGTCGCTCCACTTGGCTAGGCTGTGGAGTGTCACAGTCTTGCCGCTGCCGAAGGGGCCTGGTATAGCCCCAGTTCCTCCCTTAGCCATTGGGAAGAACGTGTCAAGCACCCTCATGCCGGTGATTAGTGGAAGTACCGGCTCGAACTTCTCGACAACGGGCCTAGGCCTTCTGACCGGCCACTTTTGCATCATCTTGAGCTCCTTCTTCTCGCCCGACGGCGTCCTTACAACAGCTATCGTGTCCTCGACTGTGTAGTCACCCTCGCCGGCAATCCACTCCACAACGCCGCTCACATCCGGAGGAACCATGACCCAGTGCTTTATCAGGGGGGTCTCCTGGACGTAGCCTAAGACGTCTCCTGGCCCGACCTTATCGCCCACGGACAGCTCCTTTGCCGGCTCATAGTGCCACTTCCTCTCACGGTCCAGTGTGTTTATCTTTACTCCACGCCTCACGAACGGCGACTTCGTCATGTCGCGGATCTTGGCCAGAGGCCTGCCGATACCATCTAGAATGCTTGTTAGAAGGCCAGGACCAAGCTCTATGCTTAGAGGGGAGCCCGTCCCGTACACTGGCTCGCCCGGGCGGAGGCCTGTGGTAGACTCGTACACCTGTATGTAGGCTCTGTCTCCCGCGACCCTGTTGATCTCACCTATAAGCCTCTCCTCTCCTACCTCGACCATCTCGTACATCTGAGCGCCTTGCATACCTTCTGCAACCACGAGGGGGCCTGAAACGCGCACAATCCTTCCTACTGCGGGCACGGGTCCCACCACGCGGGTCTTACGTGAAGTGTGATCACGAGCTCGCGCCAAACAGCTTCTCCGAAATCACCGCTTTCGCACGGTCGATTACGTCTCCCAGCACACTCTCCAGCCTGTAGTCGAGCCTAACCCCTGTGGAAGTTACAGCCACGAAGCCACCATATCCTTTCTCGGAGCCTTCCTCCACGGGCAAGCCCAGCTCCGCTGCAAGTTCCTGGACTATCTCGCGATCCTGCTCTGTGGGCACTATGCGCACGTCGCCGCCTCTCTCGCGCGCCTCCTGTAAGAGCCTCCTGATAAACCCTATGTACTGCTCCCTTGGGACCTCGCTCTTAACCCTGGATAGAACCTCGTCCAGCACATCCTCGACGAGCTGAGCTCTGAGCCTGGCAAGCTCGCGCCTGAGCTCCACCTCTCGGGAGGACTCGGAGCTTCTGAGGCGCTCCTCGAGCGTCCTTGCCTCTTCGCCGAACTCCCTCTCCAGGACGGCTAGAGCCTCCGTGTAGGATTTAGACAGAATGCTTCTGGCAGCCTCCAGGACCTCGGCAACTCTCCTCTCTATGTTCTTCTCAAGGTCGCCTACGACGCTTTCTACGAGCTTTCCTACATCACCGTACACGCGGGAGCCCACCATGCAAGTCCCCCTGCAGCTATGCGGACTTAGGACTATTTAGTTCTAGCTTTAGTTCTAGCCCATGCCTAGAGCCTTCAGAAGCTCCTTCTGGACGTCCATGGGTTTTCCACGCTCGTAGATTGTTGGCAGCACGCTTATTATGAGGTCGGGCCTCTGCCTCCTTACAGATGCCAGAAACTCCTCGCTCAGTTGCTGGTAGATCTCGGCCGCTACGAAGATCATGCCTATATCCTCGCGCGAGACAAGCTCGTTGATAACAGCGCGCGCTTCCGCCTCGCCGCTTACCGAGAACGAGTAGAGCCCGAGCAGCCTGAACATGCTTGCTACGTAGGGATCCGCGATAATTGCAATGTGCTTTTCAGCCAACAACCAGCCCCGGCTACGCGTGGTGTCGTAGTGAGTTTTAAAACCTAGCGAGAAACAGTTGAAGCCGGGCAGAACTCAGAGGTGGACGGTGTGGGCCTGCTCGTAGCGAGGTCGCCCCCGCTCACAATCGTGGCTGTACCGTCCAGCAGGCTTGTTGAGGCTGCCAAGGCGCTAGCCGAGTCAGGGGTATTCCACCCAGCGAGCGAGGGCGATGAAAAGCTTAGGACTAGCATTAGGAGAGCGCGAGGAGAGGCTGAAGTAGCTGCTCAGCGTGCCAGAATGCTCCTCGAGAAGATAGGCGTTGAGCCATCTGGCGAGAAGGTTACTGTTGAGCTCTCGACAAACCTCACGGTCACGGCAACTCGAATAGTGGCTGAGGCCTCACGCGTGCTGGAGTCTGCCGAGGATAAGCTGGGGCCGCTGCTCAGCATGCGTGGGATAGGCGACATAGTAAGCTACATTGATACCGTAAAAAGCCTCCCGCTGCCCGAGGGCATAGATCTCGTAACGCTGAGGAGCGGAAGGCACATACGCGTTACAATGTACTTAGTGGCTAGGGAGGAAGCTGACGAGCTTGCAGAAGCTCTTGCCGAGAGAGGGGCGTTCGTTCAGCTTAATGACGTTGACGAGCAAAAGAGCCTCCTAGCGGTGGTATACAGGGCAGAAGACGAAAGCGAGATTGAGCGTGAAGCTGCTTCTCGCGGAGCCCTACCCATAGTGACACCACACAGACTACCCTCCAGGGAGGAGGTTGAAGAGATAGCAAGGGACGTTGCCGGGGCCCTAGCTAAGCTTGAGGCACTGCTCGGCATCCTTTCAGTATTAGAGTCGGCAAGGCTCACAAGGTTCATGGCCTTCTTTGCAGGGTACGTCCCGAAGGGGTCGTTTAAGAAGCTAAGGGAGAGTCTGGAGAAGAGTCTGGGAAGATCCTTTACAGTCTTTGAGAGGCCGGCAGAGCTAGGAGAGGCTGCAGAGGCTGCTCCCGTGACGTTCTCTCCGCCGAGGCTTCTAAAGCCTCTAGCCAACCTCCTCGGCATGTACGGTTATCCTGCACCGGGTGAGTTCGTGCCCCTCCTGCTGATGGGGGTAACGTTTCCGGTAATATTCGGTTTAATGTTCCCGGACGTTGGGCACGGCCTCCTCCTGCTGCTGGCTGGCGCCTACTTTGCCACTAGGGCCCGCAGCAGCACCTGGAGAGATCTCGGCAGGCTGCTTGTGATGTTGAGCATCCCGGCTATGTTCTTCGGTGCGCTTTCGGCGGAGTTCTTCGGGCCGGCTACCCCTATGGCCCACTGGCTTGAAGAGATGTGGCACGGCCATCCTCCGTACTCGTCTCCTGTCCACGCAATATATACTGCACTTGTAGCTGGAGAGGCTGAGGCAGGAGCCCTAACGTCTATACTGACGTTCAAGGCGCTCCACGTCAGCCTAACGCTCGGGGCCATCCTGCTGGCTCTGGCTTCGTGGCTGGGTCTCGCCAAGGCTTTAGTCGAGGGTCACCCAGAGGAGACGGTGCACAGAACGGCCGTTGCGCTCGCGTTCACAGGCATTCTCATAGTACTACTCTATATCACAGCTACCGGAGCAGACTACGCCAACTACATCGAGCAGCTCACATCGACGTTTTCCACCACTGCAGGCAAGGCCGCCCTATCACTGATAGCTATTGCCCTACTACTAAGCTTCCTAGGGCCGCTGGTTATGGGTCACGAGGGCCTAGGACAGCGGGTAGTGTCGAGCTTCGTCGAGGCATTCGACCTATTCCTGGTGATGCTTAGCAACACGCTGTCGTTTGTGCGTATAATGGGCTTGATGCTGGCACACAGCGGACTCGTGTTCGGATTCTTCATAATAGCTGTCCAGGTTGTCGGAGGAGGAAAGCCACTTGCAGTGGATACAGCGGTGGAAGCATTAGTGTACGGCTTCGGCAACCTCTTCGTTGCCGGCTTCGAAGCATTCATCGCGTCGATACATACGCTGAGGCTCCACTTCTACGAAATGTTCACCAAGTTCTACAGCGGTGCTGGAAGGATTTACCGGCCTGTCAGAATACCCGAGAACATAGTGCTGACGGTGTCGCCGTAGCAGCTATTAGGCGGCTGTCTAACGTGCGTTTTTGCTTCCAAGCTTAAACCTCCAAGCTTCATTTACTTCGTAGAGCTGTGAGCGGGTTTTGCATATAGTTAGTAGTGGAAGGAATAATAAGCAAATACGATTACCTTAGAGGAAATGCCAGCAGGGGCCCACATCACGAAAAGCTTGAAGGACCCCCTAACCTCGGAAAGCAAAGCCTAGATAACCATTCTCTTTAACTCGTTTGCCAGCTTCTCGTACCTTCTAATGCTATCTGGCGTTAGGCTTGGCGGCACCACCTTCAGCGCCTTCTCGAAATGCTCCATTCGCACTTCTCTTGGGGCTGGCCTGCCGCTCTTGGAGGACAATACGGCCTCCCTTACGGCTATCATCGCAGCCTCTCGGACCAGCGCCTCTAGGTCAGCACCGGTGTACCCCTCTGTTTTTGCTGCTAGTAGCTCTAGGTCTACGTCCTCTGCTAGTGGCATTCTCCTCGTGTGTATCTTGAGTATCTCCAGCCTAGCCCTCCTATCGGGCGGCGGCACGTAGATCAGCCTATCGAAGCGGCCGGGCCGCAGCAGAGCCGGATCGAGAATATCTGGCCTATTGGTTGCAGCAATGACAACCACGTTCTGGAGCGGCTCTATGCCATCCATCTCTGTAAGGAGCTGGTTGACTATCCTGTCCGTGACTCCGCTGGTGTCGTGCCTTACACCCCTGGCTGGCGCTATGGCGTCTATCTCGTCGAAGAACACTATCGTAGGAGCAACCTGGCGCGCTCTCCTAAATATCTGCCTCACAGCCTTCTCGCTCTCTCCTACCCACTTGCTGAGCACCTCGGGGCCGCGCACTGCTATGAAGTTGGCCCCGCTCTCCGTGGCCACGGCCTTTGCCAGCAGCGTCTTGCCTGTTCCCGGCGGGCCGAAGAGGAGCACACCCTTCGGCGGACGTATACCCATTGACTCGAAGAGTTCGGGGTACTTCAACGGCCATTCTACGGCCTCGCGCAGCTGCTGCTTAACGTCCTCCAGGCCGCCTATATCCTCCCAGCGCACCTCGGGAACCTCAATGTATATTTCCCTTATCAGGCTAGGCTGCACGTGCCGCATGGCCTCTATGAAGTCATTCATTGACACCTTAAGCTCACGCAGGAGTTCAGTGGGTATGGGCTTGCTCAGATCTATCTTGCCGCTCTTTATGAACCTGCGAAGCGCGCTCATGGCTGCCTCCTTCGCGAGAGCTGCAAGGTCCGCTCCCGTGTAGCCGTGCGTCATTTCGGCTATCTTGTCAAGGTCCACGTCGTCGGCCAGTGGCATGTTCCTCACGTGAACCTGCAGAATCTCTCTCCTTGCACGTTTATCTGGAGGCCTTATCTCTATCTCCCTGTCAAACCTGCCTGGCCTCCTAAGGGCAGGGTCCACGGCATCAGGCCTGTTGGTGGCGCCTATCACTATAACCTTACCGCGCTCCTTCAGCCCGTCCATGAGGGTTAGGAGCTGCGCCACCACCCTCTTCTCGACCTCGCCGGTAACCTCCTCGCGGCGCGGAGCTATCGCGTCTATCTCGTCGATGAATATTATGCTTGGAGCGTTCTCTTGTGCCTCCTCGAATATCTCCCTGAGCCTCTGCTCGCTTTCGCCGTAGTACTTGCTCA
>JBEVCG010000002.1:0-4209 GCA_040514325.1 Thermoproteota archaeon | reverse complement strand
GCCCCAGCTCCGCGGCTGCCTCGGCTGTGAGCCTCCCCGCCACCGAGGCGGGATCGGATATGGGCGGCAGCTTGGAGGGGTCAACGCCGTACTTCCCAGCCAGCCCTAAGTGCCAGCGGGGTGGCAGCGTGCGGGTGTCGGCCATCCAGGTTAAGCCGGCCTCGTCGGGACTCGCCGTGGCAGCGCCGGTTGCCTTCATCACGAGAAAGCCCCTCGCGTCGAGGATGTACCTTGCCGACCTGTACACGTCGGGCTCGTTCTCCCTAAGCCAGACGATCTTCGACAACGGATCCTTCCCCGTTCTGCCCGGGGCGCCTCCTGTTATCCTAAGCATCTCGAGGAGCCGAAGCGCGTTGTAGCCTGCAACCTTCGGGAAGCCCGACCACACCTCCCTTGGGAGCCCGGCGGCCCGCGTATCGAGCCACAGCATGATGGGGTACAGCGGCCTGCCATCCTCGTCCACAGGTACGGGGCTGGCAAGGTAAGCGGTGAAGCCCACAGCGTCAACGCGGGGATCTGCCAGCTCGTCCACAGCCCTCCTAGCGAGCTCCGCAATCTGACGCCACAGCTCCTCCGCGTCGACCTCGGCCCATCCCGGCCTAGGATACCGCACCCTCGAGCTCTCCGAGGCGAATGACAACAGCCTAAAGCTCTCTAGCTCAACCACGGCAGCCTTGACGGAGGTGGTTCCAACATCCACAGCTAGGACGCGGGCCAGGATCCCACCAGAAGTTCACTACACTGCTAAGAACACTAAAAAAGTAAATACACGGAGGCCATACAGAGAGGGTGCCGATCCGGGTGGCCAGCACCGCCTGCGGAGGCCGGCAGGGGATGGGGCACCGAGCGTGCTAGCAGCCCTCCCCCTGCTCGCCTCTACCAGCTGAAAGGATCATGCGCACGAGGTAGGCGGCGCGGCAAGGAGCGATGCCGTGGAGCACACGGCTAACAGTTGTGCTTCTGGTTTGAGAGCTGGATCGCTGCAGTTTTCCAGGCTCACCAGCTCCCCAGCTGTATCCCTCCACTCCTCCGGTATCGCCTCGGGAAACGCTGGGTCAGCTGCAGCAAAGGCTACTGTAAAACCCCCTGACGAGGGTTCCAGCAAGCTTTTCCATGAAATAATTTCCGTGGAGGTTGTAGATAGGCATGGCTACGAGCGTGAGGAGGGAGAGGCCAAGGACGTACTGCAGTATGCTCCAGTGAAGGGTGAAGGGTTATGCCAAGTATAGATAGCGGCCTAAGAGAGGGTTCCGGGTAGCTGGCCCATTGCCTGAGCAGGCCAATCATTGAATAAGCTCCGCCGGGAGGCTGGGAGCGGTCTAAATTAAAATAGCTCCGTTTGCGGGAATGGCTGCAGTGCCGCCTGCTCTGTTCAGTCTCAGGATCTTGGGTGCTCTGGGTTCAGGCTTGCGTGGCTGCCGCCTCCCCTGTCTACGGCTGGGGTGCTGTCTTCCGGCACACATATAAGCAGATTTTTGTTAACGCGTGAAAAAGCGGTGATGTAGATCGCCCCTTCTTGAAGAGGCCAGAATCCTGCTAGGTGGCCCCCAGGGGGCGGGATTGGAGACGGCAGCGCAGGTGCTGGTTACAGCCTACGCTAGGCTTGGCTACCGCGTGTACACGATGCGCGAGTACTTTTCGAACATCAAGGGGCGGCACAGCTACATTCTGGCTAGGGTTTCAGCCAGCCAGCAGCCGGCAGCGCCTCGGGAGGAGCCGCACTTGATAGCTGCAATAGACGCCGAGACCGTGCTGACGCACTTCGCCGACGCAGCTAAGGGGACGATCCTGCTGTACGACGAGTCTGTATCCAGCGTTGGAGTCTCGAAGGTGCCTAGCATGGAGGCTGAGCTGAAGGATAGGGTGCGGAGAATGCTCGAGGACGCCGGCTACCCGGCAAACGTTGAGGGGGCAGCGCGCTACGCTGCAGAGAAGCTCGGGGCAAGGCCCCTTCCCGTGAGCTACTCTTCGATCCTCGCCCGCCTCTCGGAGAAGCTGGGGATAGGCAGGGCTGCTGCAAGGCGGTACCTGAACACCGTGCCCGTATCCTTCGTGGCAGCTGCCACGGGGCTTAGCATCGAGGAGCTCCGGGAGGGCTTTGAGAGGAGGTTCGCCGGGGCGCGGGAGATAGTTGAGGCTAACGTGGAGCTTGCCAAGATAGTGTACAACATCGCCGAGGATCTGGGGGTGGCGGGCTCTCTCAGGGTGAGAGACCCGGAAAGCGCCCCCGAGGAGTACCTGGTGGTCAGCGGAAACGATGCTGTGGCGATGGGCAAGGTTGTGGGGGGCCTCAGGCTTCAGACCTACTACCCAATAACGCCAGCAGCCGACGAGAGCTTCACGCTCGAGGCGCACGAGAACCTCGACGCGGTTAGGCCCGGGCTGGGAGGCGTCGTGGTACTCCAGACAGAGGATGAGATCGCAGCCATATCGGCTGCGATAGGGGCTGCCCTGGCTGGCGCGAGGGCCGCCACAGCGACGAGCGGGCCTGGCTTCGACCTCATGGTCGAGGCGCTGGGGTGGGCCGGCATAAACGAGACCCCGGTGGTGGTAACGTACTACCAGCGGGGAGGACCAAGCACCGGCCTGCCCACACGGGGTGGGCAGCAGGACCTCTTCTCGGCGCTGTTCAGCAGCCACGGCGAGTACCCGAGGATAGTGCTTGCCAGCGGAGACCACGAGGAGGCCTTCCACGATTCTATAAAGGCGCTCAACTGGGCTGAGAGGTACCAGCTGCCGGTGATACACCTGCTTGACAAGTTCCTGGCCAACTCGATAGTGACGATGGTGCCGCCAGCTGCCGAGAAGGTGGCCATAGACAGGGGCTTGCTTGTCGCCGAGGCCGCCGGGCCAGGGTACAAGAGGTTCGACAAGTCGAAGGCCCCCGTCAGCCCAAGAGCCCCCGTAGGCGCCAAGGGTGCGGTATCGTGGTACACTGGCGACGAGCACGACGAGTACGGCCACATAAGTGAGGATCCCGTAAACAGGCTCGAGATGCATGAGGCGCGCATGAGGAAGCTCGAGCTCGCGGACAGCGAGATACCCGAGGAGGAGCGAGCCCGCCTCTACGGCGACGGGCAGGACTTCCTCCTCGTGGGCTGGGGCAGCACGAAGGGGGCGGCGCTGGAGGCCATCGAGGAGCTGGGCTCCAGCGGCTTGCGGGGCTCCTTCCTTCAGATCCGCGTGTTTGAGCCCTTCCCGAGCCGGTACGTGGAGAAGATCCTTGCATCGTACCCGAAGGACCGCGTGATAGCGGTTGAGGCCAACTACACCTCAATGGCCGCCAAGGTGGTAGCCATGAACACGGGCTTCAAGGTGGAAAGGTACATCCTCAAGTGGACGGGCCGCCCCATCTACGTGGGCGAGCTCGTTCAAGCTATCAGAAGGATTGTCGAAGGTGGATCGAAGAGGGAGGTGCTCCGCTATGGCAGCTAGGCCCCGGGCTGGAGACGCTAGGTTGGGGGACCCCTCCAGCTTCAGGACCGACCTCTGGGTCGACTGGTGCCCCGGCTGCGGCGACTTCGGCATACTCGCAGCGCTGCAGAGCGCGCTGGCAAGCTTAAACCTCAAGCCCTGGGAGGTTGCCATCGTCTCCGGCATAGGCTGCAGCGGCAAAACGCCCCACTACATCTACGCTAACGGCGTCCACACGCTCCACGGTCGCGCAATACCTTTCGCAACCGGCTTGAAGCTGGCCAACCCCAACCTGACGGTGATAGTTACGGGAGGGGACGGCGACCTCCTCGGGATAGGCGCCGGCCACTTCGTTGCGCTGGGCAGGAGAAACGTCGACATAACCGTGATAATCCACGACAACCAGGTGTACGGGCTAACCAAGGGACAGGCAAGCCCCACCCTACCAAGCGGCGTCAAGACGAAGGCCCTCCCAAAGCCAAACATACAGGATGCCGTAAACCCGCTGGCGCTGGCGCTCGCCTCCGGCTACACTTTCGTCGCGCGGGGCTACGCCATGGATGCGAAGCACCTCGCGTGGCTCATAGCCGAGGCGGTAAAGCACCCTGGCGCAGCAGTGATCGACGTGCTCCAGCCCTGCGTCACATACAACGACGTGTACACGGCGCAGTGGTACAGGAGCCGCGTGTACAAGCTGGAGGAAGAGGAGGGCTGGGATCCCGTAGTTAGGGACCCCAGCGAGCGCGAGGAGAAGCTGTCCCGCGCTCTCGCCAAGGCGTTCGAGTGGGGTGACCG
>JBEVCG010000001.1:0-16172 GCA_040514325.1 Thermoproteota archaeon | reverse complement strand
TTAGCTTCCCGACGTTTTTTAAGACTCTACATTGCACTATGTAGCGGTGTATACTAAATGATCATCCGGTAAACATTTAACGCTAGATTAATAAGTAGTTATAATACATAAGTAACTTGAAGGGCTAGGGGAGGGGTAGATCGTGGCCGAAGGCTACACGGAGGAGGTTCGCGAGCTTGTCAGAAAGGTGGCCTCACCTCCTAGAGCCTCGATCCGCTGGCTCATAACGGTCTTCGGGCCCGGAGCTATCATCGCCTCGCTAAGCATAGGTAGCGGTGAGCTCGTGTGGACACCTAGAGCAGCTGTTGCCTTCGGCTATGCCATGACATGGGCCTTCTTCTACGGGATCTGGGTTAAGGGTATCATACAGTGGCTTGCTAACAGATGGTTTGTGCTAACAGGCGAAACAGCTGCAAGTGTCACTAGAAGGGTCATAGGATCGTGGTTTAACATCCTCATGCTGGTATCCATCCTCTCCGTTATGCCCTTGTGGATGACTATTCTCAGCTCGCTATCGGCTCAGGTTCCTTGGGCGGCTCTGGGTAGGCCAGCCAGCCTAACAGCGTTCTGGGTCCCAATAGTGGTAATAACATTGGTGATTGCGGCATCGGCTGCGCGGCTTGGGAGGGCCTATAGCGTCCTAGAGAAGCTGATGCAGTTCATCGTCTGGGCGATGTTTATCGCCTTCTGGGTGGCAGTGTTGGTGGGCACTAGGCCTGACTGGGGCACGTTCATCTCAAACATGTTCATACCTAGAATGCCCGAGTTCGAGCCGTGGATCAAGGATGTCGCACCAGATATCTACAAGCTGACGCCCTTCCTCGTGCTGGGCACCGCGCTAGGGGCTCTGGGAGGCGGTATACAGGATTACGTGGGCTACAACGCTATGCTGGCAGAGAAGAAGTGGGGTCTAGCAGGCTTCGTTGACAAGCTGCTCGGCTTGTACGCTAGGATGGGTAGGAGGAGGGTTGGGCTACCTGAGCAGGGCGAGGAGGCCGAGAAGCTTAAGGGCTGGCTGAGGCCTGCAGCCTTCGACGTGTTCATGTCATACCTCATGGTGTTCCTAGTAACCATGCCAGCCGTCATCCTAACTGTGGAGGTTCTAAGGCCGAGGCACCTTGCGCCCACAGGCCTCAAGCTCGTGGAGGTTCAGGCAGCCTGGCTAACGGAGACTATAGGGCCCTGGAGCGGCATCCTGTGGTGGATCGGTGCCTTCTTCGCGCTTTGGGGAACCTTCTACGGCCTCTGGGAAGTCTATGCGTGGACCATATACGATATGTTGAGGAGCACTTTCCCAACGAGGTTTGAGCGTCTGACCCTCAACAAGGTTAGAATGTACCTGTGGGTGTACATTCTTGTTGTAGGAACAGTGTTCTTCGTTACGGGTGCAAGCCTGCCGAAGCTGGCAGCGTTCGCCTCCGCTGCAACCCACCTGTTTGCCCTCGGCCTCTGGGGCTTGGCACTTCTTGTAGCCAACCTCAGGTACCTGCCAAGGGTCTACAGGCCGCACATACTGGTAGTTGTGCTAGCTGCTGTTGGCAGTGTGATCTACCTGGTGTACGGCATCGTACAGCTAATAAGGGTGTTCGCGCCTGGCTTCACAATCTAACCTCTCCACAGCCCTTTTAATGCAGGCTCCCCGCGGGTGTTCCCTGTGAAGGCAAGGCTTGCAATTGTGAATTATCCCTACCTCAAAGGTTACCGTCACATAGAGGATATCCTCGAGAAGCTGCAGAGATACTATGATGTTGAGTTCATCGACGTGGGGGGTGCGGGAGAAGAGGAGCTTGCTGGAAGCTTGCGAGGCTTCCACGTACTTATAGTCTCGCACACGCCCTTCTACGGTAGGAAGTTCTTCTCGCTGAACCGCGACGTTAGGCTGCTGATGAGGTTTGGCATAGGCTACGACAACGTCGACGTGGGCGCAGCCGAGGACGAAGGCGTCTTGGTGGCGCGGATACCTAACGAGGTCGAGAGGGAGGCGGTAGCTGAGCACACTATCGCGCTCATGCTTGCAGCGCTCCGTAGGGTAACCGTGTCAGACTACGACATGCGGAGGGGCAAGGTGTCGCCGGGCGTCTACAACGAGTACGTTCTGGAGGAGCTTACCGCCCCTGCCAACTTATCCGAGATGGTAGTAGGTATCGTAGGCCTGGGGCACATAGGCTCTAGGGTTGCCGAGATACTGGTGAGAGGGTTTGGGGCGAGGGTTATAGCATACGACCCGTACATCGACCCATCTAGAGCTGGGCAGCTTGGGGTAGAGCTTGTAGGCAGCCTGGAGGAGCTTGTGAGGCAGAGCGACATCGTGTCCATACACGCCCCCCTCACCAGCGAGACGAGGCACATGATAAGCAGAGATGTGCTTAAAAAGGCGAAGCGGGGGCTAATACTCGTAAACACCGCTCGGGGAGCCATAGTGGACATGGATGCTCTGCTGTGGGCTCTCGACAAAGGTGTAGTGAGCTTTGCGGCACTAGACGTCTTCGACCCAGAGCCCCTGCCGCCTAACCACCCGATCCTAGCCAGGCGCAACGTTGTCCTCAGCCCCCACATAGCCGTCTTCACGCACACGACACTCAGGAGAATGTTCGAGTCGGTGGCTCTGGCGGCTATAGCCTATGCCCGCGGGGAGCCGCTCGAGCAGCACGTTGTCGTGGTGGTCAAGCCCCCGAAGCCCAGACCCAGACCCTTCACGGGTGGTGCTGGTTGAGCCTCCTCCACGTGCTGGATTACTCGGCCTTCGATCTAGCCTCGAGATCCGTATCCATAACCCTTCCGCGGGAGATCATCTTCGAGGTTGGAGGCATCGGCAAGCTACAGGAGCTTCTCAGCAGGCTAGGGGTTGCTACGGAATCAAAGGTTTTGGGGGTAATTGATCCTGTTCTCCTTGACAAGCCGCACTTAACCAGCGCGCTCAGCGCGCTGAGGAGCGCTGGCTACGATCTCGAACTCTTCACGAAGATCGAGTACGAGCCCAGCATAGATGTTGCGCGCGAGGTTGTGCGCTTTACCCGAGAGGTTAAGCCAGCTGCCGTAGTAGGCATTGGAGGAGGCTCAACGCTCGACCTAGCCAAGTTAGCTTCGGCTGCCCTCGACAACCCAGGCGACGTCGAGGACATGGTAGGCAGCGAGAAGCTTAGGCCACGCCGAACCGTGCTCGTGCTCTCGCCCTCAACTGCTGGAACAGGGTCGGAGGTCACACGATACTCGGTGCTAACTCGGGGAGCAGCCAAGACCAGCGTTGTCAGCAGGTGGCTTCTGCCCGACGCAGCTATAGTAGACCCGGTGCTGACGTACACTATGCCTCCTCGAGTGACTGTGGGTACAGGGCTCGATGCCGCAAGCCACGCGATCGAGGCTATGATATCAACCGACTCCAACCCGTTCACCGACCTCCTAGCCTACCAGGCGATGAAGTGGATTTACCGGTATTTGCCGAGGGCCTACTTTAGGGGCGATGCAGAGGCTAGGTACTTCATGTCGCTAGCTGCAACCTACGCGGGAGTGGCGCTGAACGTTGCAAGGGTTGTACTGGGCCACAGTATAGCGCAGACGTTTGGCCCAGCTATACGCCTGCACCACGGCCTCTCCTGCGGGATAACGCTACCATACGTGATGGAGTTCTACCTACCCGTTGTAAAAGAGAAGTTTGCTGTTCTCGCAAGCTACATGGGTGTTGACGGAGGAGCGCAAACTATCGAGGAGAGGGCGGCGCGCGCTGTTGCGGCTGTGTGGAGGCTGGCAGAGGCTCTAGAAGTACCCCTCTCCCTTAGGGAGCTGGGTATCTCGCACGCAGAGCTCGACAAGCTTGCCGAGAGAACAGTGAAGGAGTGGCCTAGGCCGAATAGTCCAATAGAGCTCACCAAGGATAGGGTGCTTAGGGTCTACGAGGCCATGTACGAGGGCAGGCTGAGGAGAGTTAGGGTTTGAATGCGAGCCGGCTAGGGTGCCCTGAGCTGTGGCCATCTGCGTAAGACACGCCGAGCTCTTCACGTTTGCTAAAAGCATTCTTGTGGCTTCCGGCCTTAGCGTAGATAATGCAAACGTCGTTGCAGATCACCTCGTAACGGCAAGCCTAAGGGGTGTCGACTCGCACGGCATAATGAGGCTTCCGGTGTACGTCGATGCGATCGAGAAGGGTATCATCAATCCTAGGCCCCACGTTCGAACCGTTAAGGAGGGTGAAGGGTACGCGCTCATCAACGGCGATTGGGGGCTGGGCCACATAGCGACATACCAAGCTACCCGGATCGCCGCAGCAAAGGCTAGGAAGACGGGCATAGCCGTCGCTGCCACGCGGAATCACTGGCATTCTGGAATGCTGGCATACTACATAATGAAGCTCACCTCGGAGGGGCTCGCGGGCATCGCCATGGCCAACAGCTCACCCCGGATGAGCATGCCCGGCCTCCGGTCAGCTGTGGTGGGTACAAACCCTCTGGCAATAGGCGTACCAGGCCCCGAGTTCCCGATAATATTTGATGCAGCAATGAGCGTCGTAGCTTTCGGCAAGGTGGTCGACGCGGCGAAGAGAGGCGTACCGATACCGCCTGGATGGGCCCTGGACAGAGAGGGTAGAGAGACAACCGATCCGCGAAAGGCTGCATACGTTCTCCCTATAGGTGGGTACAAGGGTCTTGGAATAGCTATAATGGTGGACATACTGTGCAGCATGCTTACCGGTGCGAGGTACGGGCTTCAGATGGAGCCAAGTCTCTACTCCCAGGGCGGGACAATGGTCATAGCCATAAGCATAGACGCGTTCAAGCCGCTTCAATCTTTTATCGAGGAGCTGGCAGATTACATTTCGAAGATAAAGAGCATCCCAGGTGAAAGAGAGCTTCTCCTGCCGGGAGAGCCTGAGCACAGAACATACACCCTCAGGGTGAGCCGGGGCATACCGATCCCAGAGGCTGTCTATAGAGAGCTGGAGGAGCTGGCGTCAAGGTACGGCACGAAGCTGCCGCCCGGAGAGGCCTGCTAGCTTCCGCAACCTGACAAGCTTTATGAAGTGAGGTATATAAGGTTAAGCGTGTAACATGGTAAACTAGCGGGAGGTGTTTTAGTCCTATGGTTAAAGGTGTTGCAGGGAGGATAATAGTTGTCAACCTCTCCGAGGAGAAGGTGTCGACGATTCCAACCTCCGATGAATACGTGCAGAAGTTTGTAGGCGGCGCTGGCTACGCCACATGGCTTCTCTACGAGCTGATCAGCGAGCATGTTAGGAGGGAGGGCAAACCACCGGACCCCTTCTCGCCGGAAAACCCCCTCATAGTTATGACGGGGCCCATGACGGGGCTGGCAGCGTTTAGCCACAAGCTAGCTTTCGTGACGAGGTCACCGTTAACGGGGCTTCTGGGCAAATCTACTGCGTCGGGAACAGTTGCAGCTGAGCTAAAGCGTGCTGGCGCTGACGGCGTTGTGGTGCTTGGACAGGCCGAGAGGCCCTCCTATGTGGTCATTAGCGAGAGTGGGGTGGTGGTAAAGCCAGCCGAGCACTTGTGGGGGCTGACAACCTCCGAGACCTTCAAGGTGCTCGAGAGGGAGGAGGGCAGCGACATCGCGGCTTTCGCCATCGGTCCTGCTGGCGAGAGGCTCGTGCGTATCGCATCGATAGTGACCAGCGACCGCAGGATAGCTGGAAGGACGGGGGTGGGGGCCGTGATGGGCTCGAAGAAGCTGAAGGCCGTGGTGGTTAGGGGTTCACGCCAGGTGGATGTACACGACCCCGAGGCCCTGTGGAAGGTCAACGTGGAGTGGGTAAAGAAGGTGGCCGGGACGCCACGTGGTCAGGGGCTGCGCGAGTACGGGACGTCAGGCGGAGTTACGGTGTTCAACAAAACGGGCAACCTCCCAATAAGGCACTGGACTGTGGGCACGCACCCGGAGGCAGATAGGATCAGCGGCAAGGCCTACATGGAGCACTACCGCCGAGGTGCTGGGAGAAAGGTGTGCAGCCGCAACGTAATCTGCAGCATAGCGTGCGAGAGGTCCATAAGGTATGATGACCCCAAATATGGCAGGTACGAGGGCAAGGGTCCAGAGTACGAGACGGTGGCCATGCTCGGCAGCAACCTGATGGTCTTTGACCCCCTCGCTGTTGCCTCGATGAACAATCTCTGCGACGAGCTGGGGCTTGACACGATATCGGCAGGCGAGATCCTCGCATGGCTGACCGAGGCGTATGAGGCTGGACTGATACCGAAGGATATCCTCGGCGAAGTGGAGCCGAAGTGGGGCGACTCCGAGACTTACATGAAGCTCCTGGAGATGATCGCTTACAGAAAGGGAGTTGGCAACCTGCTCGCGGAAGGTGTCAAGAGGGCCTCCGAGGCCGTGGGAAGAGGCTCCGAGCGTCTTGCCCTCCATGTGAAGGGGCTGGAGGTTCCAGCCCACAATCCGAGGCTGTACAGGGCGCTATGCCTGCAGTACGCTACCTCGAATAGGGGTGCGTGCCACCTGCAGGGCATGGTCATGCTCGTGGAAAGGGGTGTGAAGGTGCCCGAGTACGGGCTGGAGAAGCCGCCGGAGACCGCTGAGGAGAGGGTGAGAGCTCTTGAGAAGATGCAGAACCTATCAAACTTCATCGACTCAGCGGTTCTCTGCAAGTTCGGTGTTGTGGGGGTAGTCGACTTCGGCACGGTAGTGAGGGCGTGGAACGCCATCACGGGGCTGCAGTGGGGTCTGGACGACTTGATGAAGGCTGGCGAGAGGATCTGGTATCTCGAGAGGGTGGTAAACTACCTGTTCGGTATGACCAATAGAGACGACGACATCCCAGACCGGTTCGTGAGGGAGAGCGTGTCCGAAGGCGGGGCTGCCGGCTTCAGGTGCGACGACTTTGACGAAATGCTCGTCAAGTTCCATGAGGCTAGGAGAATCAGGACCAAGAAGGAGCTTGCAGAGAAGCTCAGAGAAATAGGCCTGGAGGAGATCACACCATCCCTGGAGTACGTGAGGTTGTGGTAGATGGCGCTGATAGTGGTTAAAGCCCCATTAAACCGTGCCTTGGGGCTTAGGCACGAGCGCTACGAGGTAGATCTCGACTGCAGCGCGACACCCCGCGACATCGTAGCAACTCTAAAGTCAATCGAGAAAACGGCCTTGCTTGACGACCTCAGCCAGCTGGTTTTTCTATCTAACGGAAAGGTGCTCGATCCCGAGAAGAGCTTAAAAAGCCAGATTAGCTGCAGCGACGGAGCTGAGGTGATGCTGCTCCCATCCCTAGAGGGGGGTTTGGGGAGCCCCAGGTCGGCGGAAAGTGCTGTTCACGCCGGTCTAGGGGAGGCCCCTCAGGCACCCTAGACCACCGTTTTGCAGACGGCGGCAACGCTCGCCGAGCGTGGCAAGAGGAGCCGCCACCCGCAGTACGGTGCTGTGTGCTCCCGCAAAAGGCTGTAGGGTCTAGGCAACCGCCTTTACGCTACCGGCAGTAGCGGCTGTTTAGGCTGGGCAGCCGCTCGCTTCCACGAGATAGCTTCTGTAGTCGCTGCAGAGGAGCTTGTAGAGCTTGTCGACGGCTTCCGGGTCTGGATCCGGCTCGGGTATGCGCGATTTTGCCGACATGGGTACGCCGAGAGACTTCATTAGCGCTTTCAGCGTTTTTGCCAGAGAGCCAGCCTTCGCGAAAATCGCCGAGAGCCTTGCAAGGGATCTGTGGAGCTTGACAGCCTCCTCGTACCTTCCACCCCTCCAGGCCTCGTATATTGAGGCCGTTAGCCCCGGCACCACGTTGGATAGGCCGTCTACAGCACCATCGGCGCCAGCAGCCAGCGCGTCGAGCAGGTACTCGCCGTACCCCGTTAGAAGCGTGAAGTCGGGCCTCTCAGCCTTAACCTCCGACGCTATCTGGAATAGATAGTGGAGGTCTGGCTCGGTCGCCTTGATGCCAGCTACCCCGCTGTGCTCCAGCGCGAGATCCCGCACTACCTCTGCGGGCACCGCGTAGCCTACGTAGCTTGATATCGTGTATATGAAGAGCGGTTTGTCTGCTGCTTCCGCAACCGACACGAAGTGCTTCATCAGGCTCTCCCTAGAGGGCTTGTAGTATATAGGCGGTGTAACGAACACCGCGTCGACATCCACCTCGCGGAGCCTCCTTGCGTTCTCGACTGCCTCCAGCGTCGTCGCGGCCATGAGGCTTGCCAGTATCTTGAGGTTCTTTCGAGCCTCTAAAGCCGCCTCGAAAATCCTGATTCTCTCGTCGATCCTTACGTACATGGATTCTCCCACAGTGCCTACGACGTAGAGGCCCTGGACACCTCTAGCTTCAAGCCTCTCGACGAGGGCTTTGAAGGCCTCAACGTCGACGTCGCCGCCCTCAGTGAACGGGGTTACGGTTGCCACAACAACTCCAGAAGCGAGAGGCTGTGCCATTATCTAACCCCTCCACAGCCGCTATATAATGTGCTAACGGTTGGAGAAAAGACTACCGCTCTGCGCTGCGTTCAGCCTCTGCCAGCAGGCCCACTGGCAGCCGCCACTCTCTGCAAGCAGTCCTGCTGAGCCATCTCAACCCCTCGGCCCCATGCAGCTCCAGCCTCCGGCCATAGCCTCTAGAAACCTGCTGGCACAAGACTCGCTCGGCCTTCCCCTCTCCCAAGGCTGTGTGGCACGAAGAAGGCGGAGAACAGCTACAGCAGTCCCCCGCTTATGGTGAGCACGTCTCCCGTGATGTAGGGGTTCTCGATTGCGTCGAGGACGAGCTTTGCAACCTCCTCGGGCCTAGCTAACCTTGCAAGCGGCACCTGCTCCTCGACCCAGTCGAGGGATCCCCAGGCCCTCGCCATCCTCGTGTCCACGCCTCCAGGTGCCACTGCGAAGACCCTAACGCCGCGGCTGGCCAGCTCCTTGGCTGCTGCGATGGTCCACGCTATGAGCGCGGCCTTGGCGGCCGAGTAGTGGCTGGCCTCCTCCTCGGGCCTTAGCCCCAGCACGGAGGAGATGTTCACTATCACGCCGCCATCGCGCATGTAGTCCAGCGCGGCCCGGGCCAGGTTCAGCGAGCCGAAGACGTGCACCCTGAACGTCTCCTCCCAGTCCCTGGGCTCCATCTCGTCGAACCTCTTCGGGGCGAGGATCCCCGCGTTGTTCACCACAACGTCTACCCTGCCGAACCCTCTGTGGGCCTCCTTCACGAGCCTCCTAGCCTCCTCCCAAACTCCGACGTCAGCCCTAACAACCAGAGCCCGCGCACCGGCCTCCTCCACCATCCTGGCTGTCTCGAGGGCCTCGCCCTCACCCCTAACGTAGTTCACCACAACGCCCAGGGCACCGCGCCTAGCAGCCTCCACAGCGATGCTGCGACCTATCCCGCGACTGGAGCCCGACACGATGAAGACCTTGCCCCTAACACTGTACATCGCGCGGCCACCCCGCAGGCAGGCCTCCAGGCGCACAGCCTCCGGACCACGGGACGATTAAAGCCTAGCCACCGTGCAGGGCTCCAGAAGCTCTAGCCGTACTGCTCTCCGCCGGAGGTGCGCAGCCTAGGGTTCGCGTACTCCTCTATAGCGTAGCCCAGAAGCGCGAACCCGAACACCGACAGCGCTATGCACACCCCGGGGGGGACTATCCACCACCACGCGCCGTAGCTGAAGGCCCCCGTCTGGAAGGCCCAGTAAAGCATCATGCCCCAGCTCTTCTTCGTCGGGTCTCCCAGCCCGAGGAAGCTGAGGGAGGCCTCGAGTATCATGGCCTCCCCTATCATGAGGACCGCCAGGGCTAGGGCCAGCGGGCCCACGTTGGGCAGTATGTGGTGCAGCAGTATCCTGGCGTTGCCTGCGCCTAGAGCCCTCGCTGCCTCAACGTACGGCCGCTCGCGGAGCGAGAGGGCCTGGGCCCTCATCATGCGCGCTACGGGAGGCCAGCTTATCAGCACTATCACGAAGATTATGGTGAAGTAGCCGGGGCCGATGAAAGCTGAAAGCACCAGCATGAGGGGGAGCGCGGGCATTAGCAGGAAGACGTCAACTATCCCCGTGACGACCCTGTCCAGCGCACCTCCGTAGTATCCTGCCAGGAGGCCCGCCGCCACCCCTACAACCGTGGCTGTGAACGCTGCGATGATGCCTATGGATAGGGAGACCCTCGCTCCGTACAGCAGCTCGCTGAGCAGGTCCTGGCCCATGTCATTTGTCCCCAGCGGGTGCTCGCGGGAGGGGGGCTGGAAGGGCATTGCAACTATCTCCCAGGGGTTGTAGGGCGCCAGCACCGGGGCCAGTATGGCCATGGCCGCGAAGAGTGCGAGTATCGCCAAGCCTGCGCGCCCCATGGGGTGGCGCACGACGACGCCTAGAACCCCGCTGCCAGCTCTAAGCCTCACCAGCCCTCACCCTCGGGTCGAGGGCCGCGTAGAGGAGCTCGGCCACGAACATGGAGGCGAGGGTTACCACCGATATGATGAAGAACGCGCCGAGTATGAGGGGGTAGTCGTGGTTTAGCACAGCCTCGTATATTAGGAGCCCCACCCCCGGATACGAGAAGACGGTCTCGGTTATAACCGCGCCCCCCATGATCGCGCCCACGTCTATCGAGAGCATCGTGACGAGGGGCAGCAGCGCTGTCCTCGCAGCATGCTTCCACATTATCAGCCTATCGCTGAGCCCCTTGGCCTTAGCGACGACCACGTAGTCCTCCCCCATGACATCGACCATGGTGTTCCTCATGACCATGAGGTACCTCGCGGTGAACACCGGCACTATAGCCGTCAGCGGGAGCGCTAGGTGGTGCAGCACGTCTGCCACCCTATCTAGCACGTTCTCGTAGGTTTCGCCGGGCGTGGTTGCGCCTCCCGTTGGGAACCAGCCGAGCTTGTAGGAGAAGAAGAGCAGGAGCAGCATGCCGACCCAGAATACGGGCAGGCTTCTGACGAACAGCGTGGAGAGGGTTAGGGCGTAGTCCCGCACCCTCCCCCTGTACCATGCCGCAATCATCCCCAGGTACGTGCCTATCAGCGCCGATAGGAGCAGAGCGGAGCCCACGAGGAGTATGGACCACCACAGCCTCTCCTCAATAACCTCGAACACGGGGGATTGGTACGTGAACGAGTAGCCGAAGTCGAGCCTAACCAGCCCCTTGAGGAACTCCACGTACTGGTCCGGGAATATGGGGCGATCAAGGCCAAACTTCCTCAGAAGCTCCTGGCGTACCTCGGGCGGTACGCGGGGGTTCTCCACGAGGTAGTCTATGGGCGAGCCCGGAGCAAGCCTGGGAATGAGAAAAACGAAGTTAGTTATTATGTAGAGCACCGCCAGCTTCTGCAGCAGCTTCCTGGCGATGTACCTCAGCATGGCGCCCCCTCACCGGGGCACAGCTAGCGCCTCCTCAGGAGGTAGGCTGCCACAGCGGCGATCACCAGCACTACCAACACGGTGAGAGCTACCGTTGCGGTTCCGGGGCCGGGCGCAGCCGTAGTTGTGGGCGAGGTCGCCGGCAGTGAAGTTGTAGTGGGCGAGGGCGACTTCGTCACCGTCTCCGTTGCCACCGGGCTCGTGGCCGGGCTGGTTGCCGGCGCGGTGCTCGCGGGGCTTGTCTCGGCGGGCTTTGCCGTGACGGGCTCCAGCGACATGAAGCTCCAGAACTGCGCCGGCATCATTATTGGCGATAGCACCCAGCCTCTGAAGCGGTCCACCCTGTAGAGGTAGGCCTCATGTATGTGCACCAGCGGTATGTAGGGTATGTCGCGCGCCACTATCTCCTGTATCTTCCAGAGCAGCTCGCGCCTCTTCTCAACGTCGACGGTCATGCGCTGCATTTCGAGGAGCTTGTCGACTTCTGGATTCTTGTACTCCGCTGTGTTGAATCCTCCCTTCTTCGCGCCCGAGCTGTGGAGTATCAGGTACCAGTCGTCGGGATCCGTCAGCCATATGCCTATGACGACCATGTCGAAGTCGTGCTCCAGGAGCTTCGACACAACCGTTCTGTGGTCGAGTGCCTTCACATTAACCTTTATTCCTATCTGCGAGAACCAGTCCTTGACCATCTCGGCTATCCTTATCCTGTCGGGGTATATCGTCGACGCCAGCAGCTCGAACTCTAGCTTCGTCCCGTTTGGGGTCTCCCTCACGCCGTCTCCGTCGCGGTCCACGAAGCCGAGCTTGTCGAGGATCTCCCTGGCCTTCTCCAGGTTGAACGGGTAGAGCTTCTCCTTTTCGAGGCCAGGTCTGTACCACTTCTGGGGCATCTCGGCGAATACCGGCGGCATGGTGCCTAGGCTGCCCGGGTCAGCGCGCCCACCGTAGACGACCTGGACTATCTTGTTCACGTCTATCGCGTACAGCATTGCCTCCCGGAACTCCTTGATGCTGAACGGGTACTTGGTCAGCTTGACGGTGATGTACTGGAAGTATATGGGCTTGCGGAAGTGTATCTCTAGGGCTGGATCCTCCTCAGCCTTCTTCATGGCTTCCGGCACCAGGTGAGGTGGGATGAACAGGTTGTTCATCGCGTCTATCTCTCCCTTCAGCGTCGCGATGTAGGCTGCGTCGCTGCTCTTGTATATCTTGAATATCACGCAGTCAACCTTCGGTGCCCCAGCCCAGTAGTCCGGGTTCCTCTCAAGCACGATGTAGTCTCCCGCCCTCCTCTCCTTCCACTTGAACGGGCCCGTGCCTATGGGGTTCTCGAAGTTGGAGAAGGTCATCGGATCCTCTACCTTCTCCCACTTGTCCTTCTTGACTATGTAGAGGAACGCCAGCGCTGGCTCGAACGCGGCGTAGGGGTACTTCAGCTTCACCGCCACAGTGTAGTCGTCGACAACCCACACCTTCTCTATGGGCTCCCAGACGTTCGATCTCGTAGGGAACTTGTACTTCACGGTCAGGTTTAGGGTGAAGGCAACGTCCTCTGCCGTGAGCTCGGTCCCGTCGTGCCACTTAACGCCGCGTCTCAGGTGGAATATCCACAGCGTCCCGTTCTCCTTCACCTCAACCTTCTCGGCAAGCCACGGGATGAAGCTGCCGTTGGGCGCCTGCCTGTACAGCGTATCGTACACCAGCTCCATGACGGACGACTCATCTATCAGCGACTGCATAAACGGGTTCATCGTTAGGAGGTCGGACCGCAGAGACACCTTAACGCACTGCTCCGCTCTAGGCTCGGCTACCGCAGCCAGCCCGGAGACCAGTAGCAGCAGAATTACGAGGACAACCCCAACCGCAGACTGCCGCCCCACCGTGCGCCACTCCCACTGTATGTTCGGTTTACTAGGGTGGGCTTAGAGGTGGCTTATATTTTTTAATGGAGGTGGTCACGGCAATTTACGCCTTCGGTACCGGCGTGGAGGCTGGGAGGCCCCTAGCCTCGAGAAAGCGAATAACGTCCTTCGACCGGATTATAGGGCTCTGCACGGAGCGTTTAGGAAAAACCCTCTGCTGCAGCCCCCTAGGAGGGGAGAGGGGGGCTATGCCTGTACGGGGTCTACCTTCACCCCGTACTTCTGCCTCCACTCCTCGAAAGCCTTCTTCTCCTCCTCGCTGAGCTCCCTACCCAGTCTGTACCAGCCAGCCTTCTCGGTCTTCAGCTCCTCGGGCGCTTCGCTCACTTTGTAGATGCAGTTCACGGGGCAGCTCTCTATACAGCTGAAGTCGTCTCGGCAGTTCTCCCATATGAGCCTGGCCTTCATGTTCTCGTCGAACTCGAGGGCGCTGTGGGGGCATGCCTGTATGCATGCTCCACAGCTTATACAAGTGTCCTGGTCTATGGCCACCCCGACAAAGTTGGCTAGGCTGCTCATGGCGCCCTACCACGTTCAGGCCGGCGCCTAGCGGATGCTAATAAGAGTAGCCTGGTATAGTACAGCGGGTGTAGTAGCGGCGCTAACACCAAGCCTACACTCTCTGTGAGCCGCGCAATAGAGCCTGGAAACCTTGCTGGGGGTTTGCCGGAGAATCTGCCCTCTTCGAGGCCCAGGCTAAGTTTGCTAAATACGCTGCCGGGCCATCCTCATAGGCTCTCCCAGCGGGGGAGGAGCAGCACACCTGCCTCCCTGGCTAGCGCCATGCCGAAATAGCCGGTTACCTTTTCGTCGCACGTACGCGTGGACCAGCATGCCCCCCTTCAAGTGTGAGGATATCTTCCTTGGCCCAGCCTCGCTGGGGAGCCTGTAGTGTAGGGGCTGCGCGACACGCTTGGGGGAGGGGGTACGCAGCTTTCCCAAAAAGGAGGGTGTGCGCTGGGGCTCTGGGCTGCGGGTTCTGGGGCTACTGCTTCTCCTCCTTCTTCTTTTTCCTTCTCCCGCAGCTACGCGCCATTTCAACGTCCACCTCGCCTTCTATTCGCTGCGTCTGGTTTGTCGCCTGCAGCGCTGTTAAGCGTTAAGGGTTCGTCTTTGTAGCGCTTGCTTCCTAGCAGGCGCACCGCGGCTCATTATGTGGCGTAGTGGGCCGTGGATCTTCATTATGGTTTCCCACTCCTCTCTGTCGTAGAGCTCTATCCTCCCCATCGTGTACTCCTTGACGACCTCGAGCACGAACCTGGCAGCCTGCTCCAGGGCCCAAGCGTTGGTGGCTCCCGTAGCGGATCCGGGCACGACTGTTCTAGCCGTGATCGCGACTCCGACGACGGGGGCCGAGGTGTAGATCCAGGGCTGCACGATGCTGTTTATGTGGTAGACGGGGGTGGAGAACGGCAGGATGTCCTGCATGGTTATTGGGACAACAACCGGAGGCTCGCCGGTGACCCTCGTGTAGATGTCTATGAGGTCGCTGCTCACCTTGAGGATCCAGCCCTCCTTGACCGTCGGCGTTATGGCGAAGCCCGTGTGCTTCACCACGAGGTTGGCCTTCGTGGCGTCGATGGAGACCACCGCCGTGGCCTCCTCGTCCACCTCCAGGGCGAGCAGCTCGAAGATGTCGACCGGCGATTCCATCATGGGCGCGGGCTTGTACGGCTTCACCGGCGCTCTCGTGGCGAGGTGGGTGGTTACCACAACGTCGTCGGGTAGCCTGTCCCCAGCCTCCGCCATCGCGGCCAGCTTGGCGGCTACAGAGAGGGCCACAATGGCTCCATCAGCGTCCGAGACTAGGCCCAGCTGGACTGGCCGCGCGCCGATGCCGCCAAGCCTCCCTATAACGTTGATCCTCCTTCCCCGAGGCTCTGTCCCCCGGACGGTGAACTTGACGAAGAGAGTCTCCCCCTTGCCGCCCCTAACGGGCTTCAGCTCAAGCTCTACGCCCTCTCCACGCTCCAGGAGGCCCTTCAGCTCCTCAACGGGAACCTCCGGCCTGTCTAGGAGGTCTATTACATCTAGCACGTACCTGAGAAGGCTCAAGGCTTAAGCCCCGCCCACCTGGTAGCGTGCTCCGCCGTCCTCTCGCCAGGTACCTCCTCAGAGCCCCGGTAAGGCTCTATAAACCTCGGTTCAGGGCTCGGTTTGTGTAACGCTGGCGCCTCGCAGCTGCCGGCAGCGGCTACGCTATTTACAGCCACGCTGCAGCAGCTCCCCTGGAGGCTGTAGGCGTTGTGGGGTCCTAGGCTGGGCTTCGTGACGATAGGGCAGAGCCCGAGGGATGACGTGGTACCGGAGCTCCTCAAGCTGTCGGGAATCGACGTCGAGGTTATCGAGGCCGGCGCGCTGGACGACATGACCTACGAGGAGGTCGTGGGCAAGCTGTCCCCGGAAACGGGGGATACGGTCTACGTGTCGAGGATGCGCGATGGAAGGCAGGTGAAGCTGTCGAAGCGGAAGCTGATCCCCCTGATACAGCGGAGGATAAGCCAGCTAAACGAGGCTGGGGTGAACCTCATAGTGCTGCTGTGCTCTGGAGAGTTCCCCCGGTTCAGGTCGAGGGCGCCGATCCTGTACCTGGATAGGGTCCTGAGGGCGTTTGCTGAGCCCGTAAGCGGCGAGGCGCGGAGGGCGGCTATCTTCGTGCCAGCAGAGGAGCAGGTCGGCTACGCCAGGGAGAGGTGGTCCCAGCTCTTTGAGTCAGTCGACGTGGTGCCTGTATCTCCGTACGAGTCGTCGGTGGAAGACTTCGTCAGAGCCGCGCGCAGAGCGGCTGAGAGAAGCCCGGAGGTCGCCATCATGGACTGCATAGGGTACACGGCTGCACACAAGGAGGTTGTGCGGAGCATTGTCGGCGCCCCAGTCATAGCGACGAGGACTGCGCTAGCCAACTACCTAAGGGAGCTGCTGCACTCCGCTGCTGAACCCCCCAGCCGGTAGC